>CP107208.1:2700000-3000000 GCA_025758045.1 Oscillospiraceae bacterium | reverse complement strand
CATCCCGCTGGTGGACTTTGCCGCCGGGGATGTGGACGAGCTGGCCTACTCCGGCAACAATGTGGATGTGACGCTGCTCAAGGGCAGCGAGGGCAACTGGATGCTGGACTCCGACCCGACCCTGCCGCTGGAGCAGAGCGCCGTGCAGAGTTTGGTGGAGAAGTTCACTGACCTGACCGCTGCCCGCCAACTGCAGGACAGTGAGCTGGGCGAGATCCCCGCGATGAGCGACACCCCGGCCATGGTATTTACCCTGAAGGCAGGAAAGACGACCCGCACGCTGACGGTGGATCAGCTCAACGATGTGGCAGGCGTGTACTACGTCTACGATGACGCGGGCGGCGTGTACACCGTGGCCAAAAGCGATTTGAACAATCTATGCAAGGCCCCCCGCAGCCTGTACGCGGCACAGAGTTTGACCGACAAGACCAGCGACGATGTGACCGCCCTGACGGTGGGCGACTTGCAGTTCGTTTTGAACGAGGGCACCTGGCAGCTGGCCGATGATGCCGATTATGCGCTGGACCAGAGCGCGGTGAAGCGGATGGTAAGCACCCTTTGCGAGATGCAGACCGAGTGGAGCATCACCATGCCGGAAGCGGACAGCACCTACGGGCTGGATGCGTCGGATGTGACGGCGGTGCTGGCGTTTAGTGACGGCACGCAGCTGACCGTGCGGTTTGGTGATCTGGTGCCCGATGCCGCGGACGACACGGATACCGGCAGCACGACCACCACGAGTTTGTGCTATCTGGCCAGCGATGGGGCACCCGGCATTGTCTACGAGGTAAAGGCTGCCCACAAGGACGCCTTTGCTGTGACGAAGGAGAGTTTGCTGGATACCTCGACAAAGGAAACGGCGGCCGCCGATGATGTGGTGGCGGAACACTGAATTATGAGAATTGGCTCCCCTTGCGGGGAGCCTTTTTCACACCTACCCCCTTATACCCGGATGTAACTCTCTTGCCCCCTTGCTGGGAATATGGTACAATGAACAAAAGCGACAGAAAGGGTATCTGCTTATGAAAAAGTGGTTTGTTTGGCCTGTTTTGCTGGCGGGGGTGCTGTGTGCCTGCGGGGCGCAGCCAACGGGGAAGAGCGCTGTGACCCTGCCTATGAATACCGAGCGCCCGGTGGTGGTGGACCTGCCTGCTGACGAGGCAGGACCAACGCCCGAACCGACGCCCGCAGCGGAAACGACCTTGACCGCCGCCGACCTGACGCTGGAAGAAAAAGTCGGCCAGCTGTTCATTATCCGGCCGGATTCCCTGGATCTGACCCTGCCGCAGGAGCAAATCGACGACGCCAAGGCGGACGGCGTGACCGAGCTGACCGACGCCATGCGGGACGCGCTGCAAAAGTATCCCGTGGGCGGCGTGTGCCAATTCGGCAAAAACATCGTGGACCCGGAACAGATCACCGCCTTCAACGCGGCCCTGCAGGAGGCCTCCGACATCCCACTGTTTATCTCGGTGGACGAGGAGGGCGGCGCGGTGGCGCGGCTGGCCAATAAAGATACCTTCGACCTGCCCCGGTATGAGAGCGCCGCCGCCGTGGGAGCCGAGGGTGCCGACGCCGCCTGTGCCATGGGGCAGACCATTGGCGGCTACCTGCGTACCTACGGCTTCAATATGGATTTCGCCCCCGACGCCGACGTGAACACCAACCCGGATAACCCCATCATCGGCACGCGGGCGTTTTCGTCCGACGCCGCCGAAGCCGCCGATTGCGCGGCGGCCATGGCCAGGGGACTGGCGGGCGAGGGAATCCTGCCCACCTTCAAGCATTTCCCCGGCCACGGCGATACCGCCGAGGACAGCCACACCGGCCTGGCCTACAGCTACCGCACGGTGGAGGAACTGACCGCCTGCGAGCTGCTGCCTTTTGAGGCCGCCGCCGAGGTTGGCCCCCATGCCGTGATGGTGGGGCACATCGTGGTGCCGGAGCTGACCGGCGACCTACCCGCAACGCTTTGTGCCGATGCCATTGCGCTGGTGCCGGATGCGGAGAACACGCTTATCGTTACAGACTCGCTGGCCATGGGGGCCATCACCGACAGCTACACCCCCGGCGAAGCCGCTGTGCAGGCTTTGCAGGCCGGGTGCGACGTGCTGCTGATGCCCGACGGCCTGGCCGATGCCTACGATGCTGTGCTGGCGGCCGTGCAGAATGGCACCCTCAGCGAGGACCGGCTGGACCTGAGCGTTAACAAAATTTTACGTATGAAAGCGCAATTCTGCGCATAAGGGAGGCTGCCATGCAGCAAACCGTCTGGGCCGTGGACGGCTCGTTTTTTGCCCAGCGCATTTCGGGTATCCAGCGCTATTCCATCGAACTGCTGGCCGCGCTGGATGAGATGGCCCCGGCAGGGCTGGTGGAACTTGTGGTGCCGCCGCAGGTAAAAGCCCCGGCGTACCAAAATATAAAGGTGGTGCCCTTCGGCACCCGGCAGGGGCTGGCCTGGCAGCAGCTGGACTACCCGTGCTACCTGAAACGGCGCAGCGCCAAGGGGCTGGCTACCTGCAACGTCATCCCGTGGTTCGGGTTTACCGGCATTGCGGTGGTGCACGATGTCTGCTACCGCGCCCGGCAGGATTTTTATAGGGACACCCGCCGCGACCGGCTGAGCGCCGCGTGGCACTGCCTGCAGTACCGCCGCATTGCCCAAAAGGCCGAGCGCATTATTACGGTATCGGAATTTTCCAAGGCGGAGATCCACAAATACTACGGTGTGCCGCCGGAAAAGATGGATGTTGTCTACAACGCCTGGCAGCAGATGCAGCGCATCGCGCCCGATGACGGCGTGTTTGCCAGGAACCCGCAGCTGCAAAAGGGCGGGTACTATTTCAGCATGGCGAACTTGCTGAAAAACAAGAACTTCCCCTGGGTGCTGCGGGCCGCCAAGGCCAAGCCCGATGCAATGTTTGCTATCGCGGGCGGCGGCAGCCTGGCCGAGGAAGCCGGGCGCCTGGGTCTGGCCGACCTGCCCAACGTAGTCTACCTGGGCTATGTCAGCGATGGCGAAGCCAAAAGCCTGATGGCCAACTGCCGGGCGTTTTTGTTCCCGACCCTGTACGAGGGGTTCGGCATCCCGCCGCTGGAGGCCGTGGCCTGCGGGGCAAAGCAGATCCTGGTCAGCGACACGCCCTGCATGCGGGAGGTATACGGCGACTGTGCGGGGTATATTGACTTGGATACCAACCCCGGCAACGTGGACGACACCACCCCACCCAAAGCCGATCCGCAGCTGCTGCTGGAAAAGTACAGCTGGGAGAAGAGTGCGGAGAAATTGTTGGACATTTTAAAGAAGGCATAAGTATGAACACTCATCCCGAATTGATCGTGATGCTGACGTACAACGATGTGACGGTGCCGCAGGCGGCGGAGGTGTTTGCCAAGTGCGAGCATACCCGCGCGCGGTACTGGGGCTTTAAAGAGGCGGGCCTGCCTTTTGCCGAGATGCGGGACCTGTTTGCCCGCATGAAAGCCTGCGGCAAGCAGACCTGCCTGGAAGTGGTGGCTTACACCGAGGCCGAGTGCCTGCGCGGGGCCGAGATGGCTGCGGCCTGCGGGTGCGATTTTTTGCTGGGCACCGTCTTTTCGGAGGCCGTCAACGCCTACTGCCGGGCCCACGGGCTGCGGTACATGCCCTTTGTGGGGCAGGTGACGGGGCGGCCCTCGGTGCTGGAAGGCACGGCGGAAGAGATGGTTTGTGAAGCAAAGCGCTGCCTGGCCCAAGGCACTTACGGCATTGACCTGCTGGGCTACCGTTACACCGGCGATGCCCCGGCGCTGAACCGTGCGCTGACGGCGGCGGTGGGGCCGGTGTGCATTGCAGGCAGCGTGAACAGCTACGCCCGGCTGGCGGAGATCCGCGCGGCGGGGGCTGCCTATTTTACCATCGGCAGCGCCTTTTTTGACCATGTGTTCGGCGACGATTTCGCCGCCCAGATCGACGCTGTCTGCGCGTATATGGAGGCCGACCATGCTTGAGCGCTGGTATCCCTGGGACTGGGCGCCCAACGTGTTTGCCATCGACTATGCCAAACTGCAGGCGCTGGGGTATAAGGGCATTCTGTTTGATATTGACAACACGCTGGTCCACCACGGCGTGGATGCGACCCCTAAGGTGGAAGCGCTGTTCCGGGAACTGGACGCCATGGGAATGAAAACGCTGCTCCTCTCGGACAATTCCGCCGAGCGTATCCAGCGGTTTAATAAACATATCGGCGTGCCCTATATCGCCGAGGCCGGCAAACCCGACCCCGCCGCTTACCGCCGTGGGGCCAAGATGCTGGGCCTGCCGGTGGAGCAGGTCGTCTGCATCGGGGACCAGGTGTTCCGGGATATCCGGGGCGCGAACCGCTGCGGGATGGCCAGCATTCTGGTGGATTTCATCCGCCTGCCGCAGGAGACCCACTACGGCAAAAAGCGGGTGCTGGAAAAGTACATCATGGCCTGCTGGCGCAGAAATCCGCGCTGGCGGGACCGCTTGGGGAATATCCAAAAATAAGAGGTGCATACCATGTTTTGCGATATCAGCCCGACCTGCTATAAGATCGCCCTGCAAAAAGAAATTATCAAACGACATATCAAGAATTTCCTGCGCCATGAGCGCTATGCGGACACGCGGC
Organism: Oscillospiraceae bacterium; assembly: GCA_025758045.1. NCBI lineage: Bacteria > Bacillati > Bacillota > Clostridia > Eubacteriales > Oscillospiraceae > Oscillospiraceae bacterium. Next base: position 2,995,366 of record CP107208.1, on the reverse strand, counting down.
AGAGCGAGCCGCTGCCCTGTCTGGTGGCGGACTGCAGCTCCCACCTCATCAAGCGGGGCAAGGGCATTGACCCGGTGCTGCAGGAGAACAAGGCTGTCAACATCAAACTTGCCAACGCCCGGATGAACGGCATCCTCATCCGCCCGGGGGAGACCTTCTCGTTCTGGCATCTGGTAGGCAAGACCACCAAGCGCAAGGGCTATCGGGATGGCCGCATTTTGGTGCGCAACCATCTGCTGCCGGGTATCGGCGGCGGGCTGTGCAATCTGGCCAATACCATCCACCGGGTGGTGCTGCTTAGCCCCCTGACGGTGACGGAGTTCCATAAGCACTCCGACGCGCTGGCCCCCGATGAGGGCGCGCGGGTGCCCTTCAGCTCCGGTACCTCGGTGTTTTACAACAACGGCGACTACCGGTTCAAAAACGAGACCGACCAAACCTTCCAGCTGCTGCTCTGGTGCGATGCGGACAATCTGTACGCCGCCCTGCGGTGCGAGCACCCGCTGCCGTACACCTACCGCATCGTGGAGGAGGGACACTACTTCCAGCAGGAGGGTGACAAATACTACCGTGTATCGAAGATTTACAAAGAAACACTGGACGGAGACACCGTGGTGGCGAAAGAGCTGGTGCTGGATAACCACTCGGAAGTCATGTATGATTACGGGTTGATCCCGAAAGAACAGATACGATAAAAGGGGGACGCCAAAATGTTTGCAAAGGTCACGAGCCTGGGGCTGAGCGGGCTGGCGGGGTATGTGGTGCAGGTCGAGGCCGATCTCTCCAGCGGGCTGCCGCAGTTCACGCTGGTGGGCCTGCCGGACTCGGCCGTGAAGGAAAGCAGCGAGCGGGTGCGCAGTGCCGTCAAAAACCTGCACTACCCCTGGCCGTCCAGCCGCATTACCATCAACCTGGCTCCGGCGGATGTGCGCAAGACCGGCCCTGTGTACGACCTGCCTTTACTGGTGGGCCTGCTGGCCGCCCAGGGCGTTCTGCCCGTGCCCGCGCCGCATCAGGCCTTTTTGGGGGAACTGGGCCTGGATGGCACGCTGCGCCCTGTGACCGGCGTGCTGCCCATGGCGCTGGCGGCTGTGACCCTGGGCGTGACTGAACTGTTCCTTCCGGCAGAGAATGCCGCCGAAGCTGCCGAGGCCGCAGGCCTGACCGTCTACCCGGCCCGCATGGCCAGCGACGTGGTGCGCCATCTTTGCGGGGAAGAAGCCATCACCCCGGCCGCCCCCGGCGGCTTTGACGAAGCGGGTACCTGGCTTGGCCCCGATATGGCCGATGTGCGCGGCCAGGCCGAAGCCCGCCGTGCGCTGGAGATCGCCGCCGCAGGCGGGCACAACTTACTGCTGGTCGGCCCGCCGGGCACGGGCAAAAGCATGCTGGCCAAGCGCCTGCCGGGCATCCTGCCGCCGCTGACCTATGAGGAAGCGCTGGAGACCAGCGCCATCTACTCGGTGGCCGGGCTGCTGCCTGCGGGCAGCGGGCTTTTGAAAGAGCGGCCCTTCCGTAGCCCGCACCACAGCGTAAGCACCGCCGCCATGGCGGGCGGCGGGTCGACCCCGCGCCCCGGTGAGGTGAGCCTGGCCCACAACGGTGTGCTGTTTTTGGACGAACTGCCGGAATTTTCCCGCGACACCCTGGAAGTGCTGCGTCAGCCCTTGGAGGACGGCGCCGTCACGGTGAGCCGGGTACACGGCACCGCCCGCTACCCCTGCCAGTTCATGCTGGCTGCCGCCATGAACCCCTGCAAGTGCGGCTACCTGGGTCACCCCACGCGGGAGTGTACCTGCACGCCCAGCGCCATTGAGCAGTACCGCCGCCGCATCTCCGGCCCGCTGTTGGACCGCATCGACCTGCATGTGGAAGCCATGCCTGTGGAGTACGAGGCTCTGGCCGCCGAGGCCGGGGGAGAGAGCAGCGCCGCCATCCGCGCCCGCGTTACCGCCGCCCGCAAGGTGCAGCGGGAGCGCTGCACAGACCTGCCCGGCGTGCGGTGCAACGCCCAGCTGCCGGGGGCCGCACTGCGAAAATACTGCCGCATGACCCCCAAAGCCCAGCAAATTTTGCGCGCGGCGTTTGAGCGCCTGGGATACAGCGCCCGCGCCTACGACCGCATTTTGCGGGTGGCCCGCACCATCGCCGACCTGGACGGCAGCGAGCAGGTGGACACCGCGCATATTTCCGAAGCACTGCAATATCGGGCGCTGGATAGAAAAGCGATGTAGAGCATGTCTGGCCCCCTCTGCGGGGAGATGTTGCGAAGCGACAGAGGGGTTCGGCTGCGTAAGCAGTCCCGCGGAGCGGGTGGGGGAGAGACAAAGAAATAGCAGCAGCTAAAGGTGCTGTCTCTCCTTTGTCGTCAGCATCCCCTTTGCCGAGGCGGACGACGCCCAGCGCGCCGCCGTGCTGGCACCGCACAAGACGGGGGAGACCACCGCCGACTTTACCGGCAAACGGGTACTGCTGGCCGAGGACAATGCCCTGAACGCCGAGATCGCCGTGGAGCTGCTGCAAAGCATTGGTCTGAAAGTGGACTGGGCCGAGGACGGGCAGAAGGCAGTGGAAATGTTTGAAAAGACGGCCCCCGGCAGCTATTTTGCGGTGTTCATGGACATGCAGATGCCGGTGATGGACGGCGTGGAGGCCACCCGCCGTATCCGCGCCAGTGACCGTCCCGACCACGATGTGCCCATCTTTGCCATGACGGCCAACACCTTTGCCGCCGACCGCAAAAAGTGCTACGATGCGGGCATGAGCGGCTATATCCCCAAGCCGATCGACCTTGAAACCATCACCCATGTGTTGGAAGAGGAGACCGGTGAATAAAGCAAACAAGCAATGCGCCCTGCCGGGATGGTGGGGCGCATTTATTTTGCGATAAGTTTTTGGGAAAAGCACCTGCGCCCCTTATACAACTGAATAACTCAATAAGTGGTTATAAAAATTACATATCTAAGTTATATTTAACCACTTATTAAACTGTAAAAGTGGTTAGAAAGTGGTATACCACTTTTGCAGTTATTGGGTATATAAGGGGCAAAAAGTGGTGGAAATAGGGTGCAAGAATTGTTCTATTTGCTGCTTGCCCGGCCCTGCCTACCTTGCGGCAGGGCCTTTTATTATGGGATTCTTCCATTAGGCCTACCTTTTTTTGACCAAAAAAGGTAGCGAAAATAGTCTCGCTGTTGCGAGGCAGCGCGCTATCGGAAGTAGCAGGTACCTTTTCGGTTCTTTTTGGGTCTCCAAAAGGAACACGTAAAGGCAGAAAGCCGTTAAAACGAGTGAAGCGCCGCAAGGTGGCGCGGAACGAAAGCCACCCTGCAAAACCAAAGCAACAAATCGGTAAAAATAGCCAAAATTCAATTGACACACCGCACAGAAGTTGGTATATTTAGTATAGTATCAACCATAGAAAGTGCAGGTGTATATACTTATGTATAAGGAAATGTATGACCGCTGGCTGGCGGCTGACCTGGCCGATGCAGATCTGAAGCCCGAACTGGAAAGCGTTAAGGACGACGACGCTGCCATCCAGGACCGCTTTGCTGTGGCCCTGAAGTTCGGCACCGCAGGCCTTCGCGGTGTCATCGGCGCGGGCACCAACCGCATGAACATCTACGTCGTGCGGCAGGCTACCCAGGGCCTGGCCAATTGGGTCAAGACCCAGGGCGGCAGCCAGACCGTCGCCATCAGCTACGACAGCCGTATCAAGAGCGACGTCTTTGCCAAGACCGCCGCTGAGGTGCTGGCCGCCAACGGCATCAAGGTGCGCATCTACAGCGCCCTCATGCCCGTGCCTGCCCTGAGCTTTGCTACCCGCTACTACAACTGCAATGCGGGCATCATGGTCACGGCCAGCCACAACCCTGCCAAGTATAACGGCTACAAGGCCTACGGCCCGGACGGCTGCCAGATGACCGATGAAGCCGCTGACATCGTGTATGCCGAAATTCAGAAGACTGACATCCTCACCGGCGCCAAGCTCATCTCCTTTGAGGACGGCATGGCCCAGGGCCTGATCGAGTACGTCGGTGACGACTGCATCAACGCCCTGTACGCCGCCATCGAGGCCCGCTCCATCCGCCCCGGCATTTGCAAGACCGCCGGCCTCAAGCTGGTCTACAGCCCGCTGAACGGCTCCGGTCTGGTGCCCGTCACCCATGTGTTGAAGGACATTGGCATCACCGACATCACCGTCGTGCCCGAGCAGGAGAAGCCGGACGGCAATTTCCCCACCTGCCCGTACCCCAACCCCGAGATCTTCGAGGCCCTGCGCCTCGGCCTGGAGCTGGCAAAGAAGTCCGGCGCTGACCTGATGCTGGCCACCGACCCCGACGCCGACCGCGTGGGCATTGCCGTCAAGTGCAAGGACGGCAGCTATGAGCTGCTCTCCGGCAACGAGGTGGGCGTGCTGCTGCTGGACTACATCTGCGCGGGCCGCATCGAGCAGGGGACCATGCCCAAGAACGCCGTCATGTGCAAGTCCATCGTCTCCACCCCGCTGGCCGACAAGGTGGCCGAGCATTACGGTGTCGAGTGCCGCAACGTGCTGACCGGCTTCAAGTGGATCGGTGACCAGATCGCAAAGCTGGAGGCCGCCGGTGAGGTGGACCGCTTCATCTTCGGCTTCGAGGAGAGCTACGGCTACCTGGCCGGTCCCTACGTGCGTGACAAGGACGCCATCATCGGCTCGATGCTGATCTGCGAGATGGCTGCCTACTACCGCGCCAAGGGTTCCTCCATCAAGGAAGAACTGGAGCGTATCTACGCTGAATACGGCCGCTACCTGAACAAGGTCGACAGCTTCGAGTTCCCGGGTCTGTCCGGCATGGACAAGATGGCCAGCATCATGCAGAACCTGCGCGACAACCCGCCGAAGGACTTCGCCGGGGACAAGGTCGTCAAGGTCGTGGACTACAAGAAGCCCGAGGAGACCGGCCTGCCCGCCGCCAACGTGCTGATCTACACGCTGGAAAGCGGCGCCACCGTGGTGGTGCGCCCCTCCGGCACCGAGCCGAAGATCAAGACCTACTTCACCACCAAGGGCAAAGACCTGACCGAGGCCGAAGCCCAGAAGGAAAAGCTGGCCGAAGCCTGCAAGCCGCTGCTGGCGTAAAAGTTAAATAAAAGGCTCCCCTTGAGGGGAGCTGTCAGCGAAGCTGACTGAGGGGTGGCTCCCGTAAGGCCACACGCTAAAGTAGCCGCCCCTCACCCGCCTGGCGGCGGGAGCTCCCCTCGAAGGGGAGCCTTTTTATGTGTCCGCGGGCCGATATGGAATCAGCCCCTACGGCATCTGCGCAAACCCACCCGTAGGGGCGGATTCTGTATCCGCCCGTGCGCTTGCCGCATGTGTAGGCCCATTTGGAAACATTTTAGAAATAGTTGTAAAATCTGCCGCACACCGTTGACTTTTGCCGGTGGTACATTACAATAAAAGTATACCTATTATATAAATCACATCAAGAAGGAGGCTTATCTATGTCTGCCATTTCCCGCCGTGCCGCCGGTTTGGCGGCAGTGCTGCTTTGCGCCGGGGTGCTGGCTGGGTGCGCCGCACCTGCCTCGGAATCCGCCGCCGGACCCACGCCGGAACCGGAATCCTTGGCAGCATCCACCACGCTGGACGCCAACCGCCGTGAACCGATTGACCCGGAATACCTGACGCAATTGGCGGTAGCGGCCGAGCGCGCGGCCAACTACTGGCAGACGGTACTGGACGAGAACACCATCCGCTATATCACCACCCGCGTGGGCATGTCCGGCGTGGTCGACCCTGCCGATGACGAGGAAGCCGCCGACCTGCTGGACAATACCGACGCCGGCAGCGGTACGGACTACCGCACCAAAATCGACGATGGTGAGGCCTTTTTGGTCAAGGTCAGCTTCTATGTCGTCTACTCGCCCGAGGCTGACTACGGCGGCACCCAGTACCCCGACGGCACCAACAGCATCTACGTGTTTACCCCGGTGGACGACGCCCGGCCCTGCGAGGCCATCAGCGGCTGGTACAGTACCGACAGCACTGCCGCCATCCCGGAACTGAGCGACGAGGCCCGCGAGTTGAACTTGAACGAGTGGCAGCACACGATGCTGGTGCACCAGTGCCGCGCCCTGGCCGCGGCGGGCATCACCGATTTTGCCGCCCCTGCCGACTGGACCGAGGAGCAGACGGCCTATTACCTCGCTGCCCGCAGCCGGGACTACGGCCCCAACCTGCTGGGCTTTACGGCGGAACAGGCCAACCGATTGCTGACCATCGACTTTACTGCTGAGGACGATTGGAGCAGTAACGCCCGCTTTTTTGCCATCGATTGGCCCGGCACCACCGCCACCGCCGACGACCTGCCCGAAACGCCCGCCTACACCTGGGCGTATGCCAACAACAACGGCACCATCACCGCCACTGGCAGCGTGGACGGCACCCCCGCCGTGCAGTACACCTTTTCCATTTATAATGGCAGTGATTTAAAATGGGACGCCCGCACCGTGTGCACCGGGGGAAAGAGCCTGTAAGTCAACACAAAAAAATACTTGACATCGCCCCAAAAATCCGCTATAATATTTCAGCAATCGTTCAGATGGCTGCTCCGCCCGCACAGGATGGTGGGCGCTGGTAGCCGCAATTCGGAGATTGTGATGAGCACATATATCAAGTATGGCTCCCGTTATCATAATCGAGAAAGAGGTGAAAATACCATGAAGCAGGGCATCCATCCGAACTATGTGGACTGCACCATCACTTGCGCCTGCGGCAACGTGATCCACACCCGTGACACCAAGCCGGAGATCCACGTCGAAGTTTGCAGCAAGTGCCATCCGTTCTACACCGGCAAGCAGAAGCTGGTCGATACCGGTGGCCGCGTCGAGCGTTTCAAGCGCCGTTTTGCCAAGTCCGGCAAGTAATTTTTCCAAAGCTTTTGACCCCAGATGGCGACATCTGGGGTTTTTTGATGTGTAATCGAAAGGGAGCCGCCATGCCTGACTACAAGACCCTGCGGGGGACCTCGACCTTTACGTACGAGGAAAAGCGCAGCCGCTTTATCGCCACCGCCGCCTTTGCCGATACCGAGGAAAAGGCTCTGGCTGTGCTGAACGCCGTGCGCGCCGCCAACCGCACCGCGCGGCATAACGTCTACGCCTACGTGCTGCAAAACGGCCGCACCCGCTACTCCGACGACGGCGAACCCGCCAAGACGGCCGGCACCCCGGTGCTGGAGACCATCGGCCACGCGGGCGTGTCGGACGTGATCGTAGTCGTCACGCGGTATTTCGGCGGTATCCTGCTGGGCACCGGCGGCCTGGTGCGCGCCTACACGGCGGCGGCCGGCGGCGCACTGCAAAATGCAGAACTTGTCAGCATGCGGCTGGTGGTGGACTGCCGCCTGCGGGTGCCCTACGCCCAGTTCGAGCAGGCCCAGCGCATTATCGCTGCGGCCGGGGCCAAGCCGGAGGAGCCCGTGTTTGACGATGCCGTTACCCTGCTTTGGCGGATGCCTGCCGGGGAGGAAGGCCCCCTGTGTGCCAAGCTGACCGAACTGACCCGCGGCAGCGCCGAAGTCACCGTTTCGGCAGCGATGTACGCACCGTTTTGATTTTTGCTGCGGCTTTTCAGGGCCTGGATTCCTCTACGCCTTTTTGTAGGGGCCGATGCTCGTCATCGGCCCCTACAGCCTCATGCAAGGTGGTATTGTAGGGAGAGGGGCTTGCCCCCTTCCGCAGAACCGACTTTGAATTTTTTCAAAAAATTCCGCATAAAAAAAGAGTATTTCGCCAAGTTTTATCGTATTTATATATAGAGGGAAAAATAAGGCAGAACTGCCCCCCGTGCGCCGCAGCTGCAGAACGGCGCAAAAGCAGGGCTGCCATAAGCCGGAAAGGGGGCTGCTGACTATGACCATCCGCGAAGAGACCCAGGCGATCGAGCGCCAGACCCTGAGCCGCTACGCCACCCTGAGCCAATCCACCCGGGGCCGCTGCCGCCCGGAGGACGAGGACCCCATCCGCCCGTGCTACCAGCGGGACCGCGACCGCATTATCCACTGCAAGGCATTCCGCCGCCTGAAGCAGAAGACCCAAGTCTTTCTTTCGCCCGAGGGGGACCATTACCGCACCCGGCTGACCCACACGCTGGAGGTCGCGCAAATTGCCCGCACCATCGCCCGCGCCCTGCGGCTGAATGAGGATCTAACCGAGGCCATCGCCCTGGGCCACGACCTGGGCCATACCCCCTTTGGCCACGCGGGGGAGCGCGCGCTGAACCGCCTGTGCCCCGGCGGCTTTACCCACTACCGCCAAAGCCTGCGGGTGGTGGATTTCCTGGAAAAAGACGGCAGGGGCCTCAACCTGACCTGGGAGGTGCGCAACGGCATCGTTACCCACACCACCGGCGCCTGGGCCCGCACGCCTGAGGGCTGCGTGGTGCGCCGCGCGGACCACATTGCCTTTTTGAACCACGACATCGAGGATGCCGTCACCGCCGGTGTGCTGGACCCCCGCCAGCTCCCGCCAGAAGCCGTGGCCGTGCTGGGCACCACCAAGTCCCAGCGTATCACCACGATGATAACGGATTTGATCGAGCACAGCCAGAACGGCCGCATCAACTTTTCGCCCGAAGTCGACGCCGCCTACGCCGTGCTGAAGGACTTCATGTACAGTACGGTCTACGTGGACAAGGAAGCCAAGCGCGAGGAAAAAAAGGTGGACAAGCTCGTGGCCGAGTTATACGAGCGCCTGTGTGAGGAGCCGACCCTGATGCCCAACTTCTACCTGCAGATCGCTTACAACGAGGGTGTCGACCGCGCCGTGACCGATTACATCAGCGGCATGAGCGATGAATTCGCCACCCGGCTTTTTGAGGATCTGTTTGTCCCCCAAAAGTGGACGGTTTTATGATTTTGTTTTAAGTGGGCGGCATCCGTCAACTGCTAACAAAAAATAAAGCAAAAAGGAGGTGCCCCACGCAGGTATGATCCCCCAGGAATACATCCAGGAAGTCGTTCGCCGCAACGATATTGAGGACATCGTAGGCCAATACGTCCAGCTCCGCCGCCGCGGGCGCACCCTCACCGGCCTTTGCCCGTTCCATAACGAAAAAACGCCTTCCTTCGTGGTTTACCCGGACACCCAGAGCTTTTACTGCTTCGGCTGCGGTGCGGCAGGGGACGTTATCAGCTTTGTGCGCAAGTACAATAACCTCGGCTATGTCGAGACCGTCAAACAGCTGGCCAGCCGTGCAGGCATGCCCCTGCCCGAGGAGGACGATAAGGAATCCCGCGCCCGGCAGCGCCTCTTAGAGATCAATCGCTGCGCCGCCCGCTACTTTTACGAGCAGCTCAACGCCCGCACGCCCGAAGCCGCCCTGGCCCGCCGCTACTGGCGGGAAAAGCGCGGCCTGTCCGACGCCGCCATCCGCCGCTTCGGTCTGGGCTACGCGCCCGAGGATTTCACAGGCCTGCTGCATTACCTGCGCCGCCTCGGCTTCTCCGAGGAAGAGCTGGAACACTCCGGCCTCGTCAAGCGCAGCGCCAAGGGCAATCTCTACGACATCTTCCGCCACCGCGTCATGGTGCCCATCATCGATGTGCGCGGGGCCATCATCGCCTTCGGCGGCCGTGTGCTGGACGACTCCAAACCCAAGTACATCAACAGCCCCGAGACGATGGTGTACAAAAAGTCCCGCACGCTGTTTGCCCTGAATGTAGCCAAAAAATCGCCAAATAAACGTTATATTTTGTGCGAGGGCTACATGGACGTCATCTCGATGCACGAGGCTGGGTTTGACACCGCCGTCTGCGCCTGCGGTACCGCCTTGACGCCCGAACAGGTCAAGCTGCTGACTGAATACGCCGACGAAGTGGTGCTGAGTTATGACTCCGACGAGGCGGGCCAGAAGGCCACCGCCCGCAGCCTGGCCATGTTCACCGACGCCGACATCAAGGTGCGGGTGCTGAGCTACCAGGGCGCTAAAGACCCGGACGAGTTCATTAAAAAATACGGCAAGGAGCGGTTCGCCATGCTGCTGGACGGCAGCGCTGACCCGACGGAGTTCCAGCTGAAAAAGGCTGCCGCCAACTATGACCTGCGGGATTCGGCCGGGCGGCTGAACTACCTCAAGGACGCCATCGACATCCTGGCCCGCAAGGGCGTTACCCCCACAGCGCGGGACGTCTACGCAGGCCGCCTGGCCGAGGAGACCGGCGTGGGTAAAAAGGCAATCTTGGAGCAGATGAACGATGTGCTGCGCAGCACCCAGCGCCGCGACCGCCGCAAAGAGCAGCGCGACCTGGCCGGGCAGGGCAATGCCGCCGACATCCGGGTACCCTACAGCGCCGGGGGAGATGCCGCTTTGGGTGCCGCCAGTGCCGGGCGGCAACTCATCGCCGCGCTGCTGCAAAGCCCCGAAAAGATCCCCTATGTGCGCCAGCGTTTGAACATGGACGCCGTGGTCCTGCCCGAAATGCAGGAGGCCCTGCGGGCTATTTTCCGCTGTGCGGACGAGCAGCTGCCGGTGAACATCACCAGCTTGCAGCAGATGCTGGACGATAAGCCGATGGCCGAAGTCAACCGCGCCCAGGCCGTCAACGCCGGGCACCCCCTCCAGCAGGAGGACATTGACATGTACCTGGAACGGCTGGACAACGCCAAGCCCATCAGTCAGACCGTCAAAGGCACTACCGACGACCAGTTTTTAAGCGCCTTCTCGAAACTCCGCAAGGAAAAGGGCGCGGCCGACCCGCCCCAATCTGATTGAAGAATTTCTCTCAAACATCCGTGTTCATATAAAAAACCAAAGGAGAACGTACTTATGGCAGAAAAGAAAGATTCTATCCGCAGCTTGATCGAGACCGGCCGCCGTGCCGGCAAGCTGACCAACAGCGAGATCAGCGACGCGATGGAGGAGAGCGGTCACGTCCTGGACGTGGAGCAGATGGAAAAGCTTTACGAGGAACTGGAGAGCAACGGTATCGAGGTCATCGATGATGACCCCGTCAGCGATGTGGACGCCAGCCTGCTGAGCGGCACCACCGAGGAAGGCGCCGACGACTTCGACGACGCCCTGAATACCGACGGCATTACCATCGACGACCCCGTCAAGGTCTACCTGAAAGAGATCGGCCGCGTGCCCTTGCTGACCCCCGAGGAGGAGATCGACCTGGCCCTGAAAATTCAGGCCGGCGGCCCCGAGGGCGAGAAAGCCAAAAAGCGCCTGAGCGAAGCCAACCTGCGTCTGGTCGTTTCCATCGCCAAGCGTTACGTCGGCCGCGGCATGCAGTTCCTGGACCTGATCCAGGAGGGCAACCTGGGCCTGATCAAGGCGGTGGAAAAGTTCGACCACACCAAGGGCTTCAAGTTCTCTACCTACGCAACGTGGTGGATCCGTCAGGCCATCACCCGCGCCATTGCCGACCAGGCCCGCACCATCCGCATCCCGGTGCATATGGTCGAGACCATCAACAAAGTCAAGAAGGTCTCCAGCCAGCTGCTGCATGAGTACGGCCATGACCCCAGCGCTGAGGAAATTGCCGAGCGCCTGGAGATGCCTGTAGATAAGGTGCGCGAGATCATGCGTGTGGCCCAGGAGCCTGTCAGCCTGGAGACCCCCATCGGTGAGGAGGAGGACAGCCATCTGGGTGACTTCATCCCTGACGATGACGCCCCCGTGCCCGCCGAGGCCGCCAGCCAGACCCTGCTGAAAGAGCAGCTGGCCGACGTGCTGAAGACCCTGACCCCCCGTGAGGAGAAGGTCCTGCGCCTGCGCTTCGGCCTGGAGGATGGCCGCCCCCGCACGCTGGAAGAAGTCGGCAAGGAGTTCAACGTCACCCGTGAACGCATCCGCCAGATCGAAGCCAAGGCCCTGCGCAAGCTCCGCCACCCCAGCCGCAGCAAAAAGCTGCGCGACTTCCTGGATTGATTTGACAGCATAATATAGCAAGAACCGCTCCCTTCCATTGGAAGGGAGCGGCTCTTTTGTGTAGATGTTTTGGAACTTACAGTTCCTCGCCGTTGGTCTCGATCACTTTACGGTACCAATCGAAGCTGTCTTTTTTATACCGCTTGAAGCTGCCGTGGCCCTGGTCGTCACAATCGACGTAGATGAAGCCGTAGCGCTTGGCCATCTCGCCGGTGGAGGCGGAGACCAGGTCGATGCAGCCCCACATGGTGTAGCCGAACAGGTCCACGCCGTCCTCCTCGACAGCCTGCTTCATGGCGCGGATGTGCCGCTGCAGGTAGTCGGTGCGGTAGGGGTCGTGGATGCTGCCGTCAGCTTCCAGCGCGTCCCGGGCACCCAGGCCGTTCTCCACGATGATGATGGGCAGATCATACCGGCTCTCGATCTCGTTGAGGGTGTAGCGCAGGCCGTCCGGGTCGACCTGCCAGCCCCACTGGCTGGACTCCAGGTACGGGTTCTTCGCGCCGCCCAGCAGGTTGCCGGAGGCCTGAGCCGCATTGGGGTCGACCGTCACGCAGTTGGTCTGATAGTAGGAGAGGGAGAAGAAATCCACCGTGCCGCGGCGCAGGGCCTCGCAGTCCTCATCGGTGATCTCCAGATGGATGCCGTTTTTCTCCCAGAAGCTCTGGGCGTAGTAGGGGTAGGCACCGCGGCACTGCACATCGGCACAGTACCAGTTGAACTGCCGCCAGTTCTGCTGGAATTCCAGCATGTCCTTAGGGTTGCAGGTCAAGGGGTAGACGGGCATCATGGCGATCATGTTGCCGATCTTCGCCTCTGGATCCAGCTCATGCCCGGCCAGCACGGTGCGGGCGCTGGCCACAAGCTGGTGATGCAGCGCCTGATACCGCACCTGCACATCATCCACCTGATGCAGGAAATCCCGTGTGCCCTCGTTGCGGATGCCCAGGGACATGTAGTTGCCCAGGGGCAGGGTGCCGCAGTTGATCTCGTTGAAGGTCAGGTAGTACCGCACCTTGCCCTTGAAGTGGGCAATCACCGTACGGGCGTAACGCTCAAACAGCGCGATCACCTCGCGGGAGGCCCAGCCGTTGTACTTGTTGACCAGGTGCAGCGGCATCTCGTAGTGGGACAGGGTCACGATCGGCTCAATGCCGTGGGCTTTCAGCTCGTTAAAGACGTCATCGTAGAACTGCAGGCCGGCCGGGTTCGGCTCGGTCTCCTCGCCGGTGGGGAAGATGCGGCTCCACGCGATGGACATGCGGTAGGCTTTAAAGCCCATCTCGCCCATCAGGGCGATGTCCTCTTTATAATGGTGGTAAAAGTCGCTGGCGGTGCGGTTGGGGTAGGTCAGGCCCGGCTCGGTGTCAGGTGTGATCTGACGGGGAGAGGTATGCGTCCCGGCAGAAAGCATATCCGCCTCGCTGGGGCCCTTTCCGCCCTCCTGCCAGCCGCCCTCGATCTGGTTGGCGGCGGTGGCACCGCCCCAGAGAAAGTCTTTGCAAAACGGCATAAAAAGCATCCTTTCGGGAGAAAATTACTTATTGGCAGCTTCGGGCTTGTACAGGACCCAGGTGGCTGCGAAGGTGGCCACAGCGCCCACCAGCACGGAGATGACCATGAACAGCAGGTTGTTGGGCTTGTCAGCGCTGACGAACAGCGGCAGGGCGATGACAGAGGAAGCACCCGCAAAGGCATAGATAGCGGTCTTGAGCAGACCTGCCACGCAACCGCCGATGGCAGAACCGATCATGGCGCCGTACATGGGGGTCTTGTACTTCAGGTTGATGGCGTACATGGCAGGCTCGGTAACACCGGCCACAACAGCGGTGACAGCGGTGGAGAAGCCGGTGGACTTCAGGTTGGTGTCCCTGGTTTTGAGAGCGACAGCCAGTGCAGCAATACCCTGATCGATGTTGGAGATGATCAGGGCGGGGAAGAAGATGGGCTCGTACAGGGGGTCAACGGTCAGCATCTGCATCAGGTAGGGAACAAAGGCACCGTGCATACCGGTCATGATAACGAACGGCATCACAGCGGCAAAGGCGGCCACACCGATGAAGCCCAGGGTGTTGTACAGCCACAGGACGAAGGTGCTCAGGTAGGTGCCCAGGAAAGAACCGATGGGGCCGAGGACGCAGTAGGCCAGGGGGATCATGACGATGATGGTCAGCAGCGGCTCCAGCACGGAACGCAGGATGTCAGGGGCGTGCTTGGCAAAGAACTTCTCGATGGGGGCCATGACGGCGCAGCACAGGATGATGGGGAAGATGGTGCTGGAGTAGCTCACGCCGTACACGGGGATGCCCAGGAAGTTGAAGGCGGTGCCGTCGCTGACGCCGCTGGCAAAGGACGGGTAGATCAGCAGGCCGCCGATGACCATGCCCAAGGCGGGGTTGGCACCAAACTTCTTGGCGGCGAATGCGCCGATCATGATGGGCAGGAAGTAGAAGCCAGCGTCACCGGCAAAGGTGAGCAGCTGGTATGTACCGCTGTCGGCGGGCACGCCGGCCATGTCCATCAGGATCAGGATGACCTTGATCATGCCGCAGCCAATCAGAGCGGGGATAAGCGGGGTCAGCGAGCCGGAGATGCCGTCGAAGATTTTGTCGATGACAGCCTTGGCACCCTTCTTCTGGGCGGGCTTTTCATCGTCCAGCTTCTCGTCCACGGATTTCTCCACGGCGAAGCCGTTCTTCTCGCAAATCAGGCGGTAGGCATCGTTGACAGCCTGGCCGATGATGATCTGGTACTGGCCGTTCTGCCACTGGGAGCCGAGAACACCGGGCAGTTTTTCGATTTCGTCTTTTTTAACGGCGGACTCGTCCTTCACGTTAAAACGCAGGCGGGTCACGCAGTGGGTAAAGAACTGGACATTGGCTTTGCCGCCGACAAGACCAACGATCTTGTCAGAAAGCTCCTGATATTTCTGTGCCATTATTGGTTCCTCTTTCTTGATTTTCAGTGTGTTTGGTATATCTGTACAAAGGGTGCGCGCTTCCCTTTATTACATGCGAGGTTAAGCCTGCTCGCGGGAGCAGAACCGTTCGATATGAAGCATGAGATAGGACATTTCCTCGCTTCCCAGGTTCTTGCCGGTCTTTTGCTGCAGGTAGGTGCGGACATCCTCCGCACACAGGTAAGTCTCTCTATACTCCTGTTTCAGATTGTTGAAGAGTTTGTCGTTGTTGTTTTCCAGTGTCTCGTTGTTGCGGATGCGGGCCAGCAGGTATTCCATGTGGGTGATAAAGCGGCTGGCGTTGAAGCCAGAACGGTCAATGGTGATGTTCTCCCGCTTTTCGATCAGGCCGATGACATCGCTGATCATCGTGCTGGCGTCGAGAAAATCGGCCTTCGGGGCCACGGAGTTCTCGGCGTTGATGAGATGCAGCGCAATGGCGGCGGCTTCTTCTTTGGGTAGGCGCACACCGAAGCGCTGGTTGATGCACGCCACAGCCTGAGTGGCAACCTTGTACTCTGCTTCGTGCAGGTAAGCCAGGTTGCCGACGTAGGGCGGCTTGATGTGGATGTTTTTCTTGTAGCGGTCGATGGCAAAGTTGATGTGGTCCGCCAGGGTGATGACCAGGTTGCGGTTGAAATCGGCATCGATGCTGTTGGCGGCCAGATCAACGAGCATACCAGAGACATCGAAGATCTCCTTGGGGATCTCTTTCAGCAGGCCCTGGTATTCGGGGCTGATGCCGTAGTAGGTGCGCTCAATGACCGAGAGGTCCGTCAGCTCGTATGGGATGGGCTTGAAGCCGATGCCCTTGCCAAAGGCGATGAGCTCACGCTGGTTGCCATCCAGGCACAGCGCCACGTTATTGTTGATCTTTTTGATGACTTTCATGGGCTCACCTTCCTTATACGGGATAAAATGAACATGCGGGCAAAAAAATAAGACACGACCATACAGGTGCATTTTCTGCATCTGTCAATGGTCATGCCTCCCGAAGAGTAACAATCCGTTAACGTATGTTCATTTTTCTTTAATATTCTACGATGTCCCCCCAAAAAAGTCAATCGGCGAACTCGCACAAAAAAATGAACGTATTCTTGTGCATATTGCTATTGCGTGATTTGGACAGCCTTATTTTGCCGTCCGGCAATACACCTCGATCGCCTTGCTGGCAAACTCGGCGGTACCGGGGCCACCTGCGGCGTTGATGTTTTGGGTAAACGCACCGCCTGCGGTGTACAGCTGGCCGAGCTGGCCCAAAATGGTTTTGGAGCAGGTGTAGTAATGCTCGCTGATAAAATCTTGCAGCTTCTTCACCTGGGCCTGCACGACGGGGGCAGCAGGGTCCATGCTTTGAATCTTACCGAAAGCTGCAATGATTTCCATCAGCTGGCCGCCCATAGCGGAAACCTCTTTTTCCGTCTTGGGGGCGGTCTTTTGCTCAAACTCTTTGTACTCCGGCGTGGCGCCCCACTGCTGCTTGGCCTGGGCGGCGTAGTCCTTGATCTTCTGTGTATCAAATGCGGTAAAATCCATAATGGTTCCTCCTGTGGTTTGTGTCTTTTCCGCAAGGGCGATGAGATCCTCGATATGCTGTCGCTTCAGCTTCAGCAGTTCGATCTGCTGCTCCAGCGCCTTTTCTCGGTCGAAGGCGGAATTAGACAGGATCCGCTGAATGTCTTTCAGCGAAAATTCCAATTCCCGGAACAACAGGATTTGCTGCAAACGTTCCAGCGCTGCATCGTCATACAGGCGGTAGCCGCTGTCGGTATGCCCGGCAGCGGGCAGCAGGCCGATCTGGTCGTAATAGTGCAGCGCGCGTATACTCACGCCGGTCAGGCGGCTGACTTCGTTTACGGTCATCATGGGGGGGACACCTCACTTTCCCTTGCAGTAAGTATAGCATACACTATGACGCGGCGTAAGGGTCAAGGCGGAAAATAGGGGAGGGTACGTGAAAAAAATTCATCTTGAAGTTTTACCTCATTTATGCTACACTTGTGGTCGTGTGAGAAACAACCTGGAGGGACGTAGGAAAAATGAAAAACGAAAAAAGAAGCAGCTTTTCCGGCAGGCTTGGCTTTGTGCTCTCGGCAGCCGGGGCGTCGGTGGGACTGGGCAATATCTGGCGGTTCCCGTACCTGGCGGCCAAATATGGCGGCGGAATCTTCCTTTTGATTTATATCGTGCTGGCGCTTACCTTTGGCTACACGATGATCATGGCCGAAACGGCCCTGGGCCGCATGACCGGCAAAAGCCCGGTGGGCGCTTACGCCAGCTTTGCCAAGCCGGGCAAGCGCGGCGGGTTCTTAGGCTTCGGCGGCTGGATCAACGCCATCATCCCGGTGCTGATCGTACCGTATTACTCGGTCATCGGCGGCTGGGTCATTCGGTATCTGGTGGGGTATCTCGCCGGCCAAAGCCAGGCGCTGGCGGCGGACGGCTTCTTCTCAGATTTCATTTCCAACGGTGCTGTAACAGAGATCTGCTTCCTGGCCTTTGCGCTGTTCACGCTGGGCATCATCTTTGCGGGTGTGCGCAACGGCGTCGAGCGTGTCTCCAAAGTAATGATGCCGGTGCTGGTGGTGCTGTCGGTCATTATCACTGCCTACTCGGTCACGCGGCCGGGAGCGCTGGCGGGCGTCAAGTATTTCCTGGTGCCGAACCCCGCTAACTTCAGCTGGATGACGGTGGTCACGGCGATGGGGCAGATGTTCTACTCGCTGTCCATCGCCATGGGCATCCTGGTCACTTTCGGTTCCTATATGAAAAAGGACGTCTCCATCGAGGACGCGACCCAGAACGTCGAGGTGTTCGACACGATCATCGCCGTCATGGCGGGCCTGATGATCATTCCGGCAGTGTTTGCCTTCTCCGCTGGCGAGCCGGACACCCTGCAGGCGGGGCCCGCGTTGATGTTCATTACGCTCCCCAAAGTTTTTGCCAGCATGGACCTGGGCAGGGCAGTGGGCGTGCTGTTCTTTGTGCTGGTGCTGTTTGCAGCGGTCACCAGCTCCATCGCGCTGACCGAAAGCGCGGTCTCCACCTTCCAGGATGAGCTGGGCTGGAGCCGCCGCAAGGCCACAGTGCTGGTGGGTGTTATCATGGTAGGGCTGGGCACGCTGTCCAGCCTGGGCTACGGCCCGCTGGCCGGGGTGACGGTGCTGGGCATGCAGTTCCTCGATTTCTTCGACTTCCTTACCAACTCGGTGATGATGCCGATCGCGGCCATCGCCACCTGCCTGCTGGTGTCCCGCGTGGTAGGCGTTGAGCGCATCGAACACGAGGTCACCCTCGAGGGCGGGAGTTTCCGCCGGAAGAAGGTCTTCAACTTTATGATCCGCTGGCTCTGCCCGGTGTTCGCGGCGATCATTCTGGCCAGTTCCGTGGCCAATGCGTTTGGGATCATTGCTATGTAAAACAGGGGACAGGCTCCCCGTGTTCTATCCAACACAACATCTTGCGCCTCCTCTTTTGAGGGGGCGCTTTTCTTTCAGAGCGCGATTGTCAAGAGCAATCCTGCGCAAAAAGGTGTCCACATCCTTGTGAAAACTGCCCAAAAGCGGGGAATATAGCACCCGTTACGAATTTGTCAACCCCTGCAAGACAGTGCAAAATCGTCAATGTGCCGAAATTTTGTTACACTTGTCCGGGCGTTCGACAGCCAAGAAAAACTTCGCAAAAAAGCCGAAAAAGCCTTGACAGCAAGCCTTTTACCATGTATACTGAAACAGTATCACAAAAATGGAATAGAGCGCCCTAAAGGGATTTTGCGAAAACGACAAAATTCAAAAGTTTGTGAAAAACGACGAATATACATCGCTTTCGCACAGCTCCTTTAGGTCGGCTTTTACCGACTTTGTCAATCTACGGAATAGGAGTGGTCGCGTTTTATGGTAAAGGTCAAGCCCGTACAAAACGGCAGAACGACCCGCATGAGCTTTTCCCGCATCAACGAAGTGATTGGCATGCCCAATCTGATCGAGATCCAGAAAAACTCTTACAACTGGTTCCTGGAGGAAGGTCTGCACGAAGTCTTCCACGATATTGCCGCTATCGAGGACTATACCGGCAATCTCGTGCTGGAGTTTGTGGACTACCGCCTGGACAAAACCCCCAAGTATACCATTAAAGAATGTAAGGAACGGGACGCTACGTATGCAGCGCCCCTGTACGTCACTGCCCGTCTGTTCAATAAGCAGACCGGCGAGGTCAAGGAGCAGGAGATCTTCATGGGCGACTTCCCGCTCATGACCGATTCCGGCACCTTTATCTCCAATGGTGCCGAGCGTGCAATCGTTTCCCAGTTGGTTCGTTCTCCCGGCGTGTTCTACGGCTCCAGCAAGGACCGTACCGGCAAGGACCTGTTCACCGCCACCATGAACCCCAACCGCGGTGCCTGGCTGGAGTACGAGACCGACTCCCAGGACGTTTTCTATGTCCGCATCGATAAGAACCGCAAGCTGCCTGTCACGACCCTGATCCGTGCCTTGGGCCTGTCCACCGATGAGCAGATCAAGCAGTTCTTCGGCGATTCCGAGCCGAAGATCAACGCTTCTCTCGAAAAGGACATCACCCATAACACCGAGGAAGGCCTGCTGGAAGTCTACCGCAAGCTGCGCCCCGGCGAGCCCCCGACGGTCGAGAGCTCCCGCTCCCACCTGGACGCCCTGTTCTTCGACCCGCGCCGCTACGACTTGGCTCGTTTCGGCCGTTATAAGATGAACAACAAGCTCGCGCTGGCCCGCCGCATTGCCGGTTACAAGGCCGCCGAGGACATCATCGCTCCCCTGACCGGCGAACTGCTGGCCGCCAAGGGCGAGAAGATCAACCTGGCCAAGGCCAACGAGATCGATGCCGCCGGTGTTACCCGCGTCACCGTTCTGGTGGAGAAGAAGGGCCAGGAGGCTTACCCTGTCATCGTCATCTCCAACGGCTGTGTGGACGCCCAGCCCTTCTTCAGCTTCGATGTCGATGCTGAGGCCGGCATCAACGAGCGCGCCAACTTCGCCGAGATTCGCAAGATCCTTGAGGCCACCTCTGACCCCGAGGAGCAGAAAGAGCTGCTGCGCCAGAATCACGATATTCTGATCAGCCGCACTGTCACCGTCGATGACATCTTCGCTTCCATCAACTACCTGCTGGGCCTTGACCACGGTATCGGCGTGACCGACGAGATCGACCACTTGGGCAACCGTCGTGTCCGCAGCGTCGGCGAGCTGCTGCAGAACCAGTTCCGCATCGGCTTCTCCCGCATGGAGCGCGTCATCCGTGAGCGTATGACCCTGCAGAACCAGGAGAACGGCGAGATCACCCCGCAGAGCCTGGTCAACATCCGCCCCGTCGTGGCCGCTATCAAAGAGTTCATCGGCTCCAGCCCGCTGTCTCAGTTCATGGACCAGAACAACCCCCTGGCCGAGCTGACCCACAAGCGTCGTCTGTCTGCCCTGGGCCCCGGTGGTCTGTCCCGTGACCGCGCAGGTTTCGAGGTCCGTGACGTTCATTACACCCACTACGGCCGTCTGTGCCCGATCGAGACCCCTGAAGGTCCCAACATCGGTCTGATCTCCTACCTGGCTACCTACGCCAAGATCAACAAGTACGGCTTTGTCGAGGCCCCGTACCGCAAGGTCGATAAGGCTACCGGAACCGTCACCGACGAGGTCGTCTACATGACCGCCGACGTCGAGGACGAATATATCGTTGCCCAGGCCAACGAGCCGCTGGACGAGAACAACCACTTCGTCCGTCCCCGCGTTTCTGGCCGTCACCGCAACGACATCCAGGAGTTCGACGCTTCTCAGGTCGACTTCATGGACGTTTCTCCCCGTATGATGGTTTCCGTCGCTACGGCCTGCATCCCGTTCCTGGAGAACGACGACTGTAACCGTGCCCTGATGGGCTCTAACATGCAGCGTCAGGCCGTGCCTCTGATGGTCACCCAGCAGCCCATCGTTGCTACCGGTATGGAGTACAAGGCTGCTACCGACTCCGGCGTCTGCATCCTGGCTGCCCGCGAAGGCACCGTTGAGTTTGTCGACGCCGAGAAGATCGTCGTGCGCTGCCCGGACGGTTCTGCCGACACCTATGAGCTGATCAAGTTCATGCGCTCCAACCAGGGCAACTGCAACAACCAGCGCCCCATCGTCAATGTTGGCGATGTCGTCAAGGCAGGCGACGTGCTGGCTGACGGTCCCGCCACCAAAAACGGCGAGATCAGCCTGGGCAAGAACGCCCTGATCGGCTTCATGACCTGGGAAGGCTACAACTACGAGGACGCCGTTCTGCTGAACGAGAAGCTGGTCCGCGAGGACGTCTACACCTCCATCCACATCGAGGAGTACGAGACCGAAGCCCGCGACACCAAGCTGGGACCCGAGGAAATCACTCGTGACATCCCCAACGTCGGTGACGACGCCCTGAAAGACCTGGACGACCGCGGCATCATCCGCATCGGTGCCGAGGTCAAGACCGGCGACATCCTGGTCGGCAAGGTCACCCCGAAGGGCGAGACCGAGCTGACCGCCGAGGAGCGCCTGCTGCGCGCCATCTTCGGTGAGAAGGCCCGCGAAGTCCGCGATACTTCTCTGCGCGTGCCCCACGGTGCTTACGGTATCGTGGTCGACGTTAAGGTCTTTACCCCCGAGAACAGCGATGAGCTGCAGCCCGGCGTGCGTATGTGCGTGCGCTGCTACATCGCCCAGAAGCGTAAGATCAGCGTTGGCGATAAGATGGCTGGCCGTCATGGCAACAAGGGTGTCGTTTCCCGCATCCTGCCGCAGGAGGACATGCCCTTCCTGCCCGACGGCACCCCGCTGGACATCGTGCTGAACCCCCTGGGCGTTCCTTCCCGTATGAACATCGGTCAGGTGCTGGAAGTCAACCTGGGCTATGTTGCCAAGGCTCTGGGCTGGAAGGTCCAGACCCCCGTCTTCGACGGCGCCCACGAAGCCGACCTGCGTGACTGCTTCGCCGAGGCCCGCGAGAAGTGGCACGGCGAGAACGCCCCCGAGTATCCGACCAAGCTGCCCCGCCTGATGGGTGAGAACGGCCACATCATTGATTTCTCCAAGATCGATTTGACCGACGACGGCAAGACCACCGTTTACGATGGCCGTACCGGCGAGAAGTTCCCCAGCAAGGTCACGGTCGGCTATATGTACTACCTCAAGCTGCATCACCTGGTCGATGATAAGATCCATGCCCGTTCCACCGGTCCGTACTCCATGGTCACCCAGCAGCCTCTGGGCGGCAAGGCCCAGTTCGGCGGCCAACGCTTCGGCGAGATGGAAGTCTGGGCGCTGGAAGCTTACGGCGCCGCTTACACCCTGCAGGAGATCCTGACCATCAAATCCGACGATGTCGTGGGCCGTGTCAAGACCTACGAGGCCATCGTCAAGGGCGATCCCATCCCGCGTCCCGGCATCCCCGAGAGCTTCCGCGTTATGCTCAAAGAGCTGCAGAGCCTTGGCCTGGATATCGTTGTGCAGGATAAGGAAGGCAACGCCGTTGACATGCGTCAGGAATTTGACGACGATGACAGCAGCTTTGAAAACAGCGATTACGACCTGGGCGATAATGTCATGGTCGAAAGCGAGCTGCAGGATGAGTACAGCGTCAAGGATGCCGATGAAGGCTTTGATGATGATCTGGACGAGGATGCCGGCCCCAGCGCTGAGGATCTCGCTGCGATCGAGTCTGATTCCTTCGACGATTGATCGCTGAATCGTGTGTCATATTGAATTTGAGAGGGTTCGCTGAATGGAAAATAAAGAATTCGATTCTATTAAGATCGGCCTTGCCTCCCCGGACCAGATCCGTGCCTGGAGCTATGGTGAGGTCACCAAGCCCGAAACCATCAACTACCGTACCCTGAAGCCGGAGCGCGACGGCCTGTACTGCGAGCGCATTTTTGGACCTACTAAGGACTGGGAGTGCCACTGCGGTAAGTACAAGCGCATCCGCTACAAGGGTAAGATCTGCGATAAGTGCGGTGTTGAAGTCACCCGCGCCAAGGTCCGCCGTGAGCGCATGGGCCACATCGAGCTGGCTGCACCCGTTTCGCACATCTGGTATTTCAAGGGTATCCCCAGCCGTATCGGCCTGATGCTGGACATCAGCCCCCGTCAGCTGGATAAAGTCCTCTACTTCGCCAACTACATCGTTACCGACCCCGGTTTCACCCCGCTGGAGAAAAAACAGCTGCTGACCGAGCGCGAGTACAAGGAGATGCGCGAAAAGTACGAGGATACGTTTGAAGCCGGCATGGGTGCTGAAGCCATCCAGAAGCTGCTGGCTGAGATCGACCTCGAAAAGCTCTCTGCCGAGCTGCGCGAGGAACTGGAGCATGCCAACGGCCAGAAGCGCGTCCGCCTGCTGAAGCGTCTCGAGTGCGTCGAGAGCTTCCTGGAGAGCAACCAGCGCCCCGAGTGGATGATCATGACGGTCATCCCCGTGATCCCGCCGGATCTGCGCCCGTTGCTGCAGCTGGATGGCGGCCGTTTCGCCACCTCCGACCTGAACGATCTGTATCGCCGTGTCATCAACCGCAACAACCGTCTGCGCCGCCTGCTGGAGTTGGGGGCGCCCGACATCATCGTGCGCAACGAGAAGCGTATGCTGCAGGAAGCTGTCGATGCCCTGATCGATAACGGCCGCCGCGGCCGCCCGGTCACCGGCGCCAACAACCGTGCGCTGAAGTCCCTGTCCGATATGCTGAAAGGCAAGCAGGGCCGCTTCCGCCAGAACCTGCTGGGCAAGCGTGTTGACTACTCCGGCCGTTCCGTTATCGTCGTCGGCCCCGAGCTGAAGATGTATCAGTGCGGTCTGCCCAAGGAGATGGCCCTCGAGCTGTTCAAGCCCTTCGTCATGAAGGACCTGGTCGAGAAGGAGAAGGCCAACAATATCAAGTCCGCCCGCAAGATGGTCGAGCGTGCCCGCCCCGAGGTTTGGGACTCTCTGGAGACCGTCATCAAGGGCCACCCCGTCCTGCTGAACCGTGCACCTACGCTGCACCGTCTGGGCATCCAGGCTTTCGAACCTGTCCTGGTCGAGGGCCGTGCCATCAAGCTGCACCCCCTGGTCTGCACCCCCTTCAACGCCGACTTCGACGGCGACCAGATGGCTGTCCATCTGCCGCTGTCCACCGAGGCCCAGCGTGAAGCCAAGATGCTGATGCTGGCCTCCGGCAACCTGCTGAAGCCCTCTGACGGCGAGCCCGTCACCGTGCCCACGCAGGATATGATCCTGGGCAGCTACTACCTGACCCTGGTCAACCCCGATGATAAGGGCCACGGCAAGATCTTCCGCGATGAGAGCGAGGCTATGATGGCTTACTCTTCCGGCCTGATCACGCTGCAGGCACCCATCAAGGTGCGCCGCACCTTGACTTTCGACGGTGTGGAGGAGACCGCTCTGGTCGACACCACCATGGGTCAGATCATCTTCAACAACCCCATCCCGCAGGACCTGGGCTATGTCGATCGTACCGACCCGGCTACCAAGTTCGACTACGAGATGAACCCCCGTACCCTGAAGATCGCTTCCGGCGGTAAGAGCGACAAGCTGACCAAGAAAGGTCTGCCTGACATCATCAGCCGCTGCCTGACCAAGCATGGCACCAAAGTCTGCGCCATGATGCTGGATCAGATCAAGGCACAGGGTTATAAGTACTCCACGCTGTCCGCTATCACGGTCGCCGTTCCCGATGCCATCATCCCCGATGAGAAGCCCGCGATCCTGGCCGCCGCCGATAAGAAGATCGAGAAGGTCATGAAGAACTTCAACCGCGGTCTTATTTCGGACGAGGAGCGCTACCGCAGCACCGTTGCTATCTGGCAGGCTGCTACCGAGGAAGTTTCCGATGCTCTGAGCAACAACCTGAAGGCCCACCACCAGCGCAACCCCATCTATATGATGTCCGACTCTGGTGCTCGTGGTTCTATGGACCAGATCAAGCAGCTGGCCGGCATGCGCGGTCTGTTGGCTAACACGGCCGGTAAGACCCTGGAAATGCCCATTCGTGCTAACTACCGTGAAGGCCTGAATATCCTGGAATACTTCATTTCTTCTCGAGGCGCCCGTAAGGGTCTGGCTGATACCGCTCTGCGTACCGCTGACTCTGGCTACCTGACCCGTCGTCTGGTCGATGTCTCCCAGGAAGTTATCATCCGTGAGGAAGACTGCCACGCTACCGAGGGTATCTGGGTCCGCGAGATCAGCGAAGGTAACTCCGTTGTCGAGAGCTTCAAGGAGCGCTTGAACGGCCGCTACGCCCTGCATGACGTTATGGACCCCACCACCGGTGAGCTCCTGGTCAGCAAGGACAAGATGATGGATATGTTCGACGCCGAGAAGATCGCCAACGCCGGTATCACCGAGCTGGAGATCCGCTCCGTCATGACCTGCCGTGCCCACGTCGGCGTCTGCGCCCGCTGCTACGGCTCCAACATGTCCAACGGCGAGTGTGTCAAGGTCGGCGAGTCTGTCGGTATCATCGCTGCCGAGTCCATCGGCGAACCCGGTACCCAGCTGACCATGCGTACCTTCCATACCGGCGGTATCGCATCTGCCGAAGATATCACGCAGGGTCTTCCTCGTGTTGAGGAACTGTTCGAGAGCCGCCGCCCGAAGGCCATGGCTATCATGTCCGAGATCGGCGGTACCGTCCACATCGACGATACCAAGAAGACCCGCCATGCCGAGATCAACGGCGTGGACGAGAACGGCGCACCCATCACCAAGAGCTACCTGATCCCGTTCGGTCAGCGCCTCAAGGTCATGGAGGGCGACGTCGTCGCCAAGGGTGCTCTGCTGACCGAAGGCCACGCTTATCCCCAGGATATTCTGGCCGTCCAGGGTCCCATCGCCACCCAGAACTACCTGATCAGCGAAGTTCAGAAGGTCTACCGTCTGCAGGGCGTTGACATCAACGATAAGCATATCGAAGTCATCGTCCGCCAGATGATGCGTAAGGTCCGCATCGAGGATTCCGGCTCCAGCGACTTTATCATGGGCAGCATCGTGAACCGCCGCGATGTCATGATCAAGAACGAGGAGATCCAGGCCCGCATCGATGCCGGCGAGACCGATCTGAAGCTGGTCCAGGCCAGCCAGGTCCTGCTTGGTATCACCAAGTCCAGCTTGGCCACCGACTCCTTCCTGTCCGCTGCTTCCTTCCAGGAGACCACCCGTGTCCTGACCGAAGCCGCCATCAAGGGTAAGGTCGACCCGCTGGCCGGTCTGAAGGAGAACGTCATCATCGGTAAGCTCATCCCCGCCGGCACTGGTCTGCCGGAGGTCGAGGAAGAGCTCGTCCAGGCTGAGATCGCCCGCGACGCCGCCGAAGCCGCTTACGACCACTAATCTGTAAATAAAAATCCCGTCACCGTTTGGTGGCGGGATTTTTTATGTGCGGTGTTTGCAAAAAGTCAAAATCGAGAAAGATTCAGCAAAATCGTTAATAACTCACAAAAGGGAATCGCAAAGCCAAAAAGGAAGAAGAATACGGTTTCGCGCAGAAGCCGGACAAATTGCGAAAACCGGGGCTGAAAAGCACTGAGCCATGCCAAAAATTGCGTTTCCCAAAGTGATATATGGGCATCACAAAAGTGCCAGAAAAATAATGCCAGACATTGCAGCAATGCCGCAGTAGGAAAGATAAAGAACTTTGCGGCGTAGGAAGCAGGGACGATCTGTGCGCCGACATCCCACAAAATTGCAAGGCTGTCCGGACATAGCAAAAGCCCTGCCAGACAAAACAGGATGGATAACAGCAGACATATGGCACGGAGAAGTTGACCGGCATACCGGCTCTGCGGAGAAAACAGATCGACAAAAGTCTTAACAGAATCCGCACCGCTGCCCGTGCCGGAGGTCCCTGTGTGAATTAATTCGTCTAATGTCAGGTGCAGTACTTGGGCCAGCGGCTCCAGCGTGTTTATATCGGGTAATCCAACGCCGCGCTCCCAGCGGCTTACCGCTTTGTCTGTCACATGGAGGCGTGCAGCAACCTCTGCCTGTGTCAGTCCCAGCGTCCTGCGCTGGTCGGCAATAAAGGCTCCGAAACTTTTAGCGTCCATGTTTAATCCCTCCGTATATAATCTGCAACAAGCGTAGCACACGGAGGCCGAATTGTAAACCGACGCTTCGTTTACAAACGTACATACGAAAAAAAGCAGGGGAGCACTTTCTCTTACATTGACACACACACGGCGGCGGGTTATAATAAATTAACCGCAAACCACCCAACCGGAAAGGGAAGTGACCGTTATGCTGTTTTTGCAGTATCCGCCGTGCTCCACCTGCCAGAAGGCCAAAAGATGGCTGGACGACCATGGCATCGCCTACACCCCGCGCCATATCAAAGAGGAAAAACCTACGGTCGAAGAACTGCGGCAGTGGATTGCCCGCAGCGGCCTGCCGGCCCGCAAATTCTTCAATACCAGTGGCCTGGTTTACCGGTCCCTGGGGCTGAAAGATAAGTTGGATGCCATGACCGAGGAGGAGCAGATTGCTCTGCTGGCCACCGACGGCATGCTGGTCAAGCGCCCGCTGCTGGTAGGGGAGGACTTCGTCCTGCCCGGCTTCAAGCCCGCCGATTGGGAAAAAGCGCTTCTATAATAAGGATAGGATAAGGAGAAAACCATGGCTGAAATTTTAAAAGAACGCAGCGAACTGGATCCGAAGTTCCAGTGGGACCTGACGCCGATGTTTGAAAGCGACGCTGCCTGGGAGACCGCCCTCGAAAACCTCGATGCCGAGATCGACAGCGTAGCCGCCTTTGCGGGCAAGCTGTCCGACGCCATCACCATCGGCGCTTATCTGGACGCCACCACCGAGCTGAACCGCAAGGTCGAGCAGCTCTACTGCTACGCCAGCATGCGCCACGATGAGGACACCCGCGGCGAGGCTGCCCAGAGTATGTACGCCCGCATCAACAGCAAGTATGTCAAGCTTATCACCGCGCTGTCCTTCGCCCGGCCGGAGATCCTGGCCCTGCCCGAGGAGACCCTGACCGCCATCGTCAACGATCCCGCCGTGGCCGACTACAAGTTCAATCTGGAGGACCTGCTGCGCAGCAAGCCCCACACCCTCTCCAAGGCCGAGGAAAAGCTGCTGGCCAGCTTTGGCGAGGTAATGCAGGCTCCCTCCGAGGCTTACCACAACCTCGAGGACGCCGACCTCGTCTTTGACCCCGCCAAGAACACCGAGGGTGAAGAAGTTGAGGTCACCGGCTCCAACTTCGTGCCCATCGAGATGGGCACCGACCGTGTCCTGCGCGAGAATGCTTTTCGCAGCTTCTACAAGGGCTACCGCCAGCACATCAACACCATGGCCGCCACCTACGCCGGTGCTGTCAAGGCTGCCACCGCCGAGGCTCGCGCCCGCCACTATGAGTCCTCCCGTGCCATGTCCATGGCAGGGGAGAATGTGCCCGTGGAGGTCTACGACAACCTGGTCGCCACCGTCCGCAAGCACATGCCCGCCATGCACCGCTACGTCCGCCTGCGCAAAAAGATGCTGGGCGTCGACGAGCTGCATTTCTATGATGTCTATGCCCCGCTGGTCGGTGACCTGAAGAAGTCCTACACCTACGAGACCGCCCAGCAGATGGTGCTGAAAGCCGTTGCCCCCCTGGGCGAGGACTACCAGAAGGACGTGCAGAAAGCCTACAACGAGGGCTGGATCGACGTTTATCCCAACCGCGGCAAGCGCGGCGGCGCTTACTCCGGCGGCTGCTATGACTCCAACCCCTATATCCTGCTGAACTTCAGCGGCACGCTGGACAGCGTTTCCACCCTGGCCCACGAGATGGGCCATACCATGCACAGCTGGCGCTCCCGCAAGCATCAGCCGCCGCAGTATGCTGACTACACGCTGTTCGTGGCCGAGGTCGCGTCCACTGTCAACGAGAACCTGCTCATCGAGCAGCTGCTCCAGAACGAGAACGACCCCCAGACCCGCCTCTATCTGCTGAACCAGTACCTGGAGAACTTCAAGGGCACCGTCTACCGCCAGACGATGTTTGCTGAGTTTGAGCGCGAGGCCCACGCCATGGTGGAGCGCGGCGAGGCCCTGAACGCCTCCGCTCTCAACGCCCTGTATAAGCGCCTGGTCATCGACTACTTCGGCGACGACATGGTCATCGATGACGAGATCCAGTACGAGTGGGCACGCATCCCGCACTTCTACCGTCCGTTCTACGTCTACAAGTACGCCACCGGCTACTCCACCGCCGTGGCCCTGTCCGAGGGCATCCTCAAAGAGGGCGAGCCTGCCGTCAAGCGCTACAAGGAGTTCCTCTCCATGGGCGGCAGCGCCTACCCGCTGGATGAGCTGCGCCACGCCGGTGTTGACCTGGCCACCCCGGCCCCAGTCGACGCTGCCCTCGAAAAGTTCGAGCGCATCCTCGATGACGCCGAAGCTACCCTGGCAAAGCTGCAGTAACAATAAAAAGGAGGGGGCACCCGCGAGGGTGCCCCTTTTGCTGTTATATAAGGTGTTACTTGCCAAGAACTGCCTTCAAATAGGCGGCTTCGCGGGCGGCTACCTGTGCCTGGAATGCCTTCACGGCATCGGCATAAGCGGCTTCGCGCTTGTCGGCTGCGGCCTGGGTAGCCTTACCGGCGGCAATCACAGCGGCCACTTTGGCGTCCGCCTCAGACTGAGCGGCCTTGCCGGCGGCGATCACGGCCAGGCACTCTGCATCGGCCTTGGCCTGGGCAGCTTTAGCAGCCTTCAGGATCGCGGCACTGTCGGCGTCGGCCTTTGCCTTAGCCTGCTTGGAGTAGGCATTGACAGCGGCCGTGTAGGCGGCTTCTTTGGCGGCGATCTCCTGCTGATAGGCTTTTACAGCGGCGATGTAATCATCGTTGGCGTCTGCAAAAACGGGAACGGCGAACATGCAGACCATGCAGATGGCGAGCAGGGCGGAGAGAAGTTTTTTCATTGTCAATACCTCCTTAAAAATAAAACCAAGGGTGATTTGGTCCCCCGGAACGCCCGGGAGTTATCTACAGCCTTATTATACCAGATGGCGCATAAAGCTGCAACAAAAAATGACTCGACAAAATCATGAATTCTGACATTGTAAATTGTGCAAACTAGACAAATGTTGTTGAAGCATGGACAAAAAGCGCTTACACAAACCTTGGGCAGGGGAGTAGGCACCCTGTTCATCTTATGCACCGCCTTATAAAAAGGCGTCAGGCCCTGGCCCATAGGCCCGAAATCCACATTTTAGCCTGCGAAAACAAAAATTCTCCGTATTGCACGATTTTTTCAAAGTTTTTTTGGCAATACTCTTGACAACGGGCCGCGAATCCTGTAAACTAAACATTGCGTGAGTTCCAGGGAGTAGTGCGGCAAAAATGCCGCGGCTCCGGTAAAACGAACGTGAATATGTGAAGAAAGGAGAAAAGAAATGCCTACTTTTAACCAGCTCGTGCGCAAAGGTCGTGAGGTCTTGGTCAAGAAGAGCACTGCCCCTGCTCTGCAGAAGTGCTACAACTCCCAGAAGAAGCAGTACACCACCATGAACAGCCCGCAGAAGCGCGGTGTCTGCACTGCCGTCCGTACCATGACCCCCAAGAAGCCTAACTCTGCTCTGCGTAAAGTTGCCCGTGTCCGCCTCACGAATGGTATCGAGGTCACCTCTTACATTCCCGGTATCGGCCATAACCTGCAGGAGCACAGCGTTGTTCTGATCCGTGGCGGTCGTGTCAAGGATCTGCCCGGTGTCCGTTACCACATCATCCGTGGTACTCTGGATACCCAGGGTGTTGCGAACCGTAACCAGGCCCGCAGCAAATACGGTGCTAAGCGCCCCAAGGCCGGTGCCAAGAAGTAAGGAAACATCTTTTCGCCATAAAATAGGCCAAGCCTTTTTTGTGGCACAACGGGAGTTTCTAAACTTTCGAGTACCGATGATATCATTTATGTGAAGGAGGGAAGAAAGATGCCCAGAAGAGGTAATGTCGCTAAGCGCGAAGTTCTGGCTGATCCTATCTACAATTCCAAGGTTGTCACCCGTCTGGTCAACTACATCATGCTGGATGGCAAGAAAGGTGTTGCTCAGGAGATCGTTTACGATGCATTTGACATCGTGAAGGAAAAGACCGGCAACGACCCGCTCGAGATGTTCGAGAAGGCTATGGAGAACATCATGCCTAACCTCGAGTGCAAGACCCGCCGCGTCGGCGGTGCTAACTACCAGGTTCCCCTGGAGGTCAGCCCGGCCCGCCGTGAGACCCTGGGTCTGCGTTGGCTCACCGCTTACAGCCGTGCCCGTGGCGAGAAGACCATGTCTGCTCGTCTGGCCGCTGAGATCATCGACGCCACCAACGGTGTCGGCGGTTCTGTCAAGAAGCGCGAGGATACGCACAAGATGGCCGAGGCCAACAAGGCTTTTGCCCACTATCGTTATTGATTCGCTGTCGAGGAGGTATAAGCCATGGCAACGCCGAGAGATGTATCTCTGCAAATGACCCGTAATATCGGTATCATGGCCCACATCGACGCAGGTAAGACCACCACCACCGAGCGTATCCTGTACTACACCGGTATCAACCATAAGATCGGTGAAGTTCATGACGGCGCTGCTACGATGGACTGGATGGAGCAGGAACAGGAGCGTGGTATCACCATCACTTCTGCTGCTACCACCTGCTACTGGAGCCATACCGAGACCCAGCACGATCCGGCTCTCTTCAAGAAGAACCGTCATCGTATCAATATCATCGACACCCCGGGCCACGTTGACTTCACTGTTGAGGTTCAGCGTTCCCTGCGTGTTCTGGACGGTTCCGTTACCGTTCTGGCCGCTAAGGGCGGTGTTGAGCCGCAGTCTGAGACCGTCTGGCGTCAGGCTGACGAGTATAAGGTTCCCCGTATGGTGTACGTCAACAAGATGGATACCATGGGTGCCGATTTCTACCGCTGCGTTCAGATGCTCCATGATCGTCTGCACGCCAACGGTGTGCCCATCCAGCTGCCCGTTGGTCAGGAGGATACCTTCAAGGGTATTATCGACCTGATTGATATGCAGGCTGACATCTACTATGATGACATGGGCAATGATGTCCGCGTTGAGCCGATTCCTGAGGATATGCAGGAGAAGGCCCAGGAGTACCATGACAAGCTGATCGAGGCTGTTGCCGAGACCGACGAAGAGCTGATGATGAAGTACCTGGAAGGCGAAGAGCTGACCAAGGAAGAGATCAAGGCTGCTCTGCGTAAGGCTACCATCTCCAACGAGATCGTTCCTGTTGTCTGTGGTTCCTCCTACAAGAACCGCGGCGTTCAGAAGCTGCTGGATGCTATTGTTGACTACATGCCGGCTCCTACCGACGTTGCAGCCATCAAGGGCACCAACCCCGAGACCGGCGAGGAAGAGGATCGTATCTCTTCCGACGACCAGCCTTTCGCAGCTCTGGCTTTCAAGATCATGACTGACCCCTACGTTGGTAAGCTCTGCTTCTTCCGTGTGTACTCCGGTACCCTGGATGCAGGCACCACCGTTTACAACTCTGTCAAGGATAACAACGAGCGTATCGGCCGTATCCTGCAGATGCACGCCAACAACCGTAAGGATATCGACACCGTTTACGCTGGCGATATCGCGGCTGCTGTCGGCCTGAAGAATACTACCACCGGTGACACCCTGTGCGACGAGAAGCATCCCATCATCCTCGAGTCGATGAACTTCCCCGAGCCCGTTATCCGTGTTGCTATCGAGCCCAAGACCAAGGCCGGCTCCGAGAAGATGGGCATTGCTCTGGCAAAGCTCGCTGAAGAAGACCCGACCTTCCGTACTTGGACCGATGAAGAGACCGGTCAGACCATCATCGCCGGCATGGGCGAGCTCCATCTGGAGATCATCGTCGACCGTCTGCTCCGCGAGTTCAAGGTCGAGGCTAATGTTGGCGCTCCCCAGGTTGCTTACCGCGAGACCATTCGCAAGGAAGCCAACCAGGAGACCAAGTACGCCCGCCAGTCTGGTGGTAAGGGCCAGTACGGTCACGTTAAGATCAAGGTTGAGCCCAACCCCGGCAAGGGTTACGAGTTCGTCAACGGTGTCGTTGGCGGCGCTATCCCGAAGGAATATATCCCCGCTGTCGATCAGGGCATTCAGGGCGCTATGAAGTCCGGCGTTCTCGCTGGCTATCCCGTCGTCGATGTCAAGGTCACCCTGTGGGATGGTTCTTACCATGAGGTCGACTCCTCTGAAATGGCGTTCTCCATCGCCGGTTCTATGGCTTTCAAGGAGGCCATGAAGAAGTGCGATCCCGTCATCATGGAGCCCATCATGAAGGTCAACGTTATCGTGCCTGATGAGTACATGGGCAACGTTATCGGCGACCTGAACAGCCGCCGTGGTCAGATCAACAACCAGGAGTCTGAGGGTGGCACCGCTCGTGTTACCGCTTTGGTTCCTCTGTCTGAGATGTTCGGCTATGCTACCGACCTGCGTTCTAAGACCCAGGGCCGTGGCCAGTACTCCATGGAGCCTGATGAATATCAGCAGGTTCCCAAGAGTGTCGCCGACAAGATCATGAGCGACCGCGCTAAAGCGTAACTATTTCATAAATTTTACTTGATTTTTCTCGTAAAATCTTGTATTATAGCCTTACGCAAGGCAATTAAATTGTTTTAATTAAAGGAGGACACTTCCAATGGCTGAAAAGGAAAAATTTGACCGCTCTTTGGAGCACGTCAACATTGGCACCATCGGTCACGTTGACCATGGTAAGACTACCCTGACCGCTGCCATCACCAAGACTCTGGCTCTGAAGGGCGACGCCGACTTCATGGATTACTCCAGCATCGACAAGGCTCCCGAGGAGAAGGCTCGTGGCATCACGATCAACACCGCTCACGTTGAGTACCACACCGAGAAGCGTCACTACGCCCACGTTGACTGCCCGGGCCATGCTGACTACATCAAGAACATGATCACCGGTGCTGCTCAGATGGACGGCGCTATTCTGGTCGTTGCTGCTACCGATGGTCCCATGCCTCAGACCCGTGAGCACATCCTGCTCGCCCGTCAGGTTGGCGTGCCCAAGATCGTTGTCTTCATGAACAAGTGCGACATGGTCGACGACGACGAGCTGCTGGATCTGGTCGAGATGGAAATCCGTGAGCTGCTGAACGAGTACGACTTCGATGGCGACAACACCCCCATCATCCGTGGTTCCGCTCTGAAGGCTCTGGAGTCCACTTCTACCGACCCCAACGCCCCTGAGTACAAGTGCATTTGGGAGCTGATGGACGCTGTTGATAGCTACATCCCCACTCCTGACCGTGCTGCTGACAAGCCCTTCCTGATGCCCGTTGAGGACGTTATGACCATCTCCGGCCGTGGCACCGTTGCTACCGGTCGTGTCGAGCGTGGCACTGCTCACGTTGGCGATCAGATGGAAATCGTCGGTATCAAGGAAGAGAAGATGACCACCACCATCACCGGCCTGGAGATGTTCCGCAAGAGCCTGGAGTTTGCTCAGGCTGGCGATAACATCGGCGCCCTGCTGCGTGGCGTTGACCGTGACCAGATCGAGCGTGGCCAGTGCCTGTGCCAGCCCGGTTCTGTTCATCCCCACACCACCTTCGATGGCCACGTTTACGTCCTGAAGAAGGAAGAGGGCGGCCGTCATACCCCGTTCTTCAACAACTATCGTCCTCAGTTCTACTTCCGCACCACCGACGTTACCGGCATCATCACCCTGCCCGAGGGCACCGAGATGTGCATGCCCGGCGACAACGTCGATATGCATGTTGAGCTGATCACCCCCGTCGCCATGGAAGAGGGCCTGCGTTTCGCTATCCGCGAGGGCGGCCACACCGTTGGTTCCGGCGTTGTTTCCAAGATCGAGAAGTAATTTCCCGCTCTAAAACAGCATAATTCAGGCGCTCACTGTAAGGTGAGCGCCTGTTTTTATGTTGTTTTTTGGTGTACAGTGTGGTATACTAATAGACATATGGCATACCACAAATATGACATACATAGAGAAGGGAGTACATCCATGCAGCAGGAAACCGTTATCGTATTGGATTTTGGCGGCCAGTATAACCAGCTGATTGCCCGCCGCGTCCGTGAATGTAACGTTTATTGCGAGATCTATTCGTACCGCACCGATCTGGCCAAGATCAAGGCCAAGAACCCCAAGGGCATTATCTTTACCGGCGGCCCCAACAGCGCCTACCTGCCGGATTCGCCGACCATCGACCCCGAGATCTACACCTGGGGCGTGCCGATCCTGGGTATCTGCTACGGCAGCCAGTTGATGATGCACATGCTGGGCGGCAAGGTCTGCAAAGCCCCTGAGCGCGAGTACGGCAAGACCGTGGTCGACCTGGACACCACCAGCCCGTTGTTCGCCGGCCTGCCAGACAAAAACGTCTGCTGGATGAGCCATAACGACTATATCGAGACGGCCGCCCCCGGCTTTGAAATTGTGGCTCACACCCCCAACTGCCCGGTGGCCGCTGCCCAGGATAAGCCCCGCGGCCTGTACTGCGTGCAGTTCCACCCGGAGGTTCTGCACACCGAGAACGGCACCCAGATCCTGCACAACTTTGTGTACAACGTCTGCGGCTGTGCCGGTACCTGGAAGATGGACTCCTTCGTGGAGAACAGCGTCAAGGCCCTGCGCGAGAAGATCGGCGATGGCAAGGTGCTCTGCGCCCTGTCCGGTGGTGTGGATTCCAGTGTTTGCGCTGCCATGCTGGCCAAGGCTATCGGTAAGCAGCTGACCTGCGTGTTCGTTGACCACGGCCTGCTGCGCAAGAACGAGCGCGAACAGGTCTGCGAGGTGTTCGGTGAAGGCGGCCAGTTTGACATCAACTTTGTCTGCGTCGATGCCCGTGATCGCTTCTATAAGAAGCTGGCAGGGGAGAGCGCCCCGGAGCGCAAGCGCAAGATTATCGGCGAGGAGTTCATCCGCGTGTTCGAGGATGAAGCCAAGAAGATCGGCGCCGTGGACTTCCTGGCCCAGGGCACCATCTATCCCGACGTGGTCGAGAGCGGCCTCGGCGGTGAGAGCGCTACCATCAAGAGCCACCACAATGTTGGCGGCCTGCCCGACTACGTCGACTTTAAGGAGATCGTTGAGCCGCTGCGCGACCTGTTCAAGGACGAAGTCCGCCAGGCCGGCCGCGAACTGGGTCTGCCCGAGTACTTGGTCGCCCGTCAGCCATTTCCCGGCCCGGGCCTGGCCATCCGCATCATCGGCGATGTGACCCCCGAAAAGGTCGCTATCGTCCAGGATGCCGACGCCATCTGGCGCGAGGAAGTGGACAAGCTGCCCATGGCCCAGCGCCCCAGCCAGTACTTTGCCGCGCTGACCAACATGCGGAGCGTCGGCGTCATGGGTGACGAGCGCACCTACGACTACGCCATCGCCCTGCGCGCCGTGACCACCACCGACTTTATGACGGCTGAGGTCACCATCCTGCCCACCGAGACCATCACCAACGCCGCCAACCGCATCGTCAACGAAGTCAAGAACATCAACCGCGTCATGTTCGACTACACCACCAAACCCCCGGCAACCATCGAGTTTGAATAATCGCAAAACCTAAATAGAGCCTGTATATTGAACGTTCTATCGTTCAATATACAGGCTTTTTCTTTTTGCTGACTCCGCGTTGACTCCAATTTACAAATTTGAGGGCGGTAATGCGGTTTTCCAATTGTTATTGCTTTCTTTTGCATGGTTATACGGGAATGTTTGATTACTGGTTTAAAAATGGTATGAAGGAACCGCCAAAAGAAATGGGATCATATGTCAGCGAATTCCGGCATGACTTAATAAAGAATTTATAGAAATCAGAGATAAAAGTTATAATGGTACAACGAAGTAAATGTCACTGTACTGTTTTATGCAGGGCTTTTTGTGTTGAAAGGGACGGTGTCATTTGCTATAATCAAAGAAATGGAACGGGAGGTGCCATGCGTACAAATGCAAACTTTATTACCTGATTGTTCAGTTCGCAAACTGCAGCCGGTCAATGCCGATATAGAAAAAATCTACGCAATGGCATCCCAAAACACGCTGTTTTACCAGTATCATCCACCCTTTGTTACCTGGCAGAGCATTTTGGACGATATGTCCGCATTGCCGCCGGGCAAAACGATGGCAGACAAATTTTATATTGGCTTTTTTGATGGCGCAGCGCTGGCTGCAGTAGTTGATATGATTCTGGCCTATCCAAATGAAACCACAGGTTACATTGGCTTTTTCATGGTGGATAAGTCTCGCCAAGGCCAGGGGATCGGCAGCCGTATCGTAGCCGATATAGAAAATACTATGCGCAACAATGGTATGTGCCATAGCCGTCTGGCAGTCGATAAAGGCAACCCGCAAAGCTACTCGTTCTGGACAAAAAACGGTTATGCTGTTTGCGGCCCCGAAATCCCTAACGATTTTTCCGCTTATATCCCCATGCAAAAAGAACTGACACCTCTATAAAGATCCTACAAGGAGAAAAACAATGCCTAAACGTTTACTTGATTGCTGCGCGTCGGATTTTCGTGGGTTTTCTAAAGCTGACCTGCTGGAATCCATCCAGAAAAGCGAGGGGCGCGTGATTGCCTGCGAGACCATCGGTACGGTGCAGCCGCTGCTGGGCAATGTGACCAACGCCGAGTTCGCGGCCTCGATGGGTGCGGACATCCTGCTGCTGAACATGTTCGATGTGCAGCACCCGGTCATCAACGGCCTGCCGGAAACGGAGCCGGAAAACACCGTCCGTATGCTGAAAAAACTGACGGGCCGCCCCATCGGCATCAATCTGGAGCCGGTGGCCGAAGGCGAGGAGGGCGAGACAGACCCCATCTGGAAAATGTCTGCCGGGCGCCGCGCCACGGTGGAAAACGCCCTGCGCGCCAAGGAACTGGGGGTGGATTTCATCCTCCTCACCGGCAACCCCGGCATGGGCGTGTCCAACCCGGCCATCATCGAAACACTGCGCAAATTCAAGGCAGCGGTGGGGGACAGCATCGTGCTGGCGGCAGGCAAAATGCACGCCGCCGGCGTGTTGACCGAGGCCGCCGAGAGCATCCTGACCGAGGCCGACATTGCCGACTTTACCGCCGCCGGTGCGGACATCATTCTGCTGCCAGCCCCCGGCACGGTGCCGGGCATCACGATGGAGTACGCCCGCACCCTCATCAGCTGCGCACACCGTCACGGCGCACTGACCATCACGGCCATCGGCACCTCGCAGGAGGGCGCCGACACCGATACCATCCGACGCATCGCCCTGATGTGCAAAATGGCGGGCACCGACATCCACCACATCGGTGACACCGGCTACACAGGCATGGCGCTGGCCGAAAACATCATGGCCTACTCCATCGCCGTCCGCGGCATCCGTCACACCTACCACCGCATGGCAATATCGGTGGAACGTTAAAAATAAACAACAAAGAAGGCTGCTCTATGCATGAAATTTCCATCACTGAATTACAAAACTTAAAGATCGGCCAGGCCGAAAACGCCCAGGCGGGCACCGGCTGTACGGTGTTTCTGCTGGGCGAAACCGGTGCCCCCGTGGGCCTTGATGTGCGCGGCGGCGGGCCTGCTTCGCGGGAGAGTGAACTGCTCAAGCCCACGGCCGCAGCACAGGTCATCCACGCCATTCTGTTGGGCGGCGGCAGCGCCTTTGGGCTGGACGCCGCAGGCGGCGTGATGCGCTACTTGGAGGAACGCGGCATCGGCTTTGATGTGGGCGTTACGAAGGTCCCGCTGGTTTGCCAGTCCGATCTGTTCGACCTGACGGTGGGGGATGCCCACACCCGCCCGGATGCAGCGATGGCGTATCAGGCCTGTGTCAACGCCGAAACCGGCAACTACCGCGACGGCAACTACGGTGCAGGCACCGGCGCAACGGTCGGCAAGCTGCTGGGCATGCCCCATTGCATGAAGAGCGGCATCGGCAGTTACGCCGTGCAGGTGGGGCCGCTGCAGGTCGGCGCGGTGGTGGCCGTCAACGCGTTGGGGGACATCTACGATTGGCGCACCGGCCGCAAGGCCGCAGGCCTGCTGGCCGACGACGGTAAGACCTTCCTCGACTCCGAGGACGTCATCCTACAGCAGTTGGATGCCGCAGGGGAAAAGTTCGTCGGCAACACCACCATCGGCGCGGTGTTCACCAACGCCAAGTTTGACAAGGCTCACCTGTGCAAGATCGCGGCCATGACCCACGACGGTTACGCCCGTGCCATTCGCCCGGTGCACACGGCCAACGACGGCGACAGCATCTACGCGGTCTCGCTGGGCGATTTGGCTGCCGACCAGGACGTGGTCGGCGCTCTTGCCGCCCGCGTTATGGCCGATGCCATCCTGCGCGCCGTGCAGGCGGCAGACAGTGCCTACGGCTTCCCCGCAGCCAAAGATCTCAAACGGTGACACCGAATCATAACAGTACAAAATCTTAAAAACTCCGTCTGGACAACTGTTGCCAAACCGTTGCCAGGCGGAGTTTTTTGGGGTATAATAAAAGCAAGAATCAACACGCAAAACCACGCGGGGAGAACGCAGATGGCAAAAGCAGAGGAACAGAAAAAAGACCTGGCCGCCTACCTGCAGGCGGGCTGCAAGCCGGAGGGCAAGCTGGCCGTCGGGCTGGCGGTGGAGCATTTCATCACCCACGCGGGCGGCGAGCCCGTCACCTTTACCCAGGTGCAGAACGTCATGCGCCAGATGCAGGCGGCGGGGGACATGCCCATTCTGCAGGATGGCCAATACCTGGGTTTTACCACAAAACAGTACGGCGTAACGCTGGAATCTGCCTGCCAGATGGAGATCCGCATCGCCCCGCAGCTGGATATGATCCACTTGGTAGACATCTACAACGCCTTTTACCTGCAGCTGAGCATGACGCTGGCCACCCACGGTCTGCGCGCCTGGACGGTCAGCTACCATCCCACCCGCCGCGCCGAGGAACTGCCTCTGGTGCCCACGCCCCGCAATGAGGCCATGGACCGCTACTTCCGGCAGACAGGTGCCTGCGGCGTGCAGATGATGCGGGCCACGGCCTCCACCCAGCTGATCATTGATTATTATAGCGAACGCGATTTTGTACAAAAAATGCGGGCGGCCTGTCTGCTCACGCCGTTCTTCGGGCTGCTCAGTGACAACGCGCCCATCTACCAGGGAAACCGCAACAACGCCTGCAGTGTGCGCACCCGTATCTGGCAGGATGTGGACACCGACCGCTGCGGTGTGCCGCCCCGGCTGATGGACCCGGATTTCGGCTTTGACGCCTACGCCGACACGGTACTGACCCGCCCGCTGGTGGTGTCCTGCAAAGGCGGCCACTGCAAGGGCGTGGGCCGTAAGACCGCCCAGGAGATCTATGGCGCACGGCTGGACCGCTGCGAGATCGAGCACATCCTCTCGATGTTCTTCTTCGATGCCCGCGCCAACGGCGGCATCGAGATCCGCGGCGCAGACTGCATGCCGCCTAAGTTTATTTTGGCTTACGCCCAGTTGGTGCGGTCTATCTTCGGCAGCCAAGCGGCACTGCAAAATGTGCTGCGCCATTATCCGGGCGTTACCACGGTGGACATTGCCAACGCCAAGCTGGCCGTCTGCAAGGATGGTTTCAACGCCTGGGTCTACGGCAAGCCCATCGGCGGCGAGCTGGCCTGGCTGCTGATGCAGGCCCGCAGCCGCACGCCCTCGCAGGAGGAGCGCGCCCTGCTGGACCCCATCAGCCGGTTGATCGCCCAGAAAAAGTCGGTCCGCGAGGAAGAAGCGGACTACGAATAAACCCGGCTTCGCCGCGCATACTGACCCGAAAGGGGGTATGCTGCGTGCGGGAAACATCCTACCATGCCGTAATTGCCGAGATGACGGTCCGCTCGCTGTGGGAAACACAGAACGTGATGGACTGCATCCCGGACGAGCTGTGGCAGCGGCTGTACGGCGGTGCGCCGTTGTGGCAGCATTTGTACCACGCGTTGCACAGCCTTGACCAGTGGTTCATCAACCCCAAAGCCACCGATTTTGTGGAGCCGCCCATCCACACGCCCCATTTGCAG
Source organism: Oscillospiraceae bacterium (assembly GCA_025758045.1). Lineage (NCBI taxonomy): Bacteria > Bacillati > Bacillota > Clostridia > Eubacteriales > Oscillospiraceae > Oscillospiraceae bacterium. The sequence continues at coordinate 2,954,437 of CP107208.1, read as the reverse complement.
GACCTGGCGATCTACCCCTCGGCCTGCGTGGACCGCGCCCAGATGGACGAGTATTTTTACACGATCAAGGCCAAGCTGTCCATGTATCTGACCTCGCTGCACGACGAGGATCTGCTGCAGCGGCCCGAAAACTGCGAATGGACGCGGTTTACACTGATTCTATCGCAGTATCGCCATCTGCACACCCATCTGGGGATGCTGATGGGCTTCATCGTGGCCGAGACCGGCCTGTGCCCCCGCACGCTGGAAGTGGGGGAGCCGTTCCCACAGCCGCCCTACGACCCCTACCGTGCGCCCTGATTTAGAAAATCCCGGAAAGGACCCCTTATGAAATACGCCATTTTGCACCCGGCTGCGCTGCTTTTGCCGCTGGCCCTGCTGACCGGCTGCGCCCGCACGCCGGATATGACCCCTGTGTGGCAAGAAACACTGCCCGGCAGCGGCGCCAAAGCCACGCTGTCCAACTGCACCTTGCAGGACGAAAGGGAAGTAGACTATATCTATAGCCGCGGGGATCAGGATTGGAAGACCCGCCCGGCGCTTTTCACTACCGCCAGCCCGGTGCTGACGCTGACCGGCGTGACCGCCGACCAGATAGAGCTGCGCTTCTCTGAGGAGATCGCTGACCTATACTTAGGCTACGACCGCGTGATGCCCCAGCCCAAGCTGGACTACATTTTTACCGAGACCGCCGACGGCGCCCTGCAATACCAGCTGGACACCGTGTACAATTACGAGTTCATCATCACTACCGAGACCGGCACTGATGATTTTTTGGTGATTTGTGAGCAGGAATAAGCCCGGATGATGAAAAAACGAACGGTAGATATACACTGTAAAGGGGCTAAACGCCGTGACAAACCCATCCGGTAAGCGGGAATGGACCGCAGAAGAAGTAAGGCGCGATCCTTGCGGTAGTGTTGGGAATCATGTTATTGCTGAAATAGCAGAGCGGCAAGCAATGAAATCGTAATTTGTGGAGGAAACGTATGAAATACTTATATTTGCATGGATTGGGGCAAAATGCCGACAGTTGGAACAAGGTGACAAGCGCAACAGAAGTGTCGGAAAATAGCGCATGCTTGGATTTAGCAGAAATGATCAAAGGAAAAGTAGCAACATATTCCGCTCTCTACTCTGCTTTTTCAGAAATGTGTAACGCGGAAAATGAAGATATCATATTATGTGGTCTCTCTTTGGGCAGTGTATTGGCACTAAACTATGCGATAGACTATCCCCAAAAAGTAAAGGCACTGGTTTTGATTGCAGCGCAGTATAAGATGCCTGCGAGATTATTAAAGCTGCAAAATGCGCTGTTTCATTTTATGCCGCAGTCAATGTTTCAACAAACCGGATTTGGAAAACTCGATTTTATAAGTCTGTGTAGTACCATGGCAGAACTTGATTTTAGCGATTCGTTGAACCAAATCTCCTGCCCCGCATTGGTCGTTTGTGGAGAAAAAGACAAAGCTAACAAAAAAGCGTCAATCGAACTTGCAGATATTCTGAAGTGTTCCCAATTCAAGGAAATTTCGGAAACAGGTCATGAAGTAAATTTGGAGTCCCCAGAAAAATTAGCATCCTTATTGCGGGAGTTTTATATAAGTATCTGACAACTTCCAGTTTACAAAGCACAAGGCCTCCCTTACATAAAGGGAGGCTTTGTTTATACGATGGGGAACTGCGCAAAATCCGTTGTCACTTTTTCTCCGCCATCTCAATGGTCGTGGTCGGGAAGGCAAAGTCACATCCGTCTTTGTGCACCACATCCATAATTTGCAGGTTCAGCCGGTTCTTGGCCTGCAAAAAGTCGGCCAGGCGGGTGGTGGTGACATACATACGGCAGCGCAGGTCGATGCTATAGGCATTAAACGTATCCACCGTCACGGTCACTTTATCAGCCAGCACCGCCGGGTCGTTCTGCAAAACCGCCGTCAGGTCACGGCACAGCACTTCCAGCGTTTCCCGCGGGGTATCGTAGGTCACGCCTACGGTAAAATCCCATAGGCGGCTTTTGCGCTGGTCGCAGTTGCAGATGTACTCCGAGGCGACTTTCGAATTTTCGATCGACACCACCACGTTATCCAGCGTGCGGAACTTGGTGGAGCGGAAGGAAATATCCTCCACCGTGCCCTCCAGACTGCCCAGCACGATGTAATCCCCAATTCCAAAGGGATGCTCCAGCACCAGCGCCACACCGGCAATGAGGTTCGATAGGGTGGACTGCGCCGCAAGCGAGATGGCGATGCCGGCAACGCCGGCGCCGGTCAGCAGACCGGTGACCGGCACGCCCATGGTGTCCAGCATGGCGATGCCCGCAAACAGCAACACCAGCGCGCGGAAGATATTCTCAAAAAAGCGGGCCATCGTCTGGTTGGTGGCAAGGTCCAGATGGTTCTGGGCACTGCGCAGCAGCAAACGGCACATGGGGGCCGACCGCCACGCGCCCAGCGCAAGAAAATAAATGTTCAGCAGGGTAGAGAGCGTACCCAAAAAGTCTGCCACCGTCGCATGCTTCTGCACAAGGGGCAGCAGCCCCACCGCCGCAAAAAGCAGCGTCTGGCGCAGTGCCCAGGCCAGCGGCTTTAAGTAACTCTCTGTCAAAATGCAAAGCCACTCGGGCAGATGTTTTTGCAGCCGGTGCAAAAAGCCGCCGCCCACATGGTAAAACACAAAGGGCAGTACCAGGGCCAGCAGCAAAAAGATCCCGCTGGGGATAAGTTCTCCGATTTCAATGGCAAAAGCAGATGCAGGCATACGCGGCACCTCCTGTGTTTTTTTCATAAGGCAACACCGCACAATTCCCGCCTAACGGCTTAAGCACCGCTCCGGCGGCTGCGGCACGGCAACTGCGTTGCCAAAATGCTCGATAATACACAAAGTATTATCTGCGCTTTTGGCTTAGCAGCTGCCGCACCTCGCTCGCCGTATCGGCACTTAGAATTATGCGGTATTGCCATAAGGTAAAAGTATTATACCACACCCCCTTGCAATTTGTAAAACCTGTGCTATAATAATGCCCAGAAAGTCTGTTTCAGGGCGGGGTGCAATTCCCCACCGGCGGTAAGCAGTATCCTGCAAGCCCGCGACCGGCTGCGTAGCAGCCGCTGACCCGGTGTGATTCCGGGGCCGACGGTATAGTCCGGATGAAAGAAACGGAAAGCTGTTTGCTATGCCTTTTCCAACGCCCTGCTGCCATTTTCCGCAGCAGGGCGTTTTACTTTAGCAAAAGCCTCCCGCAGAATTTATCGAAAAAACAGCTTTCATAACTACTTTTTTACGGGAGGCATTTTATTATGCAAAACTCTACCAGCAAAGTCCGCGTTCTTACGGGTACCGCTATGCTTGGCGCTGTGGCCGCCGTGCTCATGTACCTGGAATTTCCCATCCCCATCATGCCCGCTTTCGTCAAGCTGGATGTGTCGGAGCTGCCCGCGCTGATCGCCAGCTTCGCCTATGGGCCGGTCTCGGGCATCCTCGTCTGCCTCATCAAAAACCTCATCAAGCTGCCCAGCACCAGCACCGCCGCGGTAGGCGAGCTGTTCAACTTCGTGATGGGCGCACTCTTCGTCGGTGTGGCGGGCCTTATCTACAAGCGCAACAAGACCCGCAAGGGCGCCATCGTCGGCGCACTGCTGGGCGCGCTGGTTATGGCGGTCGTCTCGGTGCCGTACAACTACTTCATCGTTTACCCGGCTTATGTGGTCATGTATCATCTGCCGCTGGATGCCATCATCGGCATGTACCAGGCCATCAACCCCAATGTCAATGGCCTGCTTGCCTGCCTGCTGGTGTTTAACCTGCCCTTTACCTTCGTGAAAGGTGCACTGGATGCGGTGCTCTGCTTCTTGGTCTATAAGCCGCTTTCGCCCATCCTGCACGGCCGCAAATAAGTACACAGGCCGCAAAATGTCCTACTTTTGCGCAAATTGGCTGGTGTGTACCACGCTTTATCGTTGACTTTGCCCAAAAGCTATGGTAAACTATCCACATAACAACAGAATAGCAACTTATCAAGAGCGGCTGAGGGAACAGGCCCGATGAAGCCCGGCAACCTGCATGCAAATGCAAGGTGCCAAGTCCTGCGGGAAACCGAAAGATAAGCGTTTGGCGCGCGGTCTTTTGGCTGTGCGCCTTTTTTGTTTCTCACGGTTGCGTTTCTGCCGAATTTTATAAGGAGGCTTTTCCCCAATGTCCAAATTTCTCTTCACGTCCGAGTCTGTAACCGAGGGGCATCCCGACAAGATCTGCGATCAGATCTCTGATGCCATCCTGGACGCCATTCTCGAGAAAGACCCCGGTGCCCGCGTAGCCTGTGAGACCACCTGCTCCACCGGCCTTGTCCACATCATGGGCGAGATCACCACCGATTGCTATGTTGACATCCCCGGTGTGGCCCGCGACGTCATCCGTTCCATCGGCTATGACCGCGCCAAGTACGGCTTCGACTGCGACACCTGCGGCGTCATCACCAACATCGATGGCCAGAGCCCCGACATCGCCCTGGGCACCAACGATGATGTTGCCGGTGCAGGCGACCAGGGCATGATGTTCGGCTATGCCTGCGATGAGACCCCCGAACTGATGCCCCTGCCCATCAGCCTGGCCCACAAGCTGGCCAAGCGACTGACCGAGGTCCGCAAGAACGGTACCCTCGACTACCTGCGCCCGGACGGCAAGAGCCAGGTCACCGTTGAGTATAACGACGGCAAGCCTGTGCGCATCGACGCTGTGGTCATCTCCAGCCAGCACAGCCCCAAGGTCAGCCAGGAACAGCTGCACGAGGACATCCTCAACGAGGTCATCAAAAAGGTCATCCCCGCCGAGCTGCTTGACGAGAACACCAAGTACTACATCAACCCCACCGGCCGCTTTGTTGTGGGCGGCCCGCAGGGTGATACCGGCCTGACCGGCCGCAAGATCATCGTCGATACCTACGGCGGCTACTCCCGCCACGGCGGCGGTGCTTTCAGCGGCAAGGACCCCAGCAAGGTCGACCGTTCAGCCGCCTACGCTGCACGCTGGGTCGCCAAAAACGTTGTTGCTGCCGGCCTTGCCAAGAAGTGCGAAGTCGAGCTGGCCTACGCCATCGGCGTTGCCAAGCCGGTCTCCATCATGGTGGATACTTTCGGTACCGGCGTTGTAGCCGACGAGAAGATCGAGGCCGCTGTGGAGAAGGTCTTTGATCTGACCCCCGCCGCCATCATCCGCGATCTGGACCTGCGCAAGCCCATCTACCGCCAGCTGGCTGCCTACGGCCACATGGGCCGCGAGGACCTGGGCGTGAAGTGGGAAAACACCGACCGCGTGGATGCCCTGAAAGCCGCTTTGGCCTAAGCATCTTATCTGCAAAATTTCAACCATCAAATACGACAAAAAGCACGGGCTTGTCCCGTGCTTTTTCTGTTTGCCAAAAGGGGCTTGTTGGGGTATAATAAAAATATTGTGGTAGTGTGCCGAAATGCAGCCCGCTGCCAACACCAAAAGGGGAGGTGACCGCCGCGTGGAAAACCAACCGCAGGACCGGCTGATGAAGCTGGAAGGCGTTGTGGAACACATGATCTACGAAAACACCGAAACCGGCTACGCCGTGTTTGAAGTGGACGCCGGCGGCACCGACGTCATCGTGGCCGGCAATGTGGGCAGTGTGGATAACGGCATGAGTGTCACCGTCTACGGCCGCATGGTCAACCACCCCAGCTATGGGGAGCAGTTCAAGGCCGAGACCTGCGAGGCCAGCCTGCCCCAGGATACCACCGCGCTGTTAAGCTACCTTTCCAGCGGCGTACTGCCCTATATCGGCCCCTCCACAGCCAAAAAGATCGTGTCTATGTTTGGTGAGGATACGTTAAACGTCATCTCCGAGACACCGCAGAGTCTCTGCCGCATCAAGGGCATCACGCCGGAAAAGGCCGCCGCCATCTCCAACGAGTTCCGCCGCATGTACGGTGTGCGGGAGGTGGTGGCCTGGTTCACCAAATACGGTCTTTCTGCCCAGCAGGCGGTCACGGCGTACCGCGCCTTCGGCCCCCACACGGTGGAGGCGCTGACCCAGAACCCCTACCTGCTTTGTGGTGACCCGCTGCAATTAAAGTTTGCCCAGGTGGACGGTATCGCCGCCGCCTTACAGTTTGATTCCGGTAGCCGACTGCGGGTGGCGGCGGGGCTGTTGTACGCCCTGCGCCACAACGCCAACAACGGCCACACCTGTTTGCCGCGGGCCAAACTCTTAGACTCCACCGCCAAGTTCCTGCGGGTGGAACCTGCCAGCATTGAGGCAGGGCTGGACGAACTCCTCTCCACCGAGGACCTGCGCACCCGCACCTACCAAAACATCGAATACATCTACCTGCCGGATCTGCTTTCGGCCGAAGAAGACATCGCCGCCCGCCTGGGCCAGCTCTCCACCTTCCCGACCGAGCCGCCCAAAACGCTGGAGACCGACATCCGTGTGTTGGAAATGACCCAGGGCTTCGAGTACGCACCTTTGCAGAAAGAGGCCATCCGCTTAGCCCTTTCCAGCCGGGTCATGGTGCTCACCGGCGGCCCCGGTACCGGCAAGACCACCACGGTCAACGCCATTTTGAGTTTGTACGAGGCCCTGTATGACCGTGTCGCCCTCTGCGCCCCCACGGGCCGCGCCGCCAAGCGGCTGAGCGAGCTGACCCACCACAGCGCTTCCACCATCCATCGCCTGCTGGAAGTGGACTACACCACCGGCAGCGTGCGGTTCATCCATAACGAGAAAAACCTGTTAAAATACGATGTCATCATCCTCGACGAGATGAGCATGGTGGACGTCAAGCTGTTTCAGGCATTGCTGGCGGCGGCGCGGTATCACTGCCGTATCATTATGGTAGGCGATGCCGACCAGCTGCCCAGCGTCGGTCCCGGCAACATTCTAGGCGAGATCTTGCGCACGGGCGTCGTGCCCACTGTTCGCCTGACCGACATCTTCCGTCAGGCGCAGCAAAGTCTGATCGTGCAGAACGCCCACCGCATTGTCGAAGGGCAGATGCCCCAAAAAGGCGGGCCGAAGGACGACTTTTTTATGATCGAGTCCACCGGCCTTGCCTGCCAGAAGCTGGTCTGTGACCTGGTCAGCAGCCGCCTGCCCAAGGCCTACGGGTTCGACCCGGTCAAGGATATTCAGGTGCTTTGCCCGACCAAAGTCGGCCCCACCGGCAGTGTGGAGCTGAACCGACGCTTGCAGGAGATCCTCAACCCGCCCATGCGCGGCAAACCGCAGATCGGCACCGAGAAAAACGCAAAAATTCTGCGTCTGGGCGATAAGGTTATGCAGATCAAAAACGACTACGACATCACCTATGAGCGCGACGGCGCCGAGGCCGGGGTAGGCGCCTACAACGGCGACCTGGGTATCATCACCGCTGTTGACCCGGACGCCCGCGCCGTCACCGTCATGATGGACGACCGCAAGTACGTCTACTCGGCTGACCAATTGGCCGAGCTGGAACCCGCCTACGCCGTTACGGTCCACAAAAGCCAGGGCTCGGAGTTCCCGGCGGTCATCCTGCCGGTGGCCGATGTGCCCGCCCGCCTTTGCTACCGCAACCTTTTATATACCGGCGTCACCCGCGCCCGCAAGTTGTGCGTGCTGACCGGCACCGCCCGCACCGAGGAAGCCATGGTGCGCAATGTGCGCCAGAACATGCGCTACAGCGGCCTGCGCTTTTTGCTGGCCGACGCCGCTGCACCCACCGCCGAAAAGTACAAAGCAGGGGATGACCAGGCATGAACCACCCGGATTGGAGGCTGCTGGCCGAAAAGGCCGCGCTGTATCTCTACCCGCGCCGCTGCCCGTTCTGCGGTGCAGTGCTGGGCTGCGATGCTGTGCAGGGCACGGTCTGCCCGGCCTGCTTTGAGGCTGCCGACAAACGCCTTGTGCATCTGCCGCCCCGCCTGCCGGAGACCGAACATGCCTTTTACGCCCTGAACAGCGCCGTCGCAGCCTACTATTACAGCGGCGAGGTCCGCCATGCGATTTTGGCCTGCAAGCGCGGCGGGGAACTGTGGCGTGCCCGGGAGTTGGCCGACCGCATGGCCGTACTGATCTGGGGCGCCATGCCGTCCCACACACCGGGCCGCCGCCCGGCAGCTCTGGCTCCGGTGGGAATGCCCCGTTACCACTACATTGTGCCGGTCCCGCCGCGGGAGCCGCTGCCCGGCACCGCCGGTATGCCGCTTTTGCTGGCCCGGCGGCTGGGCATACTAATGCAGACCCCGGTGCTTGCGCCGCTGTACAGTACAAAGCCTTTACAGCCTCAAAAGGAGCTGACCCGCGCGGAGCGCCTGGCCAACAAAAAGGATGCCTACGCCTGCCGCCCCGGCACCGACCTGAGCGGCAAGCGGGTGCTGCTGGTGGACGACATCATCACCACCGGCGCAACGGTCTCGGCCTGTGCGCTGGCCTTACAGCAGGCCGGAGCCTACGAAATCACCGCAGCCGCCGTGGCTGCCACCGAAGAACTGCCGAAATCCCTGCAGAAATCTACGGAGAAACGCAAATGAAGCAATATGACATCGGTATTGATTTGGGAACTACTTCCATTATCATAGCTACCGAAGAACAGGGCGTCGTCTTCCGCCAGCCGACCATCGGCGCGGTGGATACCCGCACCAATACCATCATTGCGGTGGGGGACGAAGCCCTGCAGATGGTGGGCCGTGCGCCCGCCTACATCGACCTTGTGCGCCCCCTGCGGGACGGCGTCATCCAGGACCATCGCATGACCAATGAGCTCATCGTCCGCTTTGTCAACGAGGTCTGCCGTTCCCGCATCTTCAAACCCCGCATCGCGGTCTGCGTGCCCGCGCAGATTACCGGCGTCGAGGCTGACGCCGTGGTCGAGTCGGTCATGGGGGCCGGGGCCAAGCAGGTCTTTCTGGTGGACGAGCCGGTAGCCGCTGCCCTGGGGGCCGGTTTGCAGATTCGCGAACCCCACGGCTGCATGGTCGTGGACATCGGCGGCGGCTCCACCGACATTGCCGTCATCAGCATGGGTGGCCGTGTAAAAGCCGCCAGCGTGCCGGTGGCAGGCAACGCCTTTGACCGCTGCATTGCCCAGTATGTGCAGGAAAAATTCCAGATCGCCATCGGTCCGCTGACGGCAGAAGCCCTGAAAAAGCAGGTGGCCTGCTGCACCAAAAGCGAGTTTGAGGGCGTGATGGAAGTGCGCGGCCACTCCTGGGAGACGAACTTGCCCGCCCGCCACGTCATCTACACCCGCGACCTGTACGAGCCGGTGCAGGAGCTTGCCTCCCGCATTGCCGCCGCGGCCCGCGCCGTGCTGGAAAGCACCCCGCCGGAACTGGCGGCGGACGTCTCCTCGTCGGGCGTGCTGCTCACCGGCGGCGGTTCGCTGCTGCGGGGTTTAGCCAGCTATATCGCTGGGGAACTGCATGTGGATGTGGCCATCGCCCCAGACCCGCTCAACTGCGTAGCCCGCGGTACGGCCATCAGTTTGAGCGAGGGCTGCTACCTTACCGCCGGATTCCGCGATGCCACCCCCAAAGCCTGGCACAAGCGCCTGCAAAATAACCACGACCCCTTTGCCGGGGAATGACCAGAAAGGGAAAAACTCCATGCCCGATCTTACCAGTGAATATCTCGCCCTGCGCGATCAATATATCGAAGCCCGCTTTACCAAACTGAACCCCATGCAGCGCCAGGCCGTCTTTACCACCGAAGGCCCACTGCTGATTTTGGCGGGTGCCGGTTCCGGCAAGACCACCGTGCTGGTCAACCGCATCGCCAACATCATCCGCTTTGGCTCGGCCCACGGCAGCAAAGAGCTGGCCCGCCCCGTCACCGAGCAGGATCTCAACGACCTGCGCACTGCCGTGGCCACCGGCCGCGACCTGCCGCGCGAAACGGCCTATCTCGCCGTGCGCCCGGCCCGCCCCTGGAACGTGCTGGCCATCACCTTTACCAACAAGGCGGCAGGGGAGTTGAAAGAACGTCTGCGCGCCATGCTGGGCGCGACCCTCGGCGGCGACGTCTTTGCGTCCACCTTCCACTCGGCCTGCGTACGTTTCCTGCGCCGGGATGCCGAGCGCATCGGCTTCCCCAAAAGCTTCACCATCTACGATTCCGATGACCAGCAGCGCGTCATCAAGCAGATCTACAAGGATCTGATGATCGACGACAAATTCCTGCCGGTTAAGTCAGCTGTCAGCCAGATCAGCTCCTTTAAAGATAAGCTGCTCTCGGCCGAGGATATTGCCTCGGAGGCCCCCCGCGACACCAAGGCGGCGCTCATCTCCAAAATCTACACCACCTACGCCGCCCGGCTGAAAAAGGCGGGCGCGATGGACTTCGACGACCTGATCTACCACACCGTCAAGCTGCTGCAAAACGATGAGGAAGCCCGCCGCTACTATCAGGATAAGTTCAAGTACGTAGTTGTGGACGAGTATCAGGACACCAGCATTGCCCAGTTTAACCTTGTGCGCCTGCTGGCGGGCGGCTCCAACAATGTCTGCGTTGTCGGTGATGACGACCAGTCCATCTACAAGTTCCGCGGCGCCACCATCGAGAACATCCTCAACTTTGAGCAGGTTTTCAAGGGGGCCAAGACCATCCGCCTGGAACAGAACTACCGTTCCACTTCCAACATCCTCAATGCCGCCAACAGCGTCATCAAAAACAACGCAGGCCGCAAGGGCAAGACTCTGTGGACCCAGAACGGCAACGGCGAAAAGGTCCACCACTACACCGCCTCCAACGAGCAGGACGAAGCCAGCCATCTGGCCGACATCATCGGCGAGCATCTGCGGGAGGGTGCCCACCTGCGGGACCACGCCGTGCTCTACCGCATGAATGCCCAGTCCAACCCCATCGAAACCTACTTCGCCCGCGCGGGCATCCCGTACCGCATCGTGGGCGGCCAGCGCTTCTTTGACCGCAAGGAAGTCAAGGACATCAACTCCTACCTGGCCGTCATCGTCAACCCGCGGGACGATGTGCGCCTGCGCCGCATCATCAATGAACCCGCCCGTAAGATCGGTGCCACCACCATAGAAAAGATCGGCGACCTGGCCGCCAAAAACGGTGTGCCCATGCTGGAGATCATCGGCCATGTGCGGGAATACCCCGAACTGCAGCGTGCCGCCGCCCCGCTGGAAAAATTCTATGAGATATACCGCGAGCTGTGCGACCTCTCGGTCACGCTGCCGCTGGATGAATTCGCCGGCGAGGTCGTGAAAAAATCCGGCTACGAGGCTATGCTGAAAGCCCAGAAAGAGGAAGGCCAGACCCGCCTTGAGAACCTGGGCCAGCTCATCAGCTCGGTCAAGACCTACGTCGACCAGAACGGCGAGGACGCGACCCTGGCAGGTTTCCTCGAGGAAGTCGCCCTGATCTCCGACCTGGACAGCTATGACCAGGACGCCGACAGCGTCACGATGATGACCATCCACTCCGCCAAGGGCCTGGAGTTCCCCTACGTCTTTGTTGTGGGTATGGAAGACGGTGTTTTTCCCGGCGACATGGCCCGCTATAATGAAGAGGACATGGAAGAGGAGCGCCGCCTTTGCTACGTGGCTATCACCCGCGCCAAAAAGGAACTGTACCTTTCCTCCTCCCGCAGCCGCCTGATCTTCGGCCAGACCCGCCGCAACCCGCCGTCCACCTTCCTGTCTGAAATCGACTCCGACCTGCTGGATGAGACCCAAAGCCCCGAGCTGGCCTACAGCGGCGGTGGGTTCGGCGCCGGTTACGGCAGTTACAGCACCAACGTGCCCGGCGGGCGCAGCGGCTACTCCGGCGCATCCCGCGGCTACCTCAACAGCGAGTATAACGCCCGCCCCCGCGGCGGTTTTGGCGGCGGTTACAGCAGCGGCTTTGCCAGCGGCGGACACGAAAGCCCCAACTATTCCGGCGGCCGCCACAATGTGCAATCCACCGGCTTTGGCACCGGCTATGGTCGCAGCAATAACCCCCACCACGCCACCCCGGCGGGGGCTGGCACCTCCACGCTGGCAGGCACGCCGTCCGCCACGCCCAAAAAGAAAGAGGCCGTCAGCTACGCCCCCGGTGACCTTGTTGAGCACCGCGTGTTTGGCAAGGGCAAGGTCATCAAGGCTACCCCCATCGCAGGCGACTGCATCGTTGAGATCCAGTTCGACCGCGTGGGTGTAAAAAAGACGATGGCCAACTACGCTCCGCTGAAAAAACTGACCGAGGAATAAGGACTATCATAAAAGGAAGAAGAAATCATGCTGGTTGAACTGATCGCCCATACCAACGACCCCGAGCGCACCATAGCAGCCGCAGCCAAGCTCTGCTACTCTGACGCGCATATCGATACTTTGCTGGAGGGCCTGACCCCCGAGAAGACCGCCGCCTTTTTGCAGAAACTTTCCGATGTCGGCCATGCCAGCCCCATTGAGCACGCCAGCTTCACCTTCGGCATCGAGGGCGTGTCCCGCACCTTCCTGGCGCAGGTCACCCGCCACCGCATCGGCAGCTTCAGCGTGCAGAGCCAGCGCTATGTCCGGCTCGAAGATTTCCGCTATGTCATCCCGCCGGAGATCGAGGCCATCCCCGAAGCCAAGGCCCAGTTCATCGCTTCGATGAACGACGACGCAAAAAAATACCTCGAGCTCGTCCACACGCTGGAGGACGCCCACACCGCCAAGTTCGTGGCCCAGGGCATGGATGAAAAGGCCGCACGGGCCAAGGCCTCCAAGCAGGCCAACGAGGACGCCCGCTTTGTGCTGCCCAACGCCTGCGAGACCAAGATGGTCATGACGATGAACTGCCGCAGCCTGCAAAACTTCTTCAACCTGCGCTGCTGCAACCGCGCCCAGTGGGAGATCCGCGCTGTGGCCGACGAAATGCTCAAACTCGTGCTGCCGCTGGCCCCGCATATCTTTGCCGCGGCAGGCCCACGCTGCCTGACCGGCCCCTGCCCGGAGGGCCGCATGTGCTGCGGCAAACAGGCCGAAGTACGGGAAAAATATGCTGCACTCAAAAAGGAGGCACTCCCGAATGGGTAAACTCATCATTTTTGAAGGTCTGGACGGCTCCGGCAAGGGCACCCAGACCAAGTTGACCGCGGACCACCTGCGCCAGCGCGGCGCGGACCTGCGCCAGATCACCTTCCCGAATTACGAGAGCAATTCCTCGGCCCTCGTCAAAATGTACCTGGCAGGGGAGTTTGGCGAGCATCCCGACGATGTCAACGCCTACGCGGCCTCCAGCTTTTACGCCGTCGATCGCTTTGCCAGCTACAAGACCGACTGGGGCGAGTTCTACCGCGAGGGCGGTTTAGTCCTGTCCGACCGGTACACCACCTCCAACGCGGTACACCAGTGCTCCAAACTGCCGCCGATGCACTGGGACGGATTTTTGAACTGGCTGTTCGATTTCGAGTACAAGAAGATCGGCATCCCGACCCCGGATGAGGTCATCTATCTGGCTGTCGACCCCGAGGTCTCCCAGCGGCTGCTGACCGAACGCTACCAGGGCCACGAGGAGAAAAAGGACATCCAGGAGAAGGACCGGGAGTATATCGCCCGCAGCCGTGCCGCCGCCGAGTACTGCGCCCGCACTTTGGGCTGGAAACGCATCGAGTGCACCGAGCCGGTGGCCCCGGACAGTGAAGAGCGTCGGATGCGCACGATTGAAAGCATCAATGATGAGATCCTCAAGGAACTGGAAAAGGTCCTTTAAATTGCGCGCAAAGGAACTGCGCGGAAAGGGGAGAAGCCTATGCTGCGGATCGCCGCCGCAGAAGATCTTACCGCATTGACCCGGCTGCGCCGCGCCGCCACCGGTGATTCCGCCGAGGACGCCGCCGGCTGGCTGCAGCGGGTGGCAGGGCTGGAAAACATCCTGCTGCTGGAAAAGCCCGGTGCGCCGCCCGCCCTGATGCTGGCCGCTGTGCCGGTGCATTACGCCCACCGCAAGGGCATCTGGTTCACCGGCCTGGCGGCGGACAAAGGCGTCCCGGCGGACAAACTGCTGCCCAAACTGTTGGAGGGCGCCCTGCGCGCCTTTGCCGAGAACGGCTGCGATTTCGCCGTGATGACGCCGGACACCGCCGCTGATGCCTCCCACCTGGCGGACCTCGGCTTTAAAAACCTGCTGCCGCTGCGGGTGGTGAGCAAACCCATCCGCCGCAACCTGCTGGCCCAGGCCCAGTTCGACAGCCTGACCGTGCGCCACCTGATGGAGCGCCGCCTGCGCTGCCAGCCCGGCTGCATCACTCTGCCGGAGACTGCCATGAACGAGATGATGACTCAGCTGTACCGCCGCGGCCTGACCGTTGTGTCCGACCGGCGCGGCTACGGTCTCTATTACACCAAAGGCGATACTTTGCAGTTTATTGAATTGCAGGCCGATAACGACCACTGCGCTGACCAACTGCTGCAGGCTGCCCGGGAAAAGACCGGCGCCGAAAACGCCCGCGTGCTGCTGGCCGAAAACCAGACGCTCTACCTGGGGGCCGGGCGGCGCTGCGGGTATGGCATGATCGCCTTTTTGCACGGAGAATTCCCGGTGACCGATGTGTATTTCCGCATGCTGCTGTAACGGCAGATAAACGCTGACCGCCTATAACAGGATTACAAAACAGAAAAGAGAAAGCTTATGAAAATCAGCCGTACCAGCGGGGAGACCCCGCAGAACGCCCCCGCGCCGCAGCCCAAGACTCAGCCTACTCCGGCCCCGGCCCCCAAGCCCCGCCGCAAGCCGAAACCCGAGCCGGAATATGAGGAAGATGACGACGAGGAAGAAGAGGAACATCGCCGCCATTTCCCCGTGGGCTGCCTGATCGTTATCATCATCCTGGCGCTGGTGGGCTTTGGTGCCTATAAAGGCATGCAGTTCTACAGCGAGATCGACGGCGGCACCGACCTGGGTGCCGAGCAGACCGTCTCCATCGAACAGGGCTCTTCCGTCAGCAGCATTGCCACCCAGCTGAAGGATGCGGGCATCATCCAGTATGATTGGCTCTTTAAACAATACGCCAAATACAGCGGCAAGGCCGACGGCATCCAGTACGGCGACTTTACGCTGCGCTCTGGCATGAGCTACAACGACATTATCAAGACTCTCTCCGAGGTCGTGCGCCGCGCCACCACCAACGTCACCATCCCCGAGGGTACTACCGCTGTCGGCGTGGCCCAGATCTTTGTGGATGCCGGGCTGGTGGACGATGTGGACACCTTCCTCAACTGCGCCAACGGCACCGACGGCTCCGATTTCAGCCAGTATGATTTCTGGAACCAGATCCCCGATAACGGCCGCCTGATGAAGTGCGAAGGTTATCTCTACCCCGAAACTTACAACGTCTACACGGACGAAGACGTCTACTACTACGTCGATACCATGTACAGCGAGTTCGCCAGCAAGACCGCCGCCCTGGCCGATACCATCGCCGCCAAGGGCACCACGCTCGACGACGTGGTCAAGTTGGCCAGCTTCATTCAGGAGGAGGCCGGTCTCGAGAGTGAGGATGCCAAGGTCAGCGCCTGCTTCCACAACCGTCTTGAGTCCGACGACCCGCAGTGGGCCGAGCATAAGCTGGAATCCAACGCCTGCAGCTATATCATGCGGGACAGCGAGAACAACTACCTCTGGAACTCTCCCACGGCCCAGTACTACGGCTGGCCGGATCAGGGCGCCATCCCCGACGATGTGCTGGCCCTGTACGACACCTATTCCATCAGCGGCCTGCCCGCCGGCCCCATCTCCAACCCCGGTTACGCTGCCATCGAGGCTGCGCTGAATCCTGACCAGGAGTATATCGACGAGGGCTACTACTTCTTCGTCACCGGCCACCCCGGCACTGATGTTGCCGGCCAGTACTTCTACGCCAAGACGGCCGACGAGCACTACCAGAACTGCGTTAAGGCCGGTTGGGCCTGATCCAGTTTGTAAACGGAGGAATACCCATGCTGCAACAGCCTGAACTGCTGGCCCCAGCCGGCAGCCTGGAAACTTTGAAATACGCCGTCATGTACGGCGCGGACGCTGTCTACTGCGCTCTGCCGGAATTCGGCATGCGGGCCGCCCCGGTCAACCTGACGGTGGGCGAGCTGCACGAGGGCTGCATCTTCGCCCACGCCCGCGGCAAAAAGGTCTATCTGACGCTGAACACCCTGCCCACCAACGAGGAGCTGAACAAGCTGCCCCAGTATATCCAGAATGCCGCCGAGGCCGGCGTCGATGCCTTTATCATTGCCGACCTGGGTGTGCTGGCGCTGGCCAAAAAATACGCTCCCCAGGTGGAGCGCCATGTCTCCACCCAGGCGGGCATCACCAACTACGAGGCCGCCAAGGTATGCTACGAACTGGGCGCCAAGCGCGTGGTGCTGGCCCGTGAACTGCCCCTGACCGAGATCGCTCTCATCCGCGATAACTGCCCTGCTGACCTGGAACTGGAAGCTTTCGTTCACGGTGCCATGTGCATGAGCGTCTCCGGCCGGTGCCTGCTGTCCAGCTATATGGCAGGCCGCAGCGGCAACCGGGGTGAGTGCGCCCAGCCCTGCCGCTGGAAGTATAACCTGGTCGAGGAGCACCGCCCCGGCCAGTATATGGAGATCGGTGAGAGCGAGGACAACGGCAGCTATATCCTGAACGCCAACGACCTTTGCACCGCGCCGTTCATCGACCTGATCTGCAAGGCAGGCGTGGACAGCCTGAAGATCGAGGGACGCGCCAAGACGTTTTACTATGTTGCGTCTGTCACCAGCGCCTACCGCCGCGCACTGGATGCCTACCTGCGCGACCCCTACAATGATGACTTTGAGCTGCCCGATGATGTCATCGAGGAGCTGAACCGTACCAGCCACCGCCACTATTCGCCGGGCTTCTACTTCGGCAAGGAGCAGGCCCAGCAGACCCCCAGCCACACCTATGTGCGGGACTGGGACTTCATCGGCACGGTGGACGGCTGGGACAAGGGCGTAGCCCACTGCACCCAGCGCGGCAAGTTCAACCTGGGGGATTCCATCGAGGTGTTGCAGCCTGACGGCAGTGTCGTCACCCTGACCCCGGAGTGGATCAAGAACGCCGAGGGCGAGCGCGTCGACGCCACCCCGCACCCGATGATGCAGTATACCATCCCCTGCGCCACCCCGCTGATGCCCTACAGCCTGCTGCGCATGCGCAAGCCGGAATAAAAAGGGCGGCCCTGTATGTAGGGGTCGATGCTTGTCATCCGCCCCTACACCAAACCGTGTACCCATAAAAAGGCACCGCCTACGGAAGCGCTCCGTCTGCGGTGCTTTTCTGCTATTTTATTTGTTATTCCAAAACCATTCCAACTCCGCCCGCAATTCCTCGGCACTGCCCACGGCCCTTAGCCCATCCCAATGGGGCGGCATCAAACGCCGGGTATCAGGCGCTAAAAAGCGGTCGTCGATCAGCAGTACCACACCCTTATCCTCCGGCGTGCGGATGACCCGCCCGGCGGCCTGCAAGACCTTGTTCATGCCGGGGAAACGGTAAGCATAGTCAAACCCGGAGCCGCGCGTCTCCTCAAAGTGGGCGCGCAGCTGCTCCTGCCGGGGACCGACCTGGGGCAGACCGGGGCTTACGATGGCTGCGCCGATCAGCCGCTCTCCGGCCAGGTCTACGCCCTCGCCAAACACGCCGCCCAGCACTGCAAAGCCCAGCAGGGTACGCCCGGGTGCGGCGGTAAATTGCGCTAAAAAGTCCGCGCGGCTGGCTTCATCCATGGCGGTATCCTGCCGCAGGGTCTCCACCTCCGGGTGAGCAGTGCAGAACACCTCCCGCACCTGCTCCAGATAGCTGTAACTGGGGAAGAACGCCAGGTAATTCCCGGCGCGGGCACACACCATCTCGTACAGCAGCGCGGCGATCTTTTCCACGCTGTCCGCCCGGTCCTTGTACCGGGTGCTGATGTTCCGCGCACACCACAGCCCTAAATTTTCCGCAGGAAAGGGGCTGCGCAGGGCCACGGCCCGCGCCTTAGGCACACCACACAGGTCCTTGTAGTACCCGGCAGGGCTTAACGTGGCGCTGAACAGCACCGCCGCGCGGCCCTTGGCAAAATCCGCCTGCAAAAATTCATGCGGGTCCAGGCAAAGCATGCTCACACGCACTTCGCTGCCGTAGGCAGATACCTGTAAAACAAAATGCTCGTCAAAGGTATCGGCCACTCGCAGCCAGCCGCGCACATCAAAAAATAACTGCAGCAGGGCTTCGTGGGTTTCGTCGGGGTCGCGGTGTTCGTCCAGCCAAATTTCCAAAGGCTCACAAAGTTTCTGTAAGGCGCGGTCAAAAGCATCAGCGCGTTCCCGCACAAAAAAGGTGCGGCCCTCGGCTTCCTCACAGCGATGCCGCCACTCGATAAACAGATTGTTGATCTTGGTCAGCGCATTTTTCAGGCTGCTTTTGCCCTTGCCCAGCCGCTTGCGGGCGTCAAAAAAGGCGCTTTTGCAAAGGCTGGCACTGTGCATGTCCCGGGCACGGCCGGGCAGGTTGTGGGCCTCGTCCACCAAAAACAGGTAGTCGCCCCGGCTCTCAAAAAAGCGCGCCAGATGCACCACCGGGTCAAACAGGTAGTTGTAATCGCCGATGACCACATCGCACCACAAACTCAAATCCAGTCCCAGCTCAAAGGGGCACACCCTATGCCTGCGTGCCAGTTCCCGCAGGGCGTCGGCGGTCAGGGTGGGCGTGTCCAGCCCATCCCACAGCGCCGTTTTCACCCGGTCGAAGTAGCCGTTGGCGTAGGGGCAGGCTTCGGGCGTACACTCGCGGCGGTCCTGCAAACAGATCTTATCTTTCGCGGTCAGCGTCACGCTGCGCAGCTTTAAGCTGGCATCGTGGCCATGCAGCACAGCCACAGCGTTTTCGGCGGCAGCGCGGGTGGTGCCGCGGGCCGTCAGGTAAAACACCGGCCCGCCGTCTTCCAGCGCTTTCAGGGCAGGGAACAGCACGCTCATTGTCTTGCCAATGCCGGTGGGGGCCTGGCACAGCAGCTGCCCGCCCTCGCAGCAGGTCTTGTATACGGCCCCGATCATCGCCCGCTGGCCGGGCCGGTAGCCCGCAAAGGGAAATGTCAGCGCCTGCAAACTGGCGCGTCTGTCCCGCTGCCAGGCTGCTGCCCGCCGCGCCCAGGGGGCGTACTGGGTCAGCAGCCCCTGCACGATGTCCTGCAAGGCTTCAGCAGTATAATCGTGGGTAAAGTTGAACTCCAACTCCTCGTCCACCTGGTAGTAGGTCAGCCGCACCCGCATGGCAGGCAGATCGTTTTGCAGGGCGTATATGGCCGCATAGCACTGCGCCTGGGCCCAGTGCTCGGGACTCTGCTCGCCGGTGATGAACTCCGGCGGCAGGGTGGTGGTCTTGATCTCGTCGATGGTCCGCATGCCGTCGCGGTCGGTAAACAGGCCGTCGGCGCGGCCCTCTAAAGTGTAGGTGATGCCCTCGCAGCCAAACTCCTGCCGCAGGGCCGCTTCGGCCTCGTAATCCGGGTATTCCTTTACGGCGGCGCGCTGCAATTTGCGGTGCAGGCGTGCGCCCTCGTTGGCGCGGTCAAAGCCGGTAAAGCGGCTGTCGATGCTGCCGCTGCGCAAAAGAAACTCCACCAGCCGCCGGATGGGCAGGGTAAGCGCTAGGGATTCTGTCTCCGGCATGGGTGGCATCTCCTTTATAAGTTAGTAGGTGTGGTCACACACCTGGGTGATTTTCTCCCGCAGGGCTACGAAATCGCCAAACACCGCGGGCTTGTTTACGGGGTAGCGCAGCAGGGCGGCGGGGTGGTAGGTGCCCATAAATAAGGTGCCCTGCTTGTCAAAAAACTTGCCGTGTTCCCGGGTGATCAAAAACTCCGGCCCGATCATCTGCTGTGCGGCGATGCGCCCCAGACAGACCACGATGCGCGGCTGCAAGATCTGGAACTGCTGGCGCAGCCAGGGGATGCACGCCTTGGACTCTTCCGGCAGCGGGTCGCGGTTTTGCGGCGGGCGGCACTTTACAATGTTGGCAATGTACACGTTCTTCTCACGGCTTAAATCAATGGCCTCAAGATAATGGTCCAGCAGCTGGCCGCTGCGGCCCACAAAGGGCAGGCCCTGCTCGTCCTCGCTGGCGCCGGGACCTTCGCCTACAAACAGCACCTCGGCATTGGGCACGCCCTGGCCGAACACCACGTTGGTGCGCGTCTGGCACAGGCCGCAGCGCTGGCAGGCGAGACATTCCTGCTGCAAAGTTTGCAGATCCATAAAAAACACCTCAATCTGTATGGCACGCCCCCAAAGCCGCCCATACTTATGTATAAAGAAAAGGGGATAAAATACCATGGAAATCACACTGCGCATCCTCTGCCTGCTGGTGGGTTACCTGCTGGGCAGTTTCCTCACGGCAGAATGTATCGCCCGCCGCCTAACTGGCCGCAGCGCCCGTGATCTGGGCAGCGGCAACCCCGGCATGGCCAACATCATGGCGACCTTGGGCAAAGGCCCTGGCTTTGCCGTATTGGCTGGCGACGTAGCCAAAACCGTGCTGGCCTGCGGGCTGTGCTGGCTGCTGGCAGGCCCTGTGCTGGGGCATACAGCGCTGCTGTACGCCGGGGCGGGGGCCATCTCAGGCCACAACTGCAGCCTGTGGCATAAGGGATGGGGCGGCAAGGGCGTGGCCGTTACCTGTACCTGGCTGATCTTATACCTGCCCGTCACCGGGGCATTGTGCTGCCTGGCAGGGGGGCTGGCTGTGCTGGGACTGGGCTACCTGCCGCTGGGGGCGGTGCTCATCCCCACGCTGGCAGTGCCCATCGCCTGGGTGCAGTATGGGCCCGAGAGCGGCATCATCCTGCTGTTGGCCGCGGCTATGATGTTTTGGCGGCACAAAAATGGATTGCACAGAATTTTTTTAGGGCAGGAAAAACAATTTTTCCGCCCCAAAAGCTGAGAATATCATACCACGGCAGGGCAAAAAAAGCAATTCTGCGCAGAAAAACAAACGGAGAAACGGCAAAAAATAAAAAGATTGAAAAAATCCGAAAAAAATTCAAAAAAAGTGTTGACATTTAGGCATTTGCCCGCTATAATAATTGACGTTGCAGCCGCCACGGCAAGCGCCACGGGGTTCAACAAGCTGGGTATGGCCCGGTAGTTCAGTTGGTTAGAACGCTAGCCTGTCACGCTAGAGGTCGTCAGTTCGAGCCTGATTCGGGTCGCCATTTGCTGCTATAGCTCAGTTGGTAGAGCGCATCCTTGGTAAGGATGAGGTCAGCAGTTCAAATCTGCTTAGCAGCTCCAGCTTAACGCCCGCAATGCCATTTCGCACTGCGGGCGTTTTACATAGGGGCATAGCTCAGTTGGTAGAGCAGCGGTCTCCAAAACCGCGTGCCGAGGGTTCGAATCCTTCTACCCCTGCCAAAAACCGCGTATCGAAAGGTACGCGGTTTTTTGTTTGTGCAGGGCAACACTGCACAACTCCCAAGCGCCGCTCCATCGGCTGCGCCACACCATCTGCGCTGCAAAAAGGCTCGGTAATACACAAAGTATTACCTGCGCTTTTGCTTGGCGGTTGGTATGGCTCGCTCGCCGTATCGGCACTTAGAGTTATGCGATGCTGCCCAAAGTGTAACAATTTTATAAAAGGGATACTCAAACGCAAAAAAGTATGCTATAATGCTACTATCTAATACTGGTGCTGTGCGCCTTTGTACATTTAAAAATGGGCGGCCTGCCGCAAACCGGGCCGCGTTTTATAAGGAGGTCACCATAACCGATGAGCCGTAAACGATCTGAGGAAAAAACCGGTCTCAGCCCCATCCAGCGCAAGGCCTGCGTGGTCATGGCGTTCTGCGTGCTGGCCGTGGTGCTTAGCTTTTTGGTATCGTGGATACTGCCGGCAAAGCTGGGCCTGTTTGGCGAGTCTGATCTGTATGATCCCACCCAGTACCCGCTGGATACCAGCCTCGGCTCCATCCTGGGGCAGGAGAGTGCCCAGGGCAACTACATCAACGATACCGTCTTTGTGGGCGGCACCCAGGCGGTGTCCATGTCCAAAGACAGCAGCATCACCTTAAACCAGTACGCCGGCAAGGATGGGCTGAAAGTCTCCCAGGTGCTGCGTGAGACCTGCGTCAACTTCGCCGACGACGCCAACAGCTACACCATCCCACAGGCCATCGCCAAGATGAAGCCCCTGCACGTCTACGTCATGGTGGGCAGCGATGATCTGGACGGTTCTGTCAGCGTGGACGAGTTCGTCAACGACTACAAGCAGATCTTGCAAAGCATCAAGTCGGCCTACTCCGCCTGCGACGTGGTGGCCTGCGCCATTGCGCCCGTCTCCAAAGACGCCGCCGACGCCGCCCAGAAGCAGACCTACATTGACCAGTACAACCAGCAGCTGGCTGTCGCCTGCAACGATATGGGCTTCAAGTACCTGAACCTGCCGGAAGTCATGAAGAACGACAAGGGCTACGCTGTGGACAGCTACGTGGATGCCTCCACCGGCGGCTTCTCCGGCTCCGGCGTCAACGTCGTGCTGGATTACATCAAGAACCACGCCCACAATGTGGAGGATACCCGCGGCGATCGCGGAGAGATCCCGCAGCGTGCGGCCTCGGCAGCAGGCAACGGCAGCAGCGCCACCCCGGCCCCGACCGCTACCCCCAATAAACTGACCGCCAGCTACCGTGTCGAGAACGGCAAGGGCACCCTGACCGGCAATAACCAGACCGGTGTTTCCAGTCTGGATCTTGAGGTTGCCAGCGGCACCCAGGTCAGCGTGACCGCCGTGCCTGCCGATGGCTACACCTTCTATAAGTGGAGCGACGGCGTCACCGATGCCACCCGTTACGACGTCATCAACAAGGACGTTTCAGTCACGGCTATGTTCAATGATTCCCGCGTCGAGCTGACGCTGGACAAGGGCGACAGCACCATCAAGAAGGGCGAGAGCATCTCCATCACCGCCACGGTCAAGCTGGGCGGCAAGGATTACAGTAACTCCAACGTCCAGTGGTCGGTCAACGACGAACTGGAACAGAACGGCGGCACCTTCACCTTCACCGGCTCCAACGCGGGCGAGTACACCATCAAGGCGGGCATCGAGATCAACGGTACCTTCTCCACCGCGCAGATCAAAGTCACCGTGCAGGCTGACCCGACCTCCGTCACCGTCAGTGGACCTGACACGGCCACGGTAGGCAACAAGGTGACCTTTACCGCCAATGTGCAGAACGCCAACGGCGATGTGCAGTGGAGCTGTGAGGAGACCAGCTGGAAAGCTACCGGCAATCAGGTGGAGTTTACCGCCAACGAGGCCGGCACCTACCATATCCACGCCGTCAACAATGGCGCCGATGCCGTCTTTACGCTGCACGTCAACGCCGCCCCCACGCCGACGCCGACGCCGACCACGAACCCCGACTCCGACTCGGACGACTAATAAACCAGAAACAGGAGAGTCATTTTAAAATGGCCATTTACACTTGCGTCCTTCTGGACGTTGACAACACTTTGCTGGACTTTGATGCGGCTGAGCGCCAGGCCCTGACCGATATGCTGGCCGAGTACGAGCTGCCCCATGACGCCCGCGCTTGTGAGATCTACCACGCCGTCAACCGCGAGCTGTGGGATGCGCTCGCCAAAGGCCAGCTGACCAAACCCAAGCTGTTCCAGCAGCGGTTCGGCCGCTTCATGAAAGCGATGGACCTGCCCGATAACGGCAAGGCTGTCCAGATGAATGACCGCTACGAGGAACTGCTTTCCACCCATGCCGACCTGCTTCCCGGTGCGCTGACCGCACTGGAGGAACTGAGCGAGGTCGCCACTCTGGCCATCGTCTCCAATGGCGCGGTCATGGTGCAGGAGGCCCGCATCCGGGATTCCGGCATTGAGCGCTACATGGACGGTGTCTATATCTCCGAGAAAGTCGGTGCGGCCAAACCTTCGGCCAAACTGTTTGAGCATGTCCTCAAGGACCTGGGCATCACCAACCGCAGCCGTGTGCTGATGGTGGGCGACGATCTGCTGGCTGACATCAAGGGCGGCCAGAACGCAGGCCTCGACACCTGCTGGTTCAACCTGAAAAACGAGGAAAACAAGTCGAACATCCACCCCAAATTTGAGATCGGCTCCTATGAGGATCTGTACAAGATCGTGATGGAGCCGGAGGAACTGGAAAACATCGGCGTGCGCAACCGCCGCCACAGCAATGAAGCATAAACTGCCCGGCGGCTTATGCAGTATGCCGCTGCCTTTCCCCAAGGGCAGCGGCAGCGTTGTGAAAAAACGCGAAATACCGCAAAAGAGGACACAATAGAGGAGAGGAAACACCCCCATGCTGTTGGAACTGCAAAACCTGGGCAAAAGCTTTGGCGAACATGAAGTTCTGAAGGACGTCAACGCCGGGGTCGAGCGCGGCGACCGCATCGGCATCATTGGCGCAAACGGCACCGGCAAAACCACGCTGCTGCGCATCCTGTGCGGCGAGAGCCTGCCCGATGCAGGCGATGCTGCCTTTGGCACCGGCGTGACCTGCGGTTATCTGGAGCAGAACGCCCGCCTGGCCCCCACGCTGGACATTTACGCCACGATGAAACTGGCCTTCGCCCCGGCTCTGGACGCCATGCAGAAGATGGACGACCTGCAGCGCCGCCTGGCTGCGGACCCGCATAACACAGCCCTGACCGAGGAAATCGCCCACTGCACCGCCATCGTGGATGCCATGGACGCTTATAATATGGACACCCAGATCAAAAAGGTGCTCAACGGTATGGGCTTCCCGGCGGATACCTGGGTCAAACTGGCGGGCGTCCTTTCCGGCGGTGAGCAGACTCGTCTGCGCCTGGCCCGTCTGCTGCTGGAGCGTCCTGACCTGCTGATCCTGGACGAGCCTACCAACCACCTGGACCTGGAAACCATGGAATGGCTGGAAAATTACCTCAAGACCTACCGCGGCGCGGTGCTGGTCGTCAGCCATGACCGCTATTTTTTGGACGCCGTCTGCACCCGCATCTGGGAGCTGCGCGGCAAGACCATCAAGACCTACCGCGGCAACTACTCGGCCTATCTGCCCCAGCGCGAAGCCGCCGACGAGCGCCAGCAAAAACTGCATGATGCCGCTGTGGAAAAGGCCGCCAAACTGCAGGACTACGTCGACCGCAACCTTGTGCGCGCCTCCACCACCAAGATGGCCCAGAGCCGCCGCAAGCAGCTGGAAAAGCTGGAGATCGTGGAAGCACCGACCGCCGAAGCCTACGAGTTGAACTTTCGCTTTGAGTACGACATCGAGCCCTATGACGAGCTGGTTATCATGAAAAACCTCACCGTCCGCATCGGGGAACGCACCCTCATCGATGCGCTGGACTACACGGTCCACCGCGGGGACAAGCTGGTCATCGCCGGCCCCAACGGCACCGGCAAGTCCACACTGCTGCAAGTGCTGGACGGCAAGCGCCGCCCCTCCGGCGGCATGGTTCGCCTAGGCAGCGGCGCCAAGCCTGGTGTCTTCACTCAGCAGCAGGCCAAGCGCGCCGGCAGGGTCATCGATGCCATCTGGAACCAGTACCCCCGCTTTACCGAACTGGAAGTCCGCAGCCACCTGGCTCGTTTCGGCTACCGGGGCGAGGAAGTGTTCAAGGATTGCGCCGCCCTCTCCGGCGGCGAACTGGCCCGCCTGCGCTTTGCCGAGCTGGCCCTCGAACGACCCAACCTGATGTTCCTGGACGAGCCTACCAACCACTTGGACATTTATATGCGCGAAAGCCTGACCCAGGCGTTGGCGGCCTACACCGGCACGCTGCTGCTGGTCACTCATGACCGCTACCTGATGCAGACCCTGGGCTGTCCGATCCTGTACCTTGAAGACGGCAAGGCAACCTTCTACCCGAACTTTGCTGCCCTGCAAAACCGCGATAACGGCAAGACCCAGGAACAGCAGAAAGCCGAGGACACAGTCAAAAAGCAGGCCTACGGCAAAGAGCAGCGCAAGCGCCGGGCCGAGGTCCGCGCCCGCATCAAAGCCGTGGAGAACCAGATCGAGGAACTGGGCGCGCACATCGTGGAACTGGAAAACGAGATCAACGACCCCGAGGTCCTGCGCGACCACCTGCTGCTGCGGGATAAGTGCGACGAACTGGACGACACCCGCTTCCACCAGCAGGAACTATACGACGAGTGGGAAAAGCTCGCCGAGGAGCAGGAAGCCTTCGAGGCCGAGGACGCATAACGCGCGCAGGGCGTACAGCCGTCCTTATACAAAAACTTAACCGTTCTGTAACTTGTATTCCGCCAAAAATGCGCTATACTATGTTTTTAGTATAATAGAAAAGTTAAAAAAAGAAAGTATAGAGATAGGGAAAGGCCGCGTGCACGAACGCCCGGCCGTATTGCAACGAAGCGGGGAGACCACTTTGCAGACAACGATCATTGTAGCAACACATAAGCCTTACTGGGTGCCGGACGATCCTATGTATCTGCCGGTGCAGATGGGCCATGCCATCCACCCGGCCTGCGGTTATATCGGCGATGATACGGGCGAAAATATCTCGGAGCGCAACGCCAATTTCTGTGAGCTGACCGGCCTGTACTGGGCGGCGCACAACATCGATTCCGATTATATCGGCATCGTGCATTACCGCCGCTATTTTGCCAGCCGCAAAAAAAGCATCTTCGATGCCAAAAAGCGCCGGGTCATCAGCCACGAGGAACTGTGCGCCATCCTGGCTACCACCAACGTGGTGCTGCCCAAGGAACGCCACTATTTCATCGAGACGAACTACACCCAGTACATCCACGCCCACCACAAGCAGGACTTGACCGTCACCCGGGCGATCATCGAGCGCAAATGCCCGGAGTATCTGCCGGCCTACGACATGTATATGTCCAAGACCCACGGCCACCACTTTAATATGTTTGTGATGAAGCGGGAACTGCTGCAGCATTACTGCACCTGGCTGTTCGACATCCTGTTTGAGCTGGAGCGGGAACTGGACATGACCGGCTACTCCACCAACGACCGCCGCGTCTTCGGCTTCGTTAGTGAGCGTTTGCTTGACGCCTGGCTCATCACCAACAACATCAGCTACGAAGAGCTGGACATCGTGTATATGGAGCACCAGAACTGGCTGCACAAGGGCACCCAGTTCTTAAAACGTAAATTTTTCCCGAAAAAAGATGACTGAACGATTTTCTGTTGCGGCGGTGGTGGTGACCTACAACCGCCTGCCGCTGTTGCGCCAATGCCTGGCGGCCCTTGCCGCCCAGACCGCGCAGGATTTGACCATCTTTCTGGTCGATAACGCCAGCACCGACGGCACCGCCGAAGCTGTGGCCGAAATGGCCCTGCCCAACCTTGTTTACCGCAACACCGGCAAAAACCTGGGTGGGGCAGGGGGCTTCGCTTACGGCGTGCGGGAGGCTGCCCTTGCCGGGTACGACGCCCTCTGGCTCATGGACGACGACACCCTGCCCACCCCCACGGCGCTGGAAGCCTTTTTACAGACCGACCGCAACTTGCAAGGCCAATACGGCTGGCTTTCCAGCCGTGCTTTAGCGCCAGACGGCACTGACCAGCCCATGAACCTGCAGCGAGTGACACCCTACAAAGACCTGCCCGGTTTTGACGGCGAGCGCATCCCGGCGGTCATGGCCAGTTTTGTTTCGCTGTTTCTGCGTACCGAGACCGTGCGCCGATACGGCCTGCCCATCGCCGAGTTCTTCATCTGGTCCGACGATTGGGAGTACACCCGCCGTATTTCCCGGGCACAGCCGTGCTACGTGGTCCCGGCCAGCCGGGTCGTGCATGCCATGCAGAACCCCGGCATCGTGAACATTGCCGCCGACGTTCCCGCCCGGTGGGAGCGCTACCGCTATTTTTACCGTAATGACGTGGTACTGTACCGGCGCGAAGGCCTGCGCGGCTGGCTGTGGCTGCTGGCCAAAGACGCCTGGCACACTGCGCAGGTGCTTTGCAGCCCCCAGGGCTGCAAAGCCTGGCGCATCGGCATTATTTGGAAAGGATTCTTCGCGGGGGTGCGTTTCCGCCCCGCAACACCCTACCTGCCATGAAACTGACTGAAACGATCCTGCACAAGGCTGCGCCGCACCCGGTGGTGGCCTTTGATGTGTTTGATACGCTCATTAAGCGCGATGTGGCCCGCCCCACCGACCTGTTCGCCCTGTTGGGCGCGGACTTCGCCAAAGCCCGCATCCAGGCCGAAGCCGAAGCCCGTGCCGCCAAAAGCGGGGAAGTGACTCTGGCGGAAATTTATGCCCGCCCCTGCCTGGCCGGATACGACCCGGCGGCAGAATGCGCCGCTGAGATCGCCTGCGCTGTGCCCAACCTGCCGGTGCTGAAAGCCGCCCGCGCCCTGCATGCCCAGGGTAAACGGCTTTACTATATTTCCGACATGTACCTGCCCAAGGTCCAGCTGGACGCCATGCTGGCCAAGTGCGGCTACGACTTTTTCGATGGCGGCTTCGTCTCGGCCGATTACGGCGTGCAGAAGCGCAGCGGCAAGCTGTTCCGCCTGTTTCTGCAAAAAACGCAGACGCAGGCAAAAGAGGCCCTTTTTATTGGCGACAACTGGCGGGCGGATGTTGCCGGTTCGGCGCTGGCCGGCATCCGCAGTTGGCACCTTCCCACGCAGGAGGTCCCGCGGGAAAGCCTGCCTGCCGGTGCGGTGGCGGCTTTCACCGCAAACCGTCTGCCGGGCATCGAATCCGAGGCAGAGCGCCTTGGCTTTGCCACTCTCGGTCCGCTGGCTGTAGCTTACTGCCAATGGCTGCATGCCCGGGAACAGCAGCACCCCAATGCAAAAATCTACTTTCTGGCGCGGGATATGTACCTGATGCGCCAGGTCTACGCGCTTTTGTACCCGCAGGAGCAGACCGCCTACTTGCAGGTCTCCCGCCGCAGCCTGTGCCCGCTTCTATTGGCGCAGCACCGGTGGGATCTGCTGCTGGCCGCTCTGCCGCGCCAATCCCTTACCGGTGCGCAGATCGCCGCCTATTGCGGTACCGCCTGCCCGATGGACCTGCAAGAAAAATCCTATGATTTAAAGCATGGACCCGATACCGCCCGCCCGCTGCTGCAAGCGCTGGCCACGCCCCAAAGTGCCGCCGCCGTGTCCGCCTACCTCACCCGGCAAAACCTGCAGGCAGGGGACATCCTTGTGGACATCGGCAGCGGCGGCACAACCCAGATGCTGTTACAGGCTGTGTGCAATATAAAATTGCATGGCTGTCAGCTCTCTTGTGACGACCGACTGCGCGGGCGCTTGCGCGAAGATGAGACCGCCGTTTTTCTATTCGACGGCCGACCCGCGCCGCTGCTCTACTGGGCAGGCCAGCCCATGCTGGAACGCCTGATTTCCGAGGATGTGGGCGCGACCCTTGGTTACACCCAAACCGACAAAACCATCACCGTCCAGCGGGTTTCCCAGCCGCCCACGCCGCTGCTGGACGCGCTGCAAAAGGGAATCCTGCGCTTTGCGCAGGATTGGCAAAAGTCGTTTCTGCAAACCCTCGCTATCCCGCCGCAGACTGCCATCTCGCCTTTTCTGCGGCTGGTCGGCCAGCCTACGGCAGGGGAGACCGCCCTGCTGGGCGACCTGACCGTCGAGGACGGCGGCGTCTACCCGCTGGCCGCGCCGCGCAAGGTCGGTTATTATCTCACCCACGCAAACCAGGCCAAGCAGGACCTCTCCGCTGCCCGGTGGAAGATCGGCTTTCTAAAGCGCCTGGCCCCGCTGCCCTTGCCCTATGACCGGCTTTACGCCAAAATGAAAAGATGAATTTTGAAAGGAGTGCAGGACGTTATGCCGCCGCGTATCAGTGTGATCGTGCCCATCTACAATGCGGCATCCACCCTGCGGGCTGCCGTGCAGTCCATCCTTACCCAAGATATTGCCGGGCTGGAGGTGCTGCTGGTCGATGACGGCTCCACCGATGTCACCCCCGGCCTTTGCCACGATCTGGCCCTGCGGGACGACCGCATCCAGGTCATCACCCAGAAAAACGCCGGTATCTGCGCCGCCCGCAACCGGGGGCTTTCCGTCGCTGAGGGCATGTATGTGACCTTCTGCGACGACGACGATCTGCTGCTGCCCGGTGCGCTGGCCCTGCTGCTGCAAAAGGCGGAGGACACCGGCGCTGACATCGTCCGTGCCGATTACGAGCTGATCCACATCAGCCCCGACGGCACCGAGACCCCGCAGCCCCACCCGGCGGGCACGGCCTGTGACCTGGCCGCCGACGGCGACTACCGCAAGTTCCTGCAAAACAGCGGCCCGCAATTCGTCTGGAATGCCCTCTACCGCCGCTCGGCCATCGGCAATCTGCGCTTTGACGAGCATTGCCGCTATGGCCTTG
This sequence comes from Oscillospiraceae bacterium, assembly GCA_025758045.1. Classification (NCBI taxonomy): domain Bacteria; kingdom Bacillati; phylum Bacillota; class Clostridia; order Eubacteriales; family Oscillospiraceae; species Oscillospiraceae bacterium. The sequence continues at coordinate 2,924,101 of CP107208.1, read as the reverse complement.
AGGATTTCATCTTCAACGCCGGACTTTATGCCCGCACCGACAAAGTACACTACCTGCCGCAGCCTGTCTACCGCCATTTCGAGAGTGGGCAAAGCACCTCCCAGTGCCAGACCGTACAGGCTTTGCAGGGGCGCATCGGCGTGCTGGACCGCTGGATGGCAGCCGAGTATAAGGCCATTCAGGCCCGCTGCCCCGAAGCTGCCCGCGCGGCCGTCTGGAACGACCGCCGCGCCCAGGCTATCACCTTTTTGATGCACCAGCTGGCAGATGCCAAAGCCCCCGGTGCGCTGCGCCGCCACGGCTGGCGCACTTTACGCGGTGTGCTGGCCCGTTACCCGGCCCCGCCGCTGGATCTTTGGCACGAAGCCAAGCACCATAAAAAGCAGACCGGCGCACTGCTGCTGTACAACCTGCGGCTGCAACGCCTGTATGAACTGTGGGCCAACCGCCCGAAAAACCGCAGGAGGAAACTGCCATGAAAACGATTCTGGTTACCGGCGCCGCCGGATATATCGGCCGCCACGTTGTCAAAAATGCGCTGGATCGCGGCTGCAAGGTCATCGCGTCTGACTTCTCTTTTAAAGGCGTGGATGAGCGGGCGGAGTTTTGCGATGTGCCCATCTTCAGCGGTGACAAAGAAATCTACCGCAAGGTGGGCAGCCCGGACATCTGTATCCACCTGGCCTGGCGGGACGGTTTTCGCCACAACTCTCCGGCCCATATGAAGGACCTGTCCGCCCACGTCACATTCCTGAACGACCTGGTGGCAGGCGGCCTGAAAGATTTAAGCGTCATGGGCACTATGCACGAAGTGGGCTACTGGGAGGGTGCCATCAACGAAAGCACCCCCTGCAAGCCCCAAAGCCAGTACGGCATCGCCAAAAACGCCCTGCGCCAAAGCCTGATGCTCTCGCTGGACGGCAGCCCCTGCAAGCTGCACTGGCTGCGCGCCTACTACATCACCGGCGACGAAGCCCACGGCAGTTCCATCTTTGCCAAACTGGCTCAGGCTGAACTGGACGGCAAAAAGACCTTCCCGTTCACCAGCGGCAAAAACCTCTATGACTTCATCGATGTGGACGAGCTTGCCAACATGATCGTCGCTGCCAGCGTGCAGGAGGAGATCAACGGCATCATCAACGTCTGCACCGGCGAGCCCCGCAGCCTGGCCGACCGGGTCGAGCAATTCCTGCGGGATAAGAACTACAAGATCAAGCTGGACTACGGTGCCTTCCCGGACCGCCCGTATGACAGCCCCGGCACCTGGGGCGACGCAACCAAAATCAAACAAATTCTTGCAAAGGATCAGCTATGAAACGATTGGGCATTTTCTTTTTCTACGAGAAAAACGGCGATGTAGATGACTTTATTACCTACTACCTCGCAGATCTTGCAAAAAACCTGACCGACCTGGTCGTGGTCTGCAACGGCAAACTCAGCGCCCAGGGCCGCGCGGCCTTCTCGCAGTTTACGGATAACATCATCGTGCGCGAGAACAAGGGCCTGGATGTCTGGGCCTACAAAACGGCGCTGGATTCCTACGGCTGGGATAAGCTGTCGGAGTTTGACGAGATCGTCATGACCAACTCTACCCTGATGGGCCCCGTGCGCCCGCTGAAAGAGATGTTTGACGCCATGGCCGAGAATCAGGATCTCGACTTCTGGGGCCTGTCCATCCACCACGGCGCCAAGTCCAATCCTTTCAAGGGCAAGCACATCTATAGCTATCTGCCGGTGCATATCCAGTCCCACTTCATCGTTTACCGCCAGCGTTTTGTAAAAAGCCCGGAACTGCAGCAGTACTGGGACAACATGCCCATGATCGCCGACTACAACGATTCCGTCCAGCGGTACGAGGCTGTCTTTACCAAGCAGTTCGAGGAACGCGGCTTTAAGTGGGATGTCTATGTCAAGACCGATGACCTGAAAGATTTCACTGACTATCCGCTGCTGGTCTGCCCGACCAAGCTGTTGCGGGAGAAAAAGTGCCCGCTGTTCAAGCGCCGCAGCTTTATGCACACGCTGGAAGCCTACTTGAACGATACGGCCGGTGAGCCGGTGCAGGAGTTGTACGCTTACCTGCGGGATGAAACGGATTATCCGCTGGACCTCATCTGGAAAAACATGATCCGCACCATGCACCCGCATGAGTTTACCCGTAACCTCGGTTTGACCCGCATCATCCAGCCTACGGTGCAGAACAAGGCCCAGGTCGAGGAGATCCGCGCCAACCGCAGGATCGCCCTGGCCATGCACCTTTATTTTATGGATATGCTGGACCAGAGTATGGCCTTTGCCGCCAAGTTCCCGCCGGAGACGGACGTGTTCATCTCCACCAACGAACCCGGCAAAAAAGAGAAGATCGAAAAGGCCTTCGCTGCCCTGCCTCTGCACAGCGTCACCGTGCAGGTGGTGGAAAATCGCGGCCGCGATGTGGGTGCGTTCCTCTGCGACCTGGCCCCGCAGCTGCGCGGTTATGATTACGCCTGCTTCATGCACGATAAAAAGGCCATCCAGACCAAGCCAGGCAGCGTAGGTGCCAGCTTCGGCTATGTCTGCAACGAGAACGTCTGCAAAAATGCCGCCCATGTGCTGAACATACTCTGCGAGTTCGAGAATGACCCGTACCTTGGCATCCTCTGCCCGCCGTTCCCGGCCCATGGCCTCTACTTCATGAATATGTGTTCCGGCGGCTGGGGTCCCAACTTCGAGAACACCAAAAAGCTGCTGAAAGAGACACTCAAGTTGGATGTGCCCATTGCGGGCGAGGAATCGCCCATTGCGCCCTACGGCAGTGTGTTCTGGTTCCGCCCCAAGGCGCTGGCCCCGCTGTTCGACTACGGCTGGCAGCATACGGATTTCCCGCCCGAGCCGCTGCCCCAGGACGGTACCATCAGCCATGCCATTGAGCGTGTCTACCCGTTTGTTGCCCAGGCTGCCGGTTATTACCCGGCCGTCGTCATGAGCCGCGACTATGCTGTGATCCGCAATGACACCATGCAGGCCTATGCCACTGGCATGATCCGCCCGCTGGCCCGCGTGTTTGACTGTACCACCTTCTGGGGGGCTTCCAGCGCGGCTGCCGGCTTTGCGGCCAAGCGTCATTTGTTTGGCATCTACGGCCCCTACGCCAACAGCCGCCGCCGTCACGCCCGCAACTGGCTACGGGATAACCTGCCGGAGTCCGCCTACAAGGGCATCATCAACACCAAGCGTGCCATCTTCGGCCCCCACCACGGCCCGTATGAGGATTAAGCCCCATGAAACGGCTGATCGTTTATTTCCATTATGACCCGCTGGGCCAGATCGACACCGCCTGCCGTGTGGCCGTGGAAGCCATGGCCCATTATGGCGAGGTGTTCTTTATCTCCAACAGCACGCTGCGCCCGGCGGACCGTGCCTGGGCGGCGTCGGTGACATTGACCTGCCGCGAACGGGAAAATAAGGGCCTTGACGTGGGTGCCTATAAAGAAGCGCTGGCTGTCATCGGCCGGGGCCGCCTGGCCCGCTACGACGAACTGGTGCTGATGAACTTCACGCTGGCAGGCCCCGTCTGCTCGCTGGCTTCGATGTTCGCTGCCATGGAGGCCCGCCCGGAGCTGGCCTTTTGGGGCTTGACCCGCCACTACGCCATGAAGAGCCGACGCTTTGGCGGCCGAAGCGGGGAAGTGCCGGAACATCTGCAATCCCACTTTTTGGCCGTCCGCGCACCGCTTTTGCACAGCGAGGATTTCTGGCAGTATTGGCAGAAAATGCCGCTGCCCAAAAGCTATGAGGAATCCATTGCTAACCACGAGACACGATTCACCGCGCATTTTGCAAACCTCGGCTGCCGCTGGGATTCCTACGTGGATACGAAAGATTTGCAGGACGTTTTCGTCAATCCCATCATGGCCTGCCCGCGGGAACTGCTGGAAAACCGGGGCTGCCCGTTTTTCAAGCGCCGCAGCTTTTTTACCCCCTATGCGGATGAACTGCGCCGCACCGACGGTACCGCCGCCCGCACCCTGTACGATTACGTAAAACAGGAGACCAACTACCCCGTGGACCTGCTGCTGGCCGCGCTTTTGCAGCGCCAGCCGCTGGAGGCGCTGGCCCGGGAACTGCACTGGCAGTACGTGTTGCCCGATGCCGCCCCCGTTGAGCCTGCGCCCGAGTTGGCTGCCCAAGGCTTGGCCCTGCTGCACCTGCCGATTTCGGAAGTTGAAAAGGCCGACCCCGTTACCGCCTGGTACACCCGCGAAGCTGCCCGCCGAGCCGATGAAGCGCTGGCTCAGGCCGCCGCCCTTTTTGCTAAAGAGCCGATGCTGGGTGTGCTAAGCCCGGCAGTGCCTCTTTGGTCTGCCGCCCGGCAAAGCCGCGATGCCGATTGGCAGGCGGCGCGCCCGGCCCTGCAAGGCAAAGTCAACGTGCCGTTGGGCCAAAACCCGCCCCCGGCTCCGGCCTGTGGCTGGGCACTGGTGCGGCTGGCCGCTGTGGCGGGCAGCGACACTCTGCCCGCCATCACCGCCCCGGAGGATGCCTGGCTGCTGCCGCTGAAAGCCCAGCAAAACGGTTTCTTCAGTGCCAGCTTTACCACCGCCGCGCAAAGCGCCGCTGCGGCTGACCAGCTGGCCCTGCATTACCAGCAGGCTGCCGATCCGAAGGCCGTGGCGAAGCAGTTTGGCCGTTTAGTCAAGCACAAACTCAAAAAATAAAAAGGGGGAGAGCCTTATCAAAAAACAACGCCTGTTTTATCTGGACCTGATCCGAGCCGTGGCGCTCGCCAGTATCTTAATTGTCCACTTCAACGCCACCGTTACCGGGTATTTCACCCTGCCGCACAAGCTGTTCACCAGCACGCTGGTGCAGGGCATTTACCTTGGTGATTTCGGCTCGTCGCTGTTTTTTATCGTGTCGGGCGCATCGCTGGCGCTCACTGTCCCGCCGGAACAAAGCCCGTGGCAGTTTTACAAGAAGCGGGCCAAGGCGGTGTTCCCACTGTTCTGGCTGGCATGGGTGGTCTGCTTTTCCATCCGCTTCCTCAGCCAGCCCGGCTGCTACACCGGGGCTAAGACCATTACGCTGGTGCTGACTTTTTTGGGGTTAGATAACTTCGCCGTGGCCGCCGGCTGGGTGGGTATGGATTTCGCCTGTGTAGGCGAGTGGTTCCTCGGCAGCATCCTGTTTTTGTACCTGCTGTTCCCGCTTTTGCAGCGGGCTCTGCGCAAGGCCCCGGTGCTGACCTGGGCGGTAACGCTGCTCGTTTGCATCCCCCTCCATATGCAGGGCTGGGATAACGGCCTGGTAGCTGTACATATCCCGGAATTCCTCTTTGGCATGACCTTCTTGACGCTGAAAGATCAGATAAAGGCCATCCTGGCACCGGTGCTTGTCTTGGGGCTGATAAATCTGCCCGTGGATGAAAAGCTGCTCTGCTCCATGTTCAGTGCGCTGATTTTTATCGGCCTAGCGGCTGCGGCAGCCCCACTGCTGGATAAGCCGCTGCCCCGTGCGGTCTGCGCCAAGGCGGCCAAGCTCTCCTATGCAGTATTTTTGACCCATCATGTCATCATCCAGCGCCTGGTGCGTGGGTTTGATCTGGCCGCACTTTCCCGCCGCGATACGGCGATTTTGTTCTGTGTCTACCTGCTGGCAACCTACGCCGCGTCCGAAGCCCTGCTCTGGCTCCAGTGCCGCCTGCGGGAAGAACGGCAAAAACTCTTCCCGTAAAAATCCCTATCCGCTGTTTGCCCAAAACAGCGGATATTTTTTTGTCATAGTACTCGGCACAAACCTCTGTACAAAAATCGGCTGGTACGGTATAATACAAAGTAAGTATGTGTGCCGGACTGCCGCAAACGCGCCCGGCAAAAAGGAAGTATGGAAAGGGGAGTCCCTGCATGTCTGAGTTCTCTGTTTCTCTGGCAAAACTGGCGGAAGAAGCCAATCTGACCGTCGCCTATACCCCCTGCGAACTGGAAAAGGTCATGGTCACCGCGACCGAAGTGTACCGTCCGGGCATCCTGCTGGCCGGTTACTACGAAAATTTTGATAACAAGCGCGTCCAGATCATCGGCCTGACCGAGATGTCCTATCTGGAAGAACTGTCCACTTCGCTGCGCAACACCCATCTGGAAAAGCTGTTCTCTTTCCAGCCGCCTGCTGTCATCCTGACCCGCGGCATGCAGCCGCTTTCTGAGATGATGCAGTTCGCCAAGCAGTACGGCGTGCCACTGCTTATGTCTACCGAGATGACCTCCGCCCTGATGGGCATGCTCATCACCACGTTGAATAAAGAGCTGGCTCCCCGCATCACCCGCCACGGCGTGCTGGTGGAAGTCTACGGCGAAGGCATCCTTATTTTGGGCGATTCCGGCGTCGGCAAAAGTGAGACCGCCATCGAGCTGGTCAAGCGCGGCCACCGTCTCATCGCCGACGATGCTGTCGAGCTGCGCCGCATCTCCTACAAGCAGATCCTCGGCACCGCGCCGGAAAACATCCGCCATTTTATTGAACTGCGCGGCATCGGTATCGTCAACGTGGCCCGCGTGTTCGGCATCGGCTCGGTGCGTTCCAGCGTCGAGGTCGAGATGGTCATCCAGCTTGAACCCTGGGACCGCACCAAAAACTACGACCGCACCGGCCTGGAGACCGAGTACACCGACATCCTCGGCGTCAAGGTGCCCAAGATGCTGATCCCCGTCATGCCAGGCCGTAACCTGGCCGTCATCATCGAGACCGCGGCCATCAACAACCGCCAGAAGGAGATGGGCTACAACGCCGCCAAGGAACTGCTGAAGCAGCTGGGCCTGAACGACGACGCCAACCTCCAGTAACCGCGTCAACAGCAAAGAAGGAACACCATTTCATGCAGATGATTGCAGACCTGCACACCCATACACTGTGCGCTACCCACGCATTCCAGACCCTAAACGAGATGGCGGCTGCCGCCAAAGACTGCGGCTACAAAGCCCTCGCCATCACCGACCACGCGCCCGCCATGCCCGATGCGCCGCACCGCTGGCATTTCGAGAACCCCACCGCCTTGCCCCGCACCATCGACGGCGTGGTCATGCTCTATGGGGCCGAGGCCAACGTGGTGGACGCCAAAGGCCATCTGGACCTGCCGCCGCGCATCCTGGAATATCAGGATTGGGTGGTCGCATCCATCCACAGCCCCTGCGTGCCGGGCCTGCTGACCCGCAAGGAGGCCAACCGCATCTGGCTGGCCGTGGCCGAGAACCCCTACGTGGACTGCATCGGCCATTCCGAGCAGGAAAACTACCGCTATGATTACGACCTGGTGACCAAGGCGTTCGCCGCCAACCACAAGGTCGTGGAGCTCAACGGCAACTCGTTCAACGTCCGCAAGGACGGCATCCCCAACATGAAAGCCCTGCTGGCCGCCTGCCTGCAAAACGGCTGCCATATCGCCGTGGACAGTGATGCCCACAGCACCTGGCAGCTGCGCCACGGCCTGACGGCTCTCTACGGCATGCTGGAGGAGATGAACTTCCCCGAGGAGCTGATCATAAACGCTACCACTGCAAATCTCACAGCAGAATTAAAATTGCACGGCAAAGCCTGTGCGGAAGAAGTTGGAGGAATATTAGTATGAGCAAGTACACAATTGGTATCGACCTGGGCGGCACCACCATGACCGCCGGTCTGGTGGACGAAAACTATAAGATCATCGGCAAAACCACCTGGGCCACCCGTCTGCCGCGCCCGGCCGAGGACCTGGAAAAGGCCTTGGCTGACCTGTGCCGCACCGTTGCCAAAGAGAATAAGGTCGATTTCACCGACGTAAAATACGTGGGTATCGGTACCCCCGGCAGCGTCAATTTCACCACTGGCTTTGTGGGCTTCAACACTAACTTCGGCTACTATGACTGGAACCTCGGCCCCGACCTGGAAGCCATGCTGGGCTGCAAGGTCTATGTCGAGAACGACGCCAACGCTGCCGCCTACGGCGAGTACATCGCAGGCGGCGCCAAGGGCTACAAGGATGCCGTCGTCATCACGCTGGGCACCGGCATCGGCAGCGGTATCATCCTGGGCGGCAAGATCCTGCGCGGCTTCAACTTTGCCGCCGGTGAGATGGGCCACAACGTCATCGTGAAGGACGGCATCCAGTGCACCTGCGGCCGCAAAGGCTGCTGGGAGCGTTACGCCTCTGCCAGCGCCCTGACCCGCGAGACCAAGGTCGCTATGCAGGCCCATAAAGAGACCATCATGTGGAAGATGACCCCCGACCTCGATCATGTCAACGCCAAGCTCTCCTTCGACGCCGCTGCCAAGGGTGACGCCGTGGCCAAGAGCGTTGTGGACAGCTGGATCGAGTATGTCGGTGTCGGCATCGCCAACGTCATCAACACCTTTGAGCCGGAGATCATCTGCATCGGCGGCGGTGTTTCCAACCAGGGAGAGACCCTGCTGGCCCCCGTCCGCGCCTATGCCGAAAACGAGACCAAGAACATCACCACCGGCCGCTTCCCCAAGATCGTCGCCTGCACGCTGCATAACGATGCGGGCGTCATCGGTGCCGCGGCCCTTGAAAACTCTATCTGATTTTAATTTTCGTATTCACCGGGAGGAACCATGCAGCAGCAAACGATCGAAACCTTGCGTCAGGCCTTGCAGGAAAGCGCCCTGCCGTTTGCCCAGCAGGAGCCTTTGGCATCCCATACCACTTTCCAAATCGGCGGCCCGGCGGTGTTCTGGTGCACGCCCAAAACCGTGGACCAGCTGCGCCGCACGCTGGCGCTTTGCCGGGAAAACGGTGTGCGCACCTACCTTTTGGGCAACGGCTCCAACACGCTGTTTGCCGATGAGGGCTACGACGGCGCAGTCATCGATCTGCGCGGGCTGAACTTCGGCCCTACAGCGGAACCACGGCCTGACGGCTCCACCCGCCTTACTGCGGGCGCTGGCCTCACGCTGGGGCGGCTTTGCGCCGTTGCCCAGCAGCAGAGCCTTGCAGGCATTGCCTTTGCCTGCGGCATCCCCGGCACCATCGGCGGGGCCGTGTATATGAATGCCGGTGCCTATGGCGGCGAGATGAAGGACGTGCTGGAAAACGTGACCTTTTTGGACAGCGACCTTACCGAGCGCACGCTGCCTGCCGCAGAATTGGCCCTGGGCTACCGCACCAGCCTGTTTGAGCAGCACCCCGATTGGTGCGTGCTTTCGGCCACGGTGCGCCTGCAGCCCGGCGACAGCGCCGCCATTCTGGCGGAGATGCAGGACTATCTGCAGCGCCGCAAAGACAAGCAGCCGATAGAATGGCCCAGTGCGGGCAGCACCTTCAAGCGCCCCCAGGGCGCCTTTGCAGGCAAACTGATCGAGGATTGTGGTCTGCGGGGATTTACCGTGGGCGGTGCCCAGATCAGCGAGAAGCACTGCGGCTTTGTCATCAACCGCGGCGGCGCGACCTGCGCCGATGTCGTCAGCCTGACCGATCAGGTCAAGGCCATCGTGCTGCAAAAGACCGGCTATACGCTGGAGCGGGAAATTCGCGTAGTAAAATAAAGGGGGGAGTACGCATGAAATTTGTGATCGTAACGGGCCTGTCCGGCGCGGGCAAATCAATGGCCGTCAACGCGCTGGAAGATATTGGTTTTTTCTGCATCGATAACATCCCGGTGGCACTGCTGCCCCGTATCGTGGACTTTGCCCTGCAAGGCGAAAACCAGCTGAACCGCGTGGCTGTCGTGATGGACGTGCGCGGCGTGCGCAGCAGCGAGCAGCTGGAACAGGCGCTCTCCGACCTGGACGCCCGTAAGTTCGAGTATGAGATCCTCTTCCTCGACGCCAACGACGCGGTCATCCAGCGCCGCTATAAGGAGACCCGCCGCCAGCACCCCATCACCATCAGCGAAAAGCTGCCCATCACCGAGGCCATCGCCCGGGAGCGCCGCCTGCTGCAGCCGCTGCGGGCACGGGCGCAGTATGTCATCGATACCTCGCTGCTCAGCACCGCCCAGAACAAGGAGCGGGTGTGCAGCCTGTTTCTGGACCACGGCGAAAGCCCGATGGCCCTCACGGTGGTGTCCTTCGGTTTCAAGTACGGACTGCCCCAGGAGGCAGACCTTGTGCTGGATGTCCGATGCCTGCCCAACCCGTTCTACGTGCCGGAGCTGAAAAATCTCACCGGTCTGGATCAGGAAGTGGTGGACTACGTCATGGCTGCCCCCGAATCTCAGGAGCTGCTGCGCCGCTATGAGAGCATGCTGGAATACGCCCTGCCGCTCTACGTCAAGGAGGGCAAAAGCCAGCTGATGATCGCGGTGGGCTGCACCGGCGGCAAGCACCGCTCCATCACCTTTGCACGCAAGATCGGCGAGTTCTGTGAAAAACTGGGCTACGAGCCCAGCGTACAGCACCGCGACGCCAAGCGCACCCTGTAAAAAATAAAATTTACGCTTTATCGGGAGTTTTATGAGCTTCTCACAAGATGTAAAAAACGAGATCCTGCGCCATAGGATCTCCAAACCATGCTGCTCTGTGGCCGCCGCCTATGCGGTGGCCTGTTTTGGTAAATACTTCGATGACCGCGGCATCGTTCTGCAAACCGAGAACGAAGGCGTGGCTGCCTTTGCCCAAAAGCTGTACCGCCGCTGCGGCATCCGGGGGGATGTGCTGCGCAAGGAGCGCCCCACCGGCCCGGTGTTTGAGTTCAGCGTCAAGGATGTGGTGGAGGTCGAGCGCCTGCTGGAGCTTTTCGGCCACACCGGCAAGGAACCGACCCTGCGCATCCGGCCGGAGAACTTCAAGTGCCAGCACTGCGTGCAATCCTTCATCGCTGCAGCGTTTCTTTGCTGTGGTACGATGACCGACCCGGAGAAGAGCTACAATTTGGAGTTCCTCTCCACTCGGCACTATCTCTCCCAACAGTTGGAGGCCATGCTGGCCGAGCACGACTTCAACCCCCATCGCGCCCTGCGCAAGGGAGCCAACACGGTCTATATCAAATCGGCCGACCATATCGAGGATCTGCTCACCTTCATGGGGGCGGGCAACGCCGCCATGCGTATCATGGACCAGCGCATGTACAACGATATGCGCAATAAGACCAACCGCCTTTCCAACTGTGAGACCGCTAACCTGGGCAAAAGTGTCCAAGCCGCCGTGCAGGTGCAGCTGGCCATTGAAAAGCTGCAGGCCGCCGGTGCCATGAGCACCCTGCCGGAAAATCTGCGCCTGACCGCCAAACTGCGGATGCAGTACCCCGACCTGCCGCTGGCCAAGCTGGCCCAAAAGTTTGACCCTCCTGTTAGCAAGGCGGGGCTGTCCCACCGCTTAAAACGCATCCAAGAGGCCGCCCGCCGCCTGGACGAAACCGCTGAATCCGAAAAGCCCACACGAGCCGAAAGCACTAAGGAAACTTGACCATGCCTGAAACCACCCAAAGACAATTTACCCACCTGCATGTGCATACCGAGTACAGTCTGCTGGACGGCGCCTGCCGTATTGACCGCCTGTTTGACCACCTCAAAGCCATGGGGCAGACGGCCTGCGCCATCACCGATCACGGCGTTATGTACGGCTGTGTGGCGTTTTTTGATGCAGCCAAGGCCGCAGGCATCAAGCCTATCATCGGCTGTGAGGTCTATGTAGCCACCCGCACCCGCTTTGATAAGGTCAACCGCATCGACGGCAACAACCACCTGATCCTGCTGTGCAAAAACGAGATGGGCTACAAAAACCTTATCAAGATGGTCTCCGCCGGCTTTACTGAGGGTTTTTACTCCAAGCCCCGCATCGATAAGGACCTGCTGGAACAGCACCACGAGGGATTGATCTGTCTGTCCGCCTGCCTGGCGGGCGAGATCCCCCAGGCCATCCTGGCAGGGGACTATGAGCGTGCAAAACAGGCCGCGCTTTACTACCGCGACCTTTTCGGCGAGGGCAACTATTATATCGAACTGCAGGACCACGGCCTGGAGGAAGACCAGGTCGTCCTGCCCCAGCTCATCCGATTGGCCCGGGAGACTGGCATCCCCATGGTCGCTACCAACGACGCCCACTACATTACCAAAGAGGACGCCAAGATGCAAAGCATCCTGCTCTGCATTCAGACCGGTAAGACCATCGCCGACGCCGACCGCATGGAATTCCAGACCGATGAGTTTTACCTCAAAAGCACCGACGAGATGTACGACCTCTTCGCGATGGTGCCGGAAGCCTGCGAAAACACCAACAAAATTGCGGAACAGTGCAATTTTGAGTTCACCTTCGGCGAGACGAAACTGCCGTACTTCAAAGCCCCCGATGGCATGGAGAACCAGGAATACTTCGAGAAGCTTTGCTGGGAGGGACTCGAGCGCCGCTACCCCGGCGAAGTCACCGACGCGCTGAAAGAGCGCCTTTCTTATGAGATCAACGTCGTCAAAACGATGGGCTACACCAACTACTACCTCATCGTCTACGACTTCATCAACTACGCCAAAAGCCGAGATATTCCCGTCGGTCCCGGCCGTGGTTCCGGCGCGGGCAGCCTGGCGGCTTACTGTGTCGGCATTACCGACATCGACCCCATCCGCTACAACCTCATCTTTGAACGCTTCCTGAACCCGGAGCGTGTTTCAATGCCCGACTTCGACGTCGACTTCTGCTATGAGCGCCGCCAGGAGGTCATCGACTACGTCAACGAAAAGTATGGCCGCGACCATGTGGCCCAGATCGTCACCTTTGGTACGATGGCCGCCCGCGCCGCCGTGCGCGATGTGGGCCGCGTGATGGGCATGACCTACCAGGACGTGGACCGCGTGGCCAAGCTCATCCCCATGGAGCTGAAGATGACGCTGAAAAAGGCGCTGGAGGTCAGCCCCGACCTGAAAGCCCTTTATGACGGTGACAATCAGGTGCATGAACTCATCGACACTTCGTTAAAAGTCGAGGGCATGCCCCGCCATGCCTCCACCCACGCCGCAGGCGTCGTCATTACCCGTGAACCGGCCACCGAGTACGTGCCCCTGTCCACCAACGACGGCCTGCCGGTCACCCAGTTCAACATGGTGGAGATCGAGCGCCTGGGCCTGCTGAAGATGGACTTCCTGGGCCTGCGCACCCTCACCGTCATCCACGATACCGAGATGGCCGTCCGCCACACCAAGGACCCGGATTTCCGGGTGGCCAACATTGACTACGACGACCCCGCCACCTACGAGATGCTGACCCGCGGCGAGACGATGGGCATCTTCCAGCTTGAATCTACCGGCATGACCCAGGTGCTGATGAGCATGCGCCCGAAAAACCTGGAAGATGTCATCGCCCTGATCTCGCTGTATCGCCCCGGCCCGATGGATTCCATCCCAACGTATTTGCGCAACAGAAAGGACCCGTCCAAGGTCGTTTACCAGACCCCGCAGATGGCCCACATCGTGGATGTGACCAACGGTGTCGTCATTTATCAGGAGCAGGTCATGCAGATCTGCCGTGAGCTGGCAGGCTTCAGCTTCGGCCAGGCCGACAATGTGCGCCGCGCTATGAGCAAGAAAAAGCTCAAGGTCATGGAGGCCGAGCGCGAACATTTTGTCCATGGATGCACCGAGCCGGGCAAGGAGTGCGCTGGCTGCGTCAAAAACGGCATCCCAGAGGCAGTGGCAAACCAGATCTACGATGATATGATCAGTTTTGCCTCCTACGCCTTCAACAAGTCCCACGCGGCCTGCTACGCCTACGTGGCCTTCCAGACAGCCTACCTCAAGTGCCATTACCCCCACGAGTTCATGGCCGCCCTGCTGACCAGTGTGCTCGATAATACGTCGAAAGTTATCGAATATACTTCCGAGTGCCAGCGCTTGGGCATCAAGGTCCTGCCGCCGGACATCAACGTCTCCCGCGGAGGCTTCACCGTAGATGGCGACAGCATCCGCTTCGGTCTCAACGCCGTCAAAAGCGTGGGCCGCAACCTGATCGATTCGGTGGTAAAGGAGCGCAAAAACCGCCCCTACCGCAGCCTGTACGATTTCTGCAAGCGGCTGCACGGCAACGAACTGAATCGCCGCGCGCTGGAAAACCTCATCAAGGCAGGCTCCTTCGATGCGCTGGAGCCCAGCCGCCGCGCTATGATCGACAGCGCCGAGGGCATCCTGAAAAGCGTCGAGACCGACGCCCGCCAAAACCTGGAAGGCCAGATGGACCTTTTCGGCATGATGGGCGGGGAACAGGAGCGGGCCGCCAGCGATTACAAGATCCCCAACACGCCGGAATATCCCGCCGGCGATCTGCTCAAAATGGAAAAAGAGGTCTCTGGCCTCTACCTGTCCGGCCACCCGCTGGACGCCTACCGCGCCCAGATCAGCCAGATCTCCACCTGCACCATCGCCGACCTGCAGGGCGAGGACGCCAAACGTTTTGACAACCAGAACGTCACGATTCTTTGTACGGTCGTCAAAAATAAGATCATGACCACTAAGTCCAACACGCTGATGGCCTTTACCACCGTCGAGGATCTGACCGGTACGATGGAACTGCTGATCTTTCCGCGGGTGCTGGCCGAGTGCCGCGCTGCCCTGCAGGAAAACGCCGTCGTCGTGGCCAACGGCCGCGTCTCTGTAAAAGAGGAAGAAGCCGCCCGCCTAATCGTCGAGGGGGTGCAGCCCACCGAGCACTACGACCCGAGCCAATCTTTCGGTAAAAACCGGGTAGAAAAAGTCCGCCGCGAGACCGGCGGGGGAGAGACCGCCGGCTATTTCCTGACGGTGCCCAGCCGCCAGGGCCCGGAGATGCACAAGGTGGAAAACCTGCTGTGCAACATCTTTGACGGCGGCGCTACCAAGGTCTATTTCCGCTTTGCGGACACCGGTCAAAAGGTGCTGGCCCGCCATATGGCCATCAAGGATGACCCGCTGTTGCGCGCCGAATTGGAACGCATTTTGGGTAAAGATCATGTAAAAGTTCAGACGGCTGAACAAAATGCAAAATAAATCCATGCACTTTGCAAGAATTATCCATAATCTAGACGCTGGAGTTGTGCTATAATGGATACGTCACAGAGATTGTTAAAAATTTATTCTAGCTTCTGGCAATGTGGCGCAATGTGCCCAAAATAGGAGGGGCTTGTTTTATGGCTAAGGAAATTAAAACCATCGGTGTTCTGACCAGCGGCGGTGACGCCCCCGGCATGAATGCCGCCGTTCGCGCAATCGTTCGCGCTGGCATCAGCAAAGGTTACCGCATGATGGGTATCCAGCGTGGCTACAACGGTCTGATCAATGGCGAAGTTTACGAAATGAACGTCCGCAGCGTATCGGAGATCATCCACCGCGGCGGCACGATCCTCTATACGGCACGCTGCTTGGAGTTCAAGACCCAGGAAGGCCAGGCTAAGGGCCTTGCCCGCTGCAAAGAACTGGGCATCGACGCACTGGTCGTCATTGGAGGCGACGGCTCCTTCATGGGTGCCCGTGCGCTGGCCAACCAGGGCATCCCCTGCATCGGCCTGCCCGGCACCATCGATAACGACATTGCCTGCAGTGAATACACCATCGGTTACGACACGGCCATGAACACTGCTGTCGAGGCTATCGATAAACTGCGCGACACTACCCAGAGCCACGACCGTTGCAGCGTCGTTGAGGTTATGGGCCACCACGCCGGTTATATTGCCCTGAATGTCGGCATCGCTACCGGCGCTGTCGCTGTCCTGCTGCCGGAGATCCCCTTCGACTTCGAGCGCGACATCCTGCAGCGCATGCGCCAGACCCAGGTCACTGGCAAGAAGCACTTCATCATCATCGTGTCCGAGGGCGTCATCGGTGCCCAGGAGCTGGCCAATCAGATCCAGGCTGCTACCGGTGTCGACTCCCGCGCAACCGTTCTGGGCCACATTCAGCGCGGCGGTTCTCCCACGGTGCGTGACCGCGTCAACGCTTCTCTGATGGGCTACCACGCCATCGACCTGCTCGATAAGGGCATCTACAACCGCGTTGTCGCCGTCTCCGGCGATAAGATCGTCGACTACGATGTCAATGTGGCCCTCTCGATGCACAAGACCATCGACCGCGACATGATCGAGATCGCAAACGCCATCTCCATCTGAGCATCCCAATTCAAATAATTCGCACAAGCCCGCACAAAATTGCAAAAAACACTTGCAATTTGCGCGGGCTTGTGGTATTATACTACGGCAATACACACGCATTGCGTTGTTTTTTTGTGCGCTTTTTTCGTTAAAGCGTTAGAAAACATAAAACGCCATGCGGAGGGTAAAACTAAATTTATTGGAGGATTTTTTACTATGGCAGTCGTATCTATGAAACAGCTTCTCGAAGCAGGTGTCCACTTCGGTCACCAGACCCGTCGTTGGAACCCCAAGATGGCTAAGTACATCTTCACCGAGCGCAACGGCATCTACATCATCGACCTGCAGAAGACCGTTAAGAAGCTGGATGAGGCTTACAACTTCGTGCGCGACACCGCTGCTCAGGGCGGCGAGATCCTGTTCGTCGGCACCAAGAAGCAGGCTCAGGATTCCATCCGTGACGAGGCTACCCGCTGCGGCATGCACTACGTCAACGCTCGTTGGCTGGGCGGCATGATGACCAACTTCCGCACCATCCGTAAGCGCATCGATCGTATGGAGCAGCTGAAGACCATGCAGGCCGACGGCACCTTCGATCTGCTGCCCAAGAAGGAAGTTGTCAAGCTCGAGCTCGAGATGGAGAAGCTGGACAAGTACCTGGGCGGCGTCAAGAACATGAAGGCCCTGCCGAAGGCTATGTTCATCGTTGACCCCCACAAGGAGCGCATCGCTGTCTCCGAGGCCCGCAAGCTGAACATCCCCATCGTTGCTATCGTTGATACCAACTGCGATCCCGATGAGATCGATTACGTGATCCCCGGCAACGACGACGCTATCCGCGCTGTCAAGCTGATCTCCGGTGCCATGGCCAGCGCTGTTCTGGAAGGCAAGCAGGGCGTCCAGGAGGCTCCCGCCGCTGAGGAGAAGACCGAGGCCTGATCCCCGTGTGCCCGGAACACCTATTAGTATAAGACAGAAAGGACAAGAGAGATTATGGCTATTTCTGCAAAAGACGTTATGGAACTGCGTAAGCAGACCGACTGCGGCATGATGGAGTGCAAAAAGGCTCTGACCCAGGCTGACGGCGACTTCGAGAAGGCAATCGAGATCCTGCGTGAGCAGGGCCTGGCTGCTGCCAACAAGAAGGCCGGCCGTATCGCCGCTGAGGGCATGGTCTATGCCGTTTCTTTCGACAACTGCGCTGTTGTCGTTGAGGTCAACGCCGAGACCGACTTCGTTGCCAAGAACGATAAGTTTGTTGAGTTCACCAAGAACCTGGCTAAGGTTGTTGCTGACGAGAACCCCGCCGACGTTGAGGCCCTGATGGCCTGCAAGATGGGCGAGGGCACCGTTGACGATGCCCTGAAGGCTCTGATCCTGGTCATCAAGGAGAACATCAAGGTTCGCCGCTTTGCCCGTTACGAGGGTCATTGCGCTGCTTACGTCCATGGCGGCGGCACCCACGGTGTCATCGTCAAGTTCGAGACCAGCGACGAGGTTGCTGCTAAGCCCGAGTTCGCTGCTTTCGGCAAGGACATTGCTATGCAGATCGCTGCTGCTAACCCCAGCTACCTGAACGAGTCCGATGTTCCGGCCGACGTTCTGGCTAAGGAGAAGGAGATCGTTCTGGCCCAGATGGCTAACGATCCCAAGACCGCCAACAAGCCCGACGCCATCAAAGAGAAGATGGCCATCGGCAAGCTGGGCAAGTTCTACAAGGAGAGCTGCTTGGTCGATCAGGCTTTCATCAAGGACGGCGGCATCGACGTCAAGAAGTACGTTGCTGATACCGCTAAGGCTCTGGGCGGCGAGATCACCATCGCTTCTTACACTCACTTCACCAAGGGTGAGGGTTTGGAGAAGCGCAACGAGGACTTCGCTGCTGAAGTCGCTGCTGCCATTAAGGGCTAATCTGATTTTTCAGAGTTAACATGCAGAATAAGGCATGCTGCGTTTTATAATGCAGCATGCCTTTTTTGCGCCCGCCTTGCAATGCGGGCACAAATCGGGTACAATACAGGTAAAACAGGGGCCAAGCCCCATAAGGATGGTTCACCATAATGGCGGAATTTTCTCCCAAATTTAAAGAAGCACTGAGCCTGGTGCAGAAACCGGGCCGCTATACCGGCGGCGAGCCGGGCAGCGTGTATAAAGATAAAGACAAAGTGGATGTCCGCATGGCGTTCTGCTTCCCGGATACCTACGAGATCGGCATGTCCTTTTTGGGCGAGAAGATCTTGTACGACATCCTCAACCGCCACGAAAACTGGTGGTGCGAGCGTGCCTTCATGCCCTGGACCGACATGAAGGAGCAGATGGAGCGCCTGGACATTCCACTCTACTGCCTGGAAAGTAAAGACCCGCTGACGGATTTCGACATCATCGGCTTCTCGTTGGAATACGAACTTTGCTATACCAACATCCTGGCCATGCTGCGCCTGTCAGGCATCCCGCTGCGCGCTGCAGACCGTGACGGCAGCTGGCCGCTCATTATCGCGGGCGGCCCCTGCGTCTGCAACGCTGAGCCGATGGCGGATTTCTTCGACGTCATGCAGCTGGGTGAGGGTGAGCAGATGCTGCAGGACATCTGTGCCGCCGTGGAGCAGGGCAAAAAACAGGGGTGGACGAAAGAACAGCTGCTGCTGGAAATGGCTAAGATTCCCGGCGTCTACATCCCGTCTTTCTACGATGTAACGTATAAGGAGGACGGCCGCATCGAGGCCGTCAAGCCCAACCGCCCCGGCGTGCCTGCACGTGTCACCAAGGCCATCGTCAAAAATATGGACGACTATGAGCCGCCTAAAAACTTTGTGGTGCCTCTGGTCGGCGCCGTGCAGGACCGCGCCTGCGTCGAGGTGCTGCGCGGCTGTGTGCGCGGCTGCCGGTTTTGCCAGGCAGGCCAGCTGTACCGTCCCTTCCGCGAGCGCAGCCCCAAGCTTATCAGCGAGAGCGCCCGCCAGCTTTGCCGCAACACCGGCTATGACGAGCTGAGCCTTTCGAGCCTTTCCACCTCCGACCATTCCCGGCTGGAGGACATCCTGGATGAACTGAACAGCTGGGCTGAGGCCGACCACGTCAGCCTGTCGCTGCCCTCGCTGCGCGTGGACAACTTCTCCCAATCACTGGTGGAGAAAACCACCAAGGTGCGCAAGAGCGGCCTGACCTTTGCGGCCGAAGCCGGCACCCAGCGCCTGCGGGATGTCATCAACAAAAACGTCACCTGGGAGCAGATCGAGCGCGGCTGCCGCATCGCTTTCTCCGAGGGCTACACCTCAGTTAAGCTCTACTTCATGATGGGCCTGCCCACCGAGACGATGGAGGACATCAAAGGCATCGCTGACACCGCCCAGCAGGTGGTCGACCTGTTCTATACCATCCCCGACCGTCCGAAAGGCAAGGGCGTCCAGGTCACCATCAGTGTGGCCTGCTTCGTGCCCAAGCCGGACACCCCGTTCCAGTTCTGCGCCCAGGATCGACGTGAGGAACTGCGGGAAAAGCAGAAATATCTGCTTAGCTGTGTACATTCCCGCAAGATCAAGGTCAACTACCACGATTCCACCACCAGTGTGCTGGAGGGCGTCTTCGCCAAGGGCGACCGCCGCCTTGGTAAGGTCATCGAGACCGCCTTTGAGAATGGCGCCTTCTTCGATACCTGGGAGGAATATTTCGACTACGACCGCTGGATGAACGCCTTTGCTGCCTGCGGCATCGACCCGGACTTCTACAACTACCGCACCATCGGCCTGGACGAGGTCACGCCCTGGGACCACCTGGACGTAGGCGTCACCAAGGCCCACCTGGTGCGGGAGTACAACAAGGCGCTGGCTGCCCAGACGACCCAGCCCTGCAACCGCCAGTGCAGTGCCTGCGGTGCCAATAAACTGATCGGAGGTCCCTGCTTTGACTACAGTAAGAATCTTCTTTGAGAAATGCGGGGAGGCCGCCTACATCTCGCTGCTGGATCTGCAGCGGGTGTTCCACCGTATCTTAAAAATGAGCGATCTGCCGGTGTATTACACCCAAGGCTATAACCCGCACATCTACCTGTCCTTTTCCTGTCCGCTATCTTTAGGACAGGAGAGTCTGTGCGAAAGCTGCGAGGTCAAGACCGAGCAGGAGATGATCGACGGTGAGGCTTGGAAAAACGCTTTGCAGCCGTTGATGCCCCGCGGCATCGTCATTACCAAAGTGGCCCCGGCTGTGGAGAAGGTCGCCGAGATCGAAACGGCTGTCTACGCCGTCACAATGCCAAAAAGCGGCCTGGCTGCCATCGAGGCTTACAACAATGCTGAGCAGGCAGAGGTCACCAAAAAGACCAAGCGCGGCCAGAAAACGCTGGACCTCAAGCAGTATTTGAGCCATATCGACTGCGAGGAAGCCGGGGACAACATCGCGTTCTCGGTCAAGCTGCCATGCGGCAGCGGAGAAGCACTGAACCTGAATCCCTCGCTGCTGATGGACTTTTTACAGCAGCACGGCGGCGCACCCATCTGGCAGTGCCGTGTCCTGCGCACGCATCTTTATAACGAATCAGGCGTGGATTTTGAGTAAGTGATATTGCACAGAAAAAACCGGCGCTGATTCCGCATTTTTGCCGGATTTTTACCCGGCAATTTGTGGAAACCCACTTGCCAAACCACTGCCAAGATGCTATAATACTAAAGCGTTAGTGCCGCCGAGCCATCGGCGGGATAATGACAAATCATTATACAGGCGGTCCTCTGACGAAACATTCGTGTATGAACGTCGCAAAAACATGGAGGAATTCATAACATGGACGCAATCAAGCATTTTACCGAGGGTATGATCAAAGAGAACAAGCCCCAGTTCGAAGTCGGCGACACCGTTCGCGTCTCCGTCCGTATCAAGGAAGGCGACAAGGAGCGTATCCAGGCTTTCGAGGGTACCGTTATTGCTAAGAAGCATGGCGGCATCGCTGAGACTTTCACCGTCCGCCGTACTTCCTACGGTGTCGGCGTTGAGCGTGTGTTCCCGGTCAACAGCCCGTTCGTTGAGAAGGTCGAGGTCGTTCGCCGCGGCAAGGTCCGTCGTGCGAAGCTCTTCTACCTGCGCGAGCGCACCGGCAAGGCCGCCAAGGTCAAGGCACGCATCTGAGCATACTGCAAAAAAAGGGGAGGACGGTTGGCGTTCTCCCTTTTTTCGTATTTTTGCATCTAAGGAGGGTGGCAGCCCATGGCAATGCCCTTTAAAGACCGCTATAAACGCAACAAAGACATTTTAGAATGGTACGATGCCCTCGCCGTGGCCGTGGCGGTCATTGCGCTGGTATTCACCTTCGGCCTGCGGGTCGTGCAGGTGGATGGCCACTCGATGCAGCCCACGCTGTTAAATGGCGAGCGCCTGCTGATGACGCCGCTGAAGACCCCGGATTATGGCGACGTCGTCATCGTGGACAGCTACATCCCGTATGGCAAGCCGCTGGTCAAGCGGGTCATCGGCAAAGCGGGGGATACCATCGACATCGACTTTACCGCCGGTATCGTCTACCGCAATGGAGAAGCCCTGGACGAGCCCTACACCGCCGAGCCTACGTATACGTATGAGGGGATGGACTTCCCCCTGACCGTGCCGGACAACTGCCTGTTCCTGATGGGCGATAACCGCAACGGGTCCAAAGACAGCCGCAGCACCGATATTGGCTGCGTCGACACGCGGGACATCCTGGGCACGGCCCTGTGGCGCATCCTGCCTTTCAGTAAAATAGGAGCTGTGCAATGAGCCAGAGTGACATCATCAACAGCCGTCAGATCCAGTGGTTCCCCGGTCACATGACCAAGACCCTGCGCCTGATGGAAAAAGAGATCCGCAATGTGGACTGCGTTTTGCAGATCCTCGACGCGCGTATCCCGCTTTCCAGCCTGAACCCAGAGATCGAGCGGATCACGGCGGGCAAGCCCCACCTGTATATCCTCAATAAGGCCGACCTGGCTGACCCCGAGATCACCAAGCAGTGGCTGGCCTATTTTAAAAGTGCCGGGGCTGGCTGCCTGGCCATGGATTCCAAGCAGCGGGGCCGCGCCACCGCCGCCAAAGGCCCCATCGAGAAAGAGCTTTCTGCCCTGATGGCCCGCCGCCGCAACCGCGGCATGGTGGGTGCCGCCATCCGCGTGATGGTGGTGGGCATCCCCAACGTGGGCAAGTCCACTTTCATCAACTCCTTCGCAGGCACCACCCGCGCCAAAGCTGCCAACAAGCCCGGTGTCACCCGCGGCAAGCAGTGGATCTCCGTCGATAACTTCGACCTGATGGACATGCCCGGTGTGCTGTGGAAGAAGTTTGACTCGCTGGAAACAGCCTCCAACCTCGCCTTCATCGGCTCCATCCGCGACGACATCCTTGACATCGAGGAGCTGGCCTGCGGCTTGCTTTCCAGCGTGCGGGGCATCTACCCGGAGCAGCTGTTGGCCCGCTACAAGCTGGACGAGAGCGCACTGGAACTGCCGCCCTACGATCTTTTGCAGGCCATCGGCGCTAAGCGCGGCATGCTGATCTCCGGCGGCGAGGTGGATACCGAGCGCGCCGCCAAGATGCTGGTGGGGGAGTTCCGCGCCAGCAAGTGGGGCCGTCTCTCGCTGGAGCGCCCGCCCCACCGCGATACCGCAGAGGAGGTGGACGACTATGCCGAAGACGACTTCCTCGAAGACGACCCGGACTTCACGGACGACGAAGACTAAGCCATCCAGTGATTCCCTTTACGCCTTTGACGCCGAAAAGCGCGCCGCCCATGGTGTTATCTGCGGCGTAGACGAAGCGGGCCGCGGCCCCTTGTGCGGGCCGGTCTGCTGTGCCGCCGTCATCCTGAACCCGGATAACCCCATCGAGGGGGTCAACGACTCCAAAAAGCTGACCGAGAAGCGCCGCGAGGCTTTGTTTGACGAGATCACCCGCTGCGCCCTTGCCTATAAGATCGTCTTCATCACGCCACAGGAGATCGACGAGCGCAATATCCTCTGGGCTACTATGGACGGCATGGCGCAGGCAGTAGCAGGGCTGGACCTCCGGCCGGATCATGTGCTCATCGATGGCAATCGCTGCCCGCCCGGCCTTGCCCAGACGGCAGAATCCGTCGTCAAGGGCGATGCCAACAGTGCGTCCATCGCGGCAGCATCCATCTTGGCCAAGGTCAGCCGTGACCGCTACATGCTGGAACTGGACAAGCAGTACCCCCAGTACCAGCTGGCCAAACACAAAGGCTATCCCACCAAGCTGCATTATGAGCTGATCGCCCGGTACGGCATCCAGCCCTTTTACCGCCGCAGCTTTTTGAAAAAGCAGGGCTACTGGCATGACTGAGAACATCGGCCGTAAAGGCGAGGCCCTGGCTGCCAAGTACTACATGCACCGCGGTTACCTGCTGTTAAACCACAACTACCGCACCCGCATGGGGGAACTGGACCTTGTTTTGTATAAAGACGGCCAGCTCGTCTTTGCCGAGGTCAAGACTCGGGCGGGCCGCATGCTGGATGCCCCGGCCGCGGCCGTGGATGCCCGCAAACAGCGCCGCCTGATTTTAGCGGCTCAATACTACCTGCAGCACAGCCCTTATGCAGACGCCAGCATCCGCTTTGACGTGGTGGAAGTTACCCCCGCAGGCGATGCCTGGCAGATCCATTGTATCCCGGATGCGTTCCAATGCTAAGGCGGCAATGCCCCAAAGCTGGAATATAGAGGTTTTATAAAGGTCTAAAAAATAGGAGGGTTTTCGATATGCAGTTTCAGAGTACCAGAGATTCCGCACTCCGTGTTTCTTCGTCCGAGGCGATCGTGCGCGGTTTGGCACCCAAAAGCGGCCTGTTTGTGCCGGAATCCTTCCCCAAAGCAGATTTGGAAAACTGGAAGTCCCTGCCGTACCCGGCCCTGGCCGAACAGGTACTCAAAGGTTTCCTGACCGATTACAGCGCCGACTTCCTGCACAGTGCCACTGCAGCCACCTACGGTGAGGCGTTCGGCGGCAAGGCAGGCGAGACCGTCAAGGTCGGCGACGGCGTCTACGCGCTGGAACTGTGGCATGGCCCCACCTGCGCGTTCAAGGATTACGCCCT
Organism: Oscillospiraceae bacterium; assembly: GCA_025758045.1. Taxonomy (NCBI): domain Bacteria; kingdom Bacillati; phylum Bacillota; class Clostridia; order Eubacteriales; family Oscillospiraceae; species Oscillospiraceae bacterium. The sequence goes on along the minus strand of CP107208.1, from coordinate 2,900,026 downwards.
GCAGCTGATGCCCAAACTGCTGGTCGAAGCCAAAAAGAACCTGGGCCGCACCGAGACCACCCGCATTTTGGTGGCAACTTCCGGCGATACCGGCAAGGCTGCCTTGGCCGGTTATGCGGATCTGGACGGCATTGAGATCGAGGTCTTTTATCCCAACGCCGGCACTAGCGAGATCCAGCATTTGCAGATGGCTACCCAGAAGGGCGATAACGTCCAGGTCTACGCCGTCGAGGGTAACTTCGACGACGCTCAGACCGGCGTAAAGCGCGTCTTTGCCGATGAGTCCGTTGCCGCCGAGCTGGAAGCCCGCCACATCCGCCTGTCCAGCGCCAACTCCATCAACTGGGGCCGCCTGGTGCCGCAGATCGTCTACTACTTCTACGCCTACTTCCGCCTGGCGGAGCAGGGCGCTGTCGCATGGGGCAAGCCTGTTGATTTCTGCGTGCCCACTGGCAATTTTGGCGACATTCTGGCCGGTTACTACGCCAAACAGATGGGTCTGCCCGTGGGTAAGCTGATCTGTGCCTCCAACAAGAATAACGTCCTGACGGACTTTATCAAGACCGGCACCTATGATGCCCGCCGCACCTTCTACAAGACTACCTCGCCGTCCATGGACATCCTGATCTCCTCCAACCTCGAGCGCCTGCTGCTGCACACCAGCGGCAGTGCCGAAAAGGTCGAGGGCTGGATGCAGGAACTGGCCGCCACCGGCAAGTACACCGTGGATGCCGAGACGCTGGCGAAAATTCAGGCCAGCTTCGCCGCCGGTTACGCCGATGACGCTGCCGGTGCCGCCGAGATCCGCGCACGCTTTGAGCGCGACGGCTACCTCTGCGACACCCACACAGCCGTGGCGTTCCATGTGGCCGAAGCCAACCGCAGCGACGCGCCGATGGTGGTGCTCTCCACCGCCAGCCCGTTCAAGTTCCCGCGTGATGTACTGGCCGCTCTGGGCGAGACCGCCCGGGAAAGTGACTTTGCCGCTATGGCCGCGCTGACCGCCAAGACCGGCGCCGCGGCCCCGGCCAGCCTGCGTGAACTGGATAAACTGCCGGTACGCTTCAACACCGTCATCGAGCCTGCAGAGATCCGCGCCGCAGCCCTGCGCTGAGCTACCGCAATTTTATGAAAGGGGGGCGTGTATGGCCCTGTTTGTGATCGGAGACCTGCACCTCTCCTTAGGGGCAGATAAACCCATGGATATCTTTCCCGGCTGGGAGGGGTATCTGCCCAGACTCGAAGCCAACTGGCGCAAACTCATCAGCCCCGGGGATACCGTGGTGCTGGCGGGGGATACCAGCTGGGCCATGAACCTGAACGATACCAAAGCCGACTTTGCCTTTATCCAGAACCTGCCGGGCCAGAAATGGCTGCTGAAGGGCAACCACGACTACTGGTGGACCACCACCCGTAAGATGGACAAATTTCTGGTGGATTCCGGCTTCGATACGCTGCATATCCTGCATAACAATGCCTGCATCATAGGCGATACGGCCCTCTGCGGCACCCGCGGCTGGCCTTTTGACGATGCAGCTGCCCAAGGGGAAAAGCTGATGGCGCGGGAGGCCGGCCGTCTGCGGATGAGCCTGCAGGCAGCGGGGGACACACCCCGCAAAATCGCCTTTCTGCATTACCCGCCGGTTTACCCCGGTGCCAGCGCGAAGGAACTGGTGGAGGTGCTGCAGGAGTTCGGTGTGACTGAATGTTATTATGGTCATCTGCACGGAAAATCGATTCGTTACGCTGTGCAGGGAACGGTGGACGGTATCGCCTACCGCCTGATTTCGGCGGATGGTCTGGCGTTCTGCCCCTATAAAATCGGCTGAAACCCGGCAAAACCGTCATTTTCTTCGGAAAATGAGCTCTGATTTGTTAAAATTTTCAAAACAGGGCTGGTATTCTTGGCGGGAACATGCTATAATAACTTGTATTTTTATGTACATTTATTTTTGGAGGAATTTATAAATGAAACTGATTTCCTGTGAAAAGCTCGAAAAGAGCATGGTCGAACTGCAGTTCTCTATTGACGCGGAGACCTTCAAATCCGCCGTCAACGCCGCTTTCAAGCGCGAGGGCAAGAAGTACGCCATCCCCGGCTTCCGCAAGGGCAAGGCTCCCAAGGCTATGATCGAGAAGATGTACGGCAAGGACCTGTTCCAGTACGACGCCATCAACGACCTGTTCCCCGAGAACTACGAGGCTGCCGTTAAGGAAGCCAACATCGAAGTTGTTGGCCGTCCCGATGCCGAGGTCGTTTCCATGTCTGAGGACGAGGGCGCTACCCTGAAGGTCAAGGTTGCCGTCAAGCCCGAGGTTGAGCTGGGCGAGTATGCCGGTTTAACTGTCAACAAAGATGTCAAGACTGTTGACGAGGCCGATGTTGACGCTGAGATCAAGCGCATGCAGGACCGCAACGGCCGTCTGCTGACCCGTGAGGGAGCTGCCGAGAACGGTGACACTGTGGATATCGACTTCGAGGGCTTTGTCGATGGCGTTGCTTTCGACGGCGGCAAGGCTGAGCACTATTCTCTGGTGCTGGGCAGCGGTTCCTTCATCCCCGGATTCGAGGAGCAGGTCGTTGGCCACAAGGCCGGTGAGGAGTTTGACGTCAACGTCAAGTTCCCCGAGGAGTATCAGGCTGAGGAGCTGGCTGGCAAGGACGCCACCTTCAAGATCAAGCTGCACGAGGTCCAGTACAAGGAGCTGCCCGAACTGGATGACGATTTCGCCAAGGACGTCAGCGAGTACGACACTCTGGACGAGCTGAAGGACTCTATCCGCAAGGGTATCCAGGCTAACCACGAGAAGCAGGCTGACCAGAAGGTCGAGAACGATCTGATTGACCAGGTCGTCAACAACATGAAGGCCGACATCCCCGATGCCATGATCGACTCCCGCATCGAGGAGCTGGTTCAGGACTTCCAGTACCGCATCTCCCAGCAGGGCCTCAAGCTCGAGCAGTACCTGCAGTACATGGGCATGACCATGGAACAGTTCAAGGAGCAGTTCCGTGAGCAGGCCGACAAGCAGGTCAAGATGCGTCTCGCCATGGAGGCTGTCGTTGCCAAGGAGAGCATCGAGGCTACCGAGGAAGAGTTCGAGGCCGAGATCAAGCGCATTGCCGATGCTTACCAGATGGAGGCTGACAAGGTCAAGAGCCTGGTCGACGCTGCTGCCGTCAAGAAGGATCTGGCTGTCAACAAGGCTATCGACTTCGTGAAGTCCAAGGCTAACATCGTTGCCGGTGCTGCCGAGGAGAAGAAGCCCGCCAAGAAGACCACCCGCAAGACCACCAAGAAGGCTGCCGCCAAGAAGGACGAGGAGCCGAAGGAAGAGGAAAACAAGGGCGAGTGATCTCCCGCGTTTTCTGAACTAAAGATGTAAAAGGGCCGATACGGTGCGCATCTGCCGCCGTATCGGTTCTTTGGTAACCCCTATTTTACCTGTTAAGGAGGGAAAACCCCATGAGCCTTGTACCCTATGTTGTCGAACAAACTGCTCGCGGTGAGCGCAGCTACGATATTTTTTCGCGACTGCTCAATGACCGTATTATCGTGCTGAGCGAGGATGTCAACTCCTCCTCTGCCAGTGTGATCGTTGCCCAGCTGCTGTATCTGGAAGGCCAGGACCCGGAGAAGGACATTTACTTCTACATCAACAGCCCCGGCGGCTCCATCTCGGACGGTATGGCAATCCACGATACCATGAACTATATCAAGTGCGATGTCTCCACCATCTGCGTGGGCATGGCTGCCTCGATGGGCGCTTTCCTGCTGGCAAGCGGCACCAAGGGCAAGCGTTTCGCCCTGCCTAACTCCGAGATCCTGATCCACCAGCCGCTCATCGGCGGCCAGGGCATCTCCGGCCAGACCACGGACATTCAGATCCACGCCAACCACATGGTGCACATCCGCAACAAGATGAACACCCTGCTCAGCCAGTATACCGGCCAGCCGCTGGAGACTATCCAGAAGGACACCGAGCGTGATAACTATATGACGCCCGAGCAGGCAAAGGCCTATGGCCTGATCGACGAGATCCTCTATAAACACTGATTCGGGGGAAGAACATGGCAAATCAAACGTCCGGCAAGGACGGAAAAGGACGCGAGATGCGCTGCAGTTTCTGCGGCCGCTCCCAAAATGAGGTCGAACAGCTGCTGATCGGCCCCGGCGTCAATATCTGCAACGAGTGCATCGACATGTGCCATAACATGCTGTACAAAGATGGCGAGAACCCGCCGCCTCCGCGCGCCGGGGCCTCCCGCCGCCAGCAGGCACAGCCCGGTGCAGCCCAGTCACGCTATGATACCGACCCGCTCGCAAGCGTCAATATCCTTACTCCCGCTGAGATCAAGGCTGGGCTGGATCAGTACGTCATCGGGCAGGACGATGCCAAGCGTGTGCTGGCAGTCTCCGTGTACAACCACTACAAGCGCATCCTCTCCGGCCAGCAGACTGGCGTGGAGCTGCAAAAATCCAACGTGCTGATGCTGGGCCCCTCCGGTACCGGCAAGACCCTGCTGGCCCAGACTTTGGCCAAGATGCTCAACGTGCCGTTTGCTATTGCCGACGCCACCACCCTGACTGAGGCTGGCTACGTGGGCGAGGACGTGGAGAATATCCTGCTCAAGCTGATCCAGGCGGCAGATTTCGACATCCCCAAGGCCGAGATCGGCATCATCTATGTGGACGAGATCGACAAGATCACCCGCAAGAGCGAGAACCCCTCCATCACCCGCGATGTCGGCGGCGAGGGCGTTCAGCAGGCATTGCTGAAAATCGTTGAGGGGACTGTCAGCAACGTGCCGCCCAACGGCGGCCGTAAGCACCCGCAGCAGGAGTTCATCCAGATCAACACCAAGAACATCCTCTTCATTTGCGGTGGCGCCTTCGATGGTCTGGAGAAGCTCATCCAGAAGCGTACCGATAACGCCTCCCTGGGCTTTGGCAGCCAGCTGCGTACAACGTTGGATAAAGATGAGACCCGCCAGAAGCTGCTGAAGAAGGTCGAGCCCGACGATTTGGTCAAGTTTGGCCTGATCCCCGAGCTGATCGGCCGTCTGCCGGTCGTCACCGTGCTGGACCCGCTGGACGAGGATGCCCTGGTCCGCGTGCTGACCGAGCCGAAAAACAGCCTGGTGCGCCAGTACAAAGAACTGCTGCATCTGGATAACGCCGAGCTGGTCTTTACCGATGCAGCCCTGCATGCCATCGCCCGCAAGACGGTGGAGCGCAAGAGCGGTGCGCGCGGTCTGCGCAGCGTGGTCGAAGATCTGCTTATTCCCATCATGTACGACATCCCCTCTGATGCCACCATCACCAAGGTGACCATCGACGAGGATACCGTCAACGGGGGAGAGCCGCATGTCGAGCACGGCATTATGCGCCCGCGGTACAAAAATATCGCAATGAAACAATAAGGGGTAACACCACACAATTCCAAAGCACCGCTCCGGCGGCTGCGGCATGCTATCTGTGTTGCAAAAATGCTCGGTAATACACAAAGTATTACCTGCGCTTTTTGCTTAGCAGCTGGCATACCTCGCTCGCCGTATCGGCACTTAGAATTGTGCGGTGTTGCCCAATTACGGTAGGAATGGTAAAACATCCCTACCGTATTTTTTGTTCACAAAAATTTTATAGTGAAACCTCTTGATTTTTGTATGCGAAGTGGTTATTATATATTTAGCACTCAGAGAGAATGAGTGCTAAACTAAAATCTTCAAAGAGAAATCTTTATTAGGAGGAAATTTCACTATGAAAATCAAACCTCTTGCAGACCGTGTTGTCATCAAACTGGTTGAAGAAGAAGAGACCACCAAGGGCGGCTTGATCCTGTCCGGCTCCGCCAAAGAGAAGCCCCAGGTTGCTGAGGTCATCGCAGTCGGCCCCGGCGGCAACGTCGACGGCAAGGAAGTCGAGATGATCGTCAAGGTCGGCGATAAGGTCCTGACCAGCAAGTACTCCGGCACTGAGGTCAAGGTCGACGGTGAAGAGTGCACCATCGTCCGCCAGAGCGACATCCTCGCTGTGGTTGAGTAATTTTCAGACTTTTCCATTTTGATATAAAAGGAGCGATTCTTTATGGCTAAACAGATCAAACAGGGCGAGGACGCCCGTAAAGCACTTTGCGCAGGCATCGACCAGCTGGCCGATACCGTTAAGGTCACCCTGGGTCCCAAGGGCCGCAACGTGGTGCTGAGCAAGAAGTTCGGCAGCCCGCTCATCACCAACGATGGCGTTACCATCGCCAAGGAGATCGAACTGAAGGATGAGTTCGAGAACATGGGCGCACAGCTCGTTCGCGAAGTCGCCACCAAGACCAACGATGCAGCTGGTGACGGCACCACCACCGCCACCGTTCTGGCCCAGGCTCTTGTCACCGAGGGCATGAAGAACGTTACCGCCGGTGCCAACCCCATGGACATCAAGCGCGGCATGCAGAAGGCTGTCGCCGCCGCTGTTGCCTCCGTTAAGGAGCACAGCCAGAAGGTCAACGGCAGCAAGGACATCGCCCGTGTTGGCACTGTCTCTGCCGGCGACGCTGAGATCGGCCAGCTGATCGCTGACGCAATGGAAAAGGTCACTGCCGATGGCGTTATCACCATCGAGGAGAACAAGACCACTGCCGAGACCTACACCGAGGTCGTCGAAGGTATGCAGTTCGACCGCGGCTACGTGACCCCCTACATGGTCACCGACACCGAGAAGATGGAGACCGTCTACGACGATTGCTCCGTCCTGATTACCGACAAGAAGATCAGCGTCTTCCAGGACGTCGTTCCTCTGCTGGAGCAGGTCATCCAGTCCGGCCGTAAGCTGCTGATCATTGCTGAAGATGTAGAGGGCGATGCCCTGTCCAACCTGATCATCAACCGTCTGCGCGGCGGCCTGAATGTCGTTGCCGTCAAGGCTCCCGGCTTCGGCGATCGCCGTAAGGAGATGCTGCAGGATATCGCTATCCTGACCGGCGGTACCGTCATCAGCAGCGACCTGGGCTATGAGCTGAAGGATGCAACCATGCAGCTGCTGGGCACGGCCCGCCAGGTCAAGGTCACCAAGGAGAACACCACCATCGTTGGCGGTGCCGGTGACAAGCAGGCCATTGCTGACCGCGTGGCTCAGATCCGCAGCCAGATTGTTTCCGCTACCTCTGACTTCGACCGTGAGAAGCTGCAGGAGCGCCTGGCTAAGATGGCCGGCGGTGTTGCCGTCATCAAGGTCGGTGCTGCTACCGAAGTTGAGATGAAGGACAAGAAGCTCCGCATCGAGGACGCCCTGAACGCCACCAAGGCTGCCGTTGAAGAGGGCATCGTTGCTGGCGGCGGCACGGCTACCATCAACGCTATCCCCGCTGTTGACAAGGTCGTTAACGAGCTGGAAGGCGACGAGCGCACCGGCGCTAAGATCGTCCGCAAGGCTCTGGAGGCTCCTCTGCGCCAGATCGCCAAGAACGCTGGCCTGGAAGGCAGCGTCATCATCGACAACATCCTGAAGGCTAACAAGGCCAACTACGGCTTCGATGCCCAGAAGGAAGAGTATGTTGAAGATATGATTGAGGCCGGCATCGTCGATCCGACCAAGGTCACCCGCTCCGCTCTGGAGAATGCTGCCAGCGTTGCAGCCATGGTCCTGACCACCGAGAGCCTGGTCGCAGATCTGCCCGAGCCGCCGGCCCCCGCCGCCCCTAACCCCGACATGGGCGGTATGTACTAAGCGGTACAGACCCCATAAATAACGAATAAGCCCGGCATCCGCCGCAAACGGATGCCGGGCTTGTGTTTGTATTTTGCCCCGCTCTGTGCTATACTAAATAAATCTTACATTTTTGTGCAAAGGGGGACAGCGCCATGAAGAAACACGCCAAATATCTGGTCCTGGCCGTTACGCTGGGTATCATGGCGCTGATCTTCTTCTTCTCGTCCCAGCCGGGGGAGACATCCTACCAGCTCAGCGGGGCAGTGGCGGATACTGTGCAGCACAGCAAAGTTTCGGCCATCACGCCGTCCTGGTTCAGCGCGCAGAACTTCAACGCCAACATCCGCAAATGGGCGCACGTGTATATCTACTGCGCGCTGGGCGTCAGCATGGCGGTCACGGTGCACCTCTGGACACGGCGCATCGCCCTATGGCAGCAAGGCCTGCTGGCGGCAGCGCTCTGCACGCTGTACGCCATGTCGGATGAAATTCACCAATATTTCGTCCCCGCCCGCGCCATGCTGCTGACCGATGTAGGCATCGATGCCTTCGGCTTCCTGCCCTGCATCGCGGTGACTTGCATCATTATCTGGCTGCTGCAGCGCAGAAAAGCAAAACAATAATTGTTTGCCGCTCCCTCCACCCGGCCATACTAACCGGGGAAAGGGGGCGATTTTGTGTCATTGCGGCGGCTTACGGGATTGTGCTGTGTGCTGATGGTGCTGACGGCGGTCATTCTGGCGCGGGTGTACTGGGTAGGCACCGATACCACCTACGCGGCCAGCGCCGGGCGGCAGGCCACCCAAACCACAGAATTACCCCGCGCCCGCGGCAACTTCCTGGACCGCACCGACCGTCCGCTCACCGGCACCGATACCGCCCGCTACGCCCTCTGCGTCCCCGGCGACAACAGCTACTCCGCGCTGCTGCCCTACGTGTCCTACCAGGCGCAGACCCTGCTGTACGAGCGCCGCAATTCCACCAGCCCCTTTTTGGTCGAAATCGGCCAAACCGGTGCCCCGGCCAATGTACTGCTGCTGGACCAGCCCCGCCGTACGCTGCCCAGCCCCATTGCTGTGCACCTGCTGGGCTACCTCGACCAGGAAGGCCGCGGCGTCACAGGGCTGGAACGCGCCTGGGACGCTGTGCTGGCAAACTCCTGCGACCAGACCGCAGCCGTCTGCCGGACAACCGCCCGCGGGCGGCTGCTGGGCACCGGCACGCCGGAAATCATCACCGAGCAGCAGGGCACAGGCGCCCAGGTGCAGCTGACCCTCGACGCCGACATCCAGCGCTTGTGCGAAGGCCTGGCCCAGCTGTATATGCCCCGCGGCTGCATCCTCGTCATGGACACCGCCACCGGCGAGGTGTTAGCCAGCGTCAGCATGCCGGAATACGACCCCGACGACGTGGCCCGCAGCATCCGCGCCGATGATACTTCACTGGTCAACCGGGCGTTCTCCACTTTCAGCGTGGGTTCTGTGTTCAAGGTGGCGGCGGCGCTGGCCGCCTACGAGAATGGGCTCGATTGGTTCACCCATGATTGCACCGGCAGCATCGAGGTGGACGGCCAGACCTACCGCTGCGCCCTGGGCAAAGCCCACGACACGGTCAACCTGCGCGGTGCGCTGGAGCAAAGCTGCAACACCTACTTCGTCGCCCTGGGCCAGATCTTGGGCGGGCAGGCCCTGGGCACGGCGGCTGCCGAATTAGGCTTTGGCACCGCTGTGCCCATCGCTCCGGACCTGACCGCCAGCGCCGGGGTGCTGCCCACCGCCAAAGAACTGCAAAGCACCGGCCAGCTGGCGGTGTTCAGCTTCGGGCAGGGCAGCTTCACCGCCACGCCCCTGCAAATCACCGCCATGATGAACACCATCGCCGGCGGTGGCACCTACCACACGCCACGCTTCTGCTACGGCGTCACCGATGCAGACGGCACCCTCACCGACCCATTTCAACTCCCTGCGCCCCGCATCGTCTGTGATGCCGCCACCGCCAAAACCTTGCGCAGCATGCTGCAAAGCGTGGTCGAGGATGGCATCGGCCACGCCGCCAAACCCGCCGGCGGCACCGCCGCAGGCAAGACCGGCACCGCCCAGACAGGCCAGTTTGATGCAGCAGGGGACGAGCTGCTCAATTACTGGTTCAGCGGCTTCACCCCGGCGCAAACGCCGAAATATACCATCACGGTCTTGCAGGACGGCGTACTGGAACCCGAAACTTCCAGCGCCGCCCTCTTTGCCAAAATTGCCGAAGGCTTGCAAGTGATTGAACAGCCAGCATCCGATTGAATAAGAATGACCCCATTGCGCTAAACACCCGGAAAAACCAGTTGACAAGCCGTAAAAAGGGGCATATAATAGCTTTGTTAAAAGGAAAATGGCGATGAAAGGGCCAATGCCGATCAGGCCAGTCCATAGAGAGGATACCACTAGGTGAAAGGTATCCGGCTGTACCCCGGCAAAGCCACCCCGGAGCTTTCGGTATTTAAGCCGAGCGTAACTGCGGCGTTAACGCAGGTAAAGTGGCAGTGTGTCCATGCGGCACATTGCAAACCGGGTGGTACCACGGAAGCTTACACAGCCTTCGTCCCTGTACAGGGGCGAAGGCTGTATTCTTTTTTGTGGCCTTTCACCGTAAATCAATGGATAGGAGAACACACACATGCAATGGACAGGACTTAACGAACTGCGCGAAAAGTATCTGCATTATTTTGAGACCAAAGGCCATCTGCGCCTGGGCAGTTTCCCGCTGGTGCCGAAAGACGACCCCAGCCTGCTGCTGATCAACAGCGGCATGGCCCCCATGAAGAAATGGTTCCTCGGCCAGGAAGAGCCGCCGCGCCATCGCGTGACCACCTGCCAGAAGTGCATCCGTACACCGGATATTGAGCGCGTCGGCATCACCGCCCGCCATGGCTGCTTCTTTGAGATGCTGGGCAACTTCAGCTTCCAGGATTACTTTAAGAAGGAAGTCATTCCCTGGGCCTGGGAATTCCTGACCAAAGAGCTGGAGATCCCCGCCGATAAGCTGTACATCTCCGTCTATCAGGACGACGATGAGGCCTACGACATCTGGACCAAGTCCGTCGGCATCCCCGAAGACCACATGGTCCGCCTGGGCAAAGAGGATAACTTCTGGGAGCATGGCTCTGGTCCCTGCGGCCCCTGCTCTGAGATCTACTATGACCGCGGCCTGAAGTACGGCTGCGGCAAACCCACCTGTGGCGTCGGCTGTGATTGCGACCGCTTCATGGAGATCTGGAACCTGGTCTTCAGCCAGTACGATGCTGACGGCAAGGGCAACTATGAACTGCTGGCCAAGCCCAACATCGATACCGGCATGGGCCTGGAGCGTCTGGCCGTCGTTATGCAGGATGTCAACAACCTGTTCGAGGTCGACACCGTTGCCGCCGTGCTGCACCATGTGGAGCGCATCGCCGGCAAGAAGTATGAAGAGAATGAAAAGGACGACATCTCCATCCGCGTCATCACCGACCATATCCGTGCCACCGTCTTTATGGCATCCGACGGCATCCTGCCCTCCAACGAGGGCCGCGGCTACGTTATGCGCCGTCTGCTGCGCCGCGCTGCCCGCCATGGTCGCATGCTGGGCATCAACCGCCCGTTCCTGACCGAGCTGGTCGACACTGTCATCGAGTCCAGCGAGGCCGGCTACCCCGAGCTGCGTGAGCACGAAGCCTATATCAAGAAGGTCATCGGCACCGAGGAGCTGCGCTTCGGCCGCACCATCGACGCTGGCCTGAATATCCTGAACGGCATGATGAGCCACCTGAAGGAAGTCCATGAGAAGGTCCTGTCCGGCGCGGAAGTCTTTAAGCTGAATGACACTTTCGGCTTCCCCCTTGACCTGACCCGTGAGATCGCCGCCGAGGCTGGTCTGGCTGTCGACGAGGCCGCTTTCCATGTCGAGATGACCAAGCAGCGTGAGCGCGCTCGCGCCGAGCGCCTGGCCAAGGACATCTCCGGCTGGAGCGCCGACCTGTTCGGTGAGCTGACCGCCGAGGCTACCCAGTTTGACGGCTACGACACCCTGAGCGAATCCGCCAAGGTCATCGCCCTGTCTGACGGCGAAGAGTTGGCCGATGCCATCGCCACCGACGAGGCAGGCGAGAGCAAGGACGGCGTGCTGGTCGTGCTGGACCGCACCCCGTTCTACGCCGAGATGGGCGGCCAGGTCGCTGACCACGGCTATATCACCAACGGCGACGCCAAGCTGAAAGTCACCCAGGTCAAGAAGACCCCCAAGGGCTACTTTGTCCATACCTGCGAGCTGCTGGACGGCACCATCCATGTGGGCGATGAGGTCACCGCTTCTGTTGATACCCAGCGCCGTATGGCCATCTGCCGCAACCACACCGCCACCCACCTGCTGCAGAAGGCTCTGCGCGAGGTCCTTGGTGAGCATGTCCATCAGGCCGGCAGCTATCAGGATGATAAGCTGACCCACTTCGACTTCACCCATTTCAGCGCTGTTACCCCTGAGGAACTGCGCAAGGTCGAGGACCGCGTCAACGAGAAGATTTTCGAGGCTCTGCCTGTCGCCATCCAGAACCTGCCCATCGAGGAAGCTAAGAAGATGGGGGCCATGGCTCTGTTCGGCGAGAAGTATGGCAGCGTTGTCCGTGTCGTCGATGCTGGCGGCTGGAGCACCGAGTTCTGCGGCGGCACCCATGTGACCAACACCGCACAGATTGGCTGCTTTAAGATCCTCAACGAGTCCAGCGTGGCTGCCGGCATCCGCCGTATCGAGGCCACCACCGCCTACGGCGTGCTGAACCTGCTGGATGAGCGCACCGAGCAGCTGGCCAAGACCGCCGTTGCCCTGAAGGCCAACAACCTGAAGGATGCCCCGGCCCGTGCCGAAGCCTTGACCGCTGAACTGAAAGAGACCAACAAGCAGCTGGACATCCTGAAAGCCGAGATGGCCTCCGCCAAGATCGACGGCCTGTTCGAGAATGCTGCCGACATCGACGGCGTGCGCATCGTCTCCGCCTACCTGACCGGCACCGGCGCTGACACCCTGCGCGACATGGTCGATAAGGTCCGCGATAAGGCCCCCAACGCTGTCACCGTGCTGATCGGCAGCGACGGCAGCAAGACTATGATGGCCGTTGGCGTCTCCAAGAACGCCCAGGCCCGCGGCCTGAAGGCTGGCGCTCTGGTCAAGAAGATCGCTGCCATCGCAGGCGGCAACGGCGGCGGCAAGCCCGATTTCGCCATGGCCGGTATCCGCGATACCTCCAAGATCGACGACGCCCTGAACGCCGTGCCCGAGATCGTCAAGGCTGAAATGCAGTAAATCCACAGCGCAAGCTGTTTCGGATTCCAGAATAAAGGAGGGAAAATCCGATGGACGATTGCCTGTTCTGTAAGATCGCTGCAGGGCAGATCCCCTCAAACAAACTGTACGAGGACGATCAGCTGCTGGCTTTCTACGACATTGACCCCCAGGCCCCGACCCACTTCCTGGTCATCCCCAAGCAGCACATTGACTCTGCTGCCGCCCTGACCGAGAGCGACGCCGCCCTGCTGGGCCACATCTATGCCGTTATTGCGGATCTGTGCCGCCAGCTGGGCGTGGCCGAGAACGGTTACCGCGTTGTCACCAACGTGGGCGCCGACGGCGGCCAGAGCGTCAAGCATCTGCACTTCCATGTGCTGGCAGGCCGCAGCCTGGCATGGCCTCCGGGCTGATGCCAGCCGCAGCATCACTTTTTAAAACGAAATGAGGTAGCTATCATGGCTGATACCTATACTTTGCATATCGCGGGTCTGACCCGTGAACTTCCCATCTGCAAGGTCAATGACCATCTGGACATTGCCGCCTTCATCATGTTCAGTGATGTGGAGCTGACCGAGGCCTGCGCCGCTGCGCTGCTGAAGAAAGCCCCCGAGTTTGACGTGATCCTGACCGCTGAGGCCAAGGGCATCCCCCTGGCTTACGAGATGGCCCGCCAGAGCGGCAAGTACTGGATCCCCGCCCGCAAGGGTGCCAAGCTCTACATGAAAGAGCCTGTCATCATCGAGGACCAGTCCATCACCACCGCCGGCAAGCAGACCCTTGTCATCGACAAGAAGGACATCGATTATATGAACGGCAAGCGCATCCTGATCGTGGATGACGTCATCTCCACCGGCGGCTCTCTGCACGCCCTGGAGACCCTGGCCGCCAAGAGCACCGGCACCGTTGTTGGTTGCTGTGCCGCCCTGGCCGAGGGGGATGCCGCCAAGCGCACCGACATCTTCTTCCTCGAGCCGCTGCCGCTCTTTGCCCATTAAGTAAGATGAAACGCAAACTTGCCATTTTTGGCCTTTGCTTTGCAGGGGCCGAGCTGTTTGCGGCAAACATGCCGCCGCTGGTCCTGGTGCCTGCGGCGGCACTTTTGCTATTGCTTTTATTTTTAAGTATAGTCCGCCGCAGCAGAGCTCTTCCGCTGGTACTTGGTGCCGTAGCGGGGCTTTGCTGGTTTTGCGCGTTCAGCTTTGCGGTGTTCCGCCCTGTGCGGGCGCTGGCAGGCCAGACGGTGACCTGTATGGTTACTGTTGAAACGGATGCCACAGCCGCCTACCAGAACGGCCAGCTGCGGGGCACATTAACGGTTACTGGCATCAACGGCAAAAGCTGCCATTTTAAAATGCGCAGCAACGGATTCCCCGCCCAGGAGCCAGGGGAGACCTTCACCGCCGATTTTACCATGACCGACCTGCCCAAAGATGCCTACCGGGCATCCCGATTAAGCCGCGGCATCCTGCTGCAAGGTGAGTACACCGGCGGCTATAAAACGGGTGCCGACAGCTGCGCCCCGCGCTTTGCGCTCTACCGACTGCGGAAAAATGCCTCAGCGCTGCTGCGCCGCTGGCTGCCGCGGGATTTAGGCGGCCTCGAAGCTGCCATGCTGTTAGGGGATAAAGCCGCCCTGCCGGACACCGTGCAGGATACCTTCCGCGCGGCGGGCATCTCGCACCTGCTGGCCGTATCGGGCCTGCATCTGGCGCTGCTGTGCGGGCTGTTCTCTTTTGGCCGTCGCCGTCGGTTTTATCGGCCGCTGATCCTTGTGCGGGCGGTGGTAGCCGTGTTTTACATGCTGCTTACCGGCCTGCCGATCTCGGTTTTGCGGGCTGGCATCGTCTTTCTGCTGGTGCTGCTGGGAGATTGGTTCTACCAGCCCATCGACCTGCTCACCCTCACGGGTGCGGCGGCCGTTTTGCTGGGCCTGCAAAACCCTTACGCGCCCTGCGACATCGGCTTTCAGCTTTCCTTCTGCGCCGTGCTGGGCGTGCAGGCATCCGTGGCGCTTACCCGTTGGGAAGAAGCGCATATCCCCGGCCAGGATGCCGAGGGCTGGCAGGCCCAACTGCGCCGCGCCGGGCTGACTGTGCTTTCCACTGTGCAGACGGCGGCGCTGGCATCGCTGGCGACCCTGCCGGTGCTGGTCGCCCAGGGCCTGACAACCAGCGGCGTGGGTGTCCTTGCCAACTTGCTCACAGTCTGGATGCTCCAGCCCGCGCTGGTACTGGGCCTTGTCGTGCTGGCTTTGCAAATTGTCGCCATCCCGCTTGCCATTGCGGCCCCGCTGGCCCATATGGCTAGTTTCCTGCTGGCGGTCTGGCTGCGGATTTTTTACGCGCTGGCCTCCTGGTGCGCTGCCCTGCCGTTGGCCCGGCTGTACCTCCCGCGGGAGTACACGCTGCTGGTGCTGGTCCTGCTGGGCATACTGGCGCTGGTATATTATGCGGCGGGCAGGTTCCGCTGGTTCCTGCCGGCGGGGGTGGTTTGCGCGGCAGTGGCCATTGTGCTGGGTGTGCAGATGCAGAAAGGCGTTGTTACCATGGCACTTGTAGGCACCGCAGGCAACCCGGCGGTCGTCTGTGCGCAGGATGGCCAGGCGGTGGTGCTGTTCCGTGGCGGGGAAACCAACCTGCGCGCCGTGCGCAGCTACCTGGCCGACCACGGCGCCGCCGAGCAGGTGCTTACGGTGGATCTGCGCCGCAGCGGCACAGAAATCACCTTTGACACCGAGGAAATATGCACTGCCCAAACTACGGGCGCCTACACCACCCGGCCTATTTTAAACGGCCTGACGCTGGACATCTACCACACCTCCGGCGGCAATCTGGCCGTGGTAGGGGATGGCCGCAGTCACATTGCCGTCATGGCAGGCAGCACCGCCCTGTCTGCGCCGGTGGCGGTGGACGTCCTCTGCGCGGCGGGGGCGCTGTCGGATTCGGTACAGCCTGCCGCCATCCTGACCACCGCATCTTCGCCCCGCTGGCTTGACCAGCCGGGCGTCCAGCAGGTATACTATGGGCAGGACATTCCCTTTATCCAACTGCGGCCCGGCCGCTCGCTCCAGATCAAGGAGGCAGAACGCGTTGCTTTACAGTGAAAACGAACTGAATAAACGGCTCCGCTCCGGCTGCGGGCTGTACTACTTTTACGCTGCCGACGAGGCCCTCGTCCACACCGCCGCCCAAAAGGCGCTGAAGGTGCTGAACGAGGATGACCCCGAGACCACCGTGCTGGACGGCCCCGCGCCCCGGGTGGAGGAGATCGTGCTGGCAGCGGGCACCATCTCCTTCTTCGGTGGGCGGCGGCTGGTGCTGATGCCCCTCATCCGCCCGTCCACCTACTCGGACAAGGACCTGCAGGACCTCTGCGATACGCTGGCCGACACCGAAAACGCCATCTTCGTCATGACCAGCGTCATCGAGGAAAAGTTCGGCAAGCTGCGCCCCGGCAAGCGGGAGCAAAAGCTGATCACGGCCTGTGAGAAGCTGGGCTACTGCGTGCAGCTCAATAAACCCGGCCGCGCCGCCTTGCAGGAGATGGCACGCAGTTGGGCAAACGAATGCGGCGCTCTGTTTGCTAAGGGCGCGGAAGCCGCCCTGCTGGACCGCTGCGGCGAGGACCAGTTTTTGCTGAAAAATGAGATCGACAAACTGGCGGCCCTCTCCGGCTATGGTACCATCACCGCCGAGATGGTGGCCCAGCTGGGCACTGTCACGCTGGATGCTGACACCTTTGATATGGTCAAGCTGGTGGCCGCCGGCCGCACCGACCAGGCCCAGCAAAAGCTGAAAACGCTGCTGGCCCTGCAAAACGAGCCGATCATGATCACCGGCGCCCTCATCGGCAACTACATCGATATGTACCGCGTCCTGCAGGCCAAGCGCAGCCGCCGCAGCCTGGCCGATGTGGCCAAGGATTTTGGCTACGGTGGCAAGTGGAGCTACCGCCTGGGCGAGACCGAACGCACGGCCTCCCGCTTCAAGCGCCGCCAATTGGAAAAATGCCTGGAAGTGCTGCAAAAGCTGGACACCGATTTAAAAAGCAGCAAGTTGGACGCCGACCTGCTGATGCAGAAAGCTCTGTGCGAACTGGCACTGGCAGGGAGGTCCTGATGCTGAAACTGGAACAAGCCGTCCTGGTGGAGGGAAAATACGACGCCGCGCGGCTGACAAACATCGTCGATGCGACGATTTTGACGACCGACGGCTCCCGAGTCTTCCGGGATAAAGAGCTGCAAAACATGCTCAAGCGCATTGCCGCCGCCCAAGGACTTATCATTTTGACCGATTCCGACGATGCGGGTTTCCGCATCCGCCACTTTGTCACCGGCTTAGTCGGGGCCGAGCATGTCCTGCAGGCCTACGTCCCGGCGGTCCACGGCAAGGAGGCCCGCAAACAGGCCCCCGGCAAGGAGGGTCTGCTGGGCGTCGAGGGCATCGCTGATGACTTGATTTTGCAGGGCCTGCAGACTGCGCTGGACAGCGCCCCTGCGCCCCAAACTACAGCGCAGGACACCGACCGCACCGCCATTACCTACACCGATCTATACGAGTGGGGCATCTCCGGCACGGCCAACAGCGCCGACCGCCGCCGCGCCCTGCTGGCCCGCTTGGGTCTGCCTCCGCGCCTGAGCAAAAAGGAACTGCTGCAAGTCCTGAACACCCTGTACACATGGGAAAGTCTGGACGCGCAAATTAAAATGATGGAATAAAAACAAATCCGCCATGCGTGTGCATGACGGATTTGTTCTGTAATGAACGTGTTTATTTCAGCATCCCATCCTCAACCTGCTGGCAATACCACGGTTTCTCGGCATGGAATACCCGCCCGGTCAGGTGGGCAAAACGCTCGTTGCTGATTTTGGCGGGGAACTTCAATTCCCATGCGCACAGTGCCTGGTACTTCAGCCGCAGTTCGCGGTTGGCGGCGTTGTTGCCGTACTTGCTGTCGCCCAAAATGGGGCAGCCGATATGCGCCAAATGCGCACGGATCTGGTGGGTGCGGCCAGTGACCAGCTCCACTTCCAGCAGGGCCAGCCGTCCGCTGACGGCTAGTGTCTCGTAGCCGGTGATGACTTCCTTCGCGCCGCCCGCCGTCGTGTCGGTAATGCGCACGATGCCGCGCTCGGCGTCCTTCAGCAGGTAATCCCGCAGCAGAGCGGCGGGGGGATTGGGGCGGCCAAAGGTCACGCAGAGATACCGCTTTTCGATCTCCCGCTTCTTGATGGCCTCGGTCAAAAATGCCTCAGCGGCGTTATTTTTGGCCAGCAGTACCAGGCCGCTGGTGCCGGTGTCCAGCCGGTGGCACAGCACGGCGTGGGTGGGCTTGCCCTCGGCGGCCAGTTTGGCTTGCACCCGTTTTACCAGCGTGTCGGCGTCGCCGCCGTCCACCGTCAGGCCGGCGGGCTTGTTGGCAATGATGATGTCGTCATCCTCATACACAAACACGGCGGCGGGGGTGGGGCGGCTTTCCAACTGGTCGTCACTCAAAAACAGGCGGATGGTATCGCCGTTCTGCACCCGGGTGGAAAGCGGCTGCTTTTTGCCGTTCAGCTTGATCTTATTCTCCCGCAGGGCCTTGTTCAGCCGACCCAGGCCTAAGGCGGGGTACTGGTCCATCAGATACTTGTCCAGCCGCACAGGCAGCAGGTTTTTTACATGCAATTCTTTCATTGGGTCGTCAACTCCTGATCCCACAAAATCGTGGCGTCGTTTATATCCAAAGTGACCATCAGCCAACCGGCGTCGTGGTCATCAAGCTCCGTAATGCGGTAGGCTTGGCCGTCCGCGCATAGATACTGCGCATTTTCCAATTTCCGCCGTGTAAACGGAGAATCCTTAAAGCAGACGGTCTTGCGGGTGGAATCCAACACGCCGCGGTTCCACAGCGCATCGGTATAATCCGCCAGCCGCAGGGGATAGCTGTCATCGTAGAGCGTACACAGCGCATCAAACGTCTGCCCCTGCAAGCCGGGGGCAATCACATACCAATTGCAGCTGCCGTCCCGGCTTGTCACCTTGCCGCACCAGGCGGCGTTTCGCACCGGCTCCACCGCCTGCAAAAATTCGCCCTCGTCCTCAAACAAATACAGCGCGTTTGGCTCTGCCTGACCCTCCGCCAGCGCCGCCAGCAGGGCGGCCCGCTGGTTTTCCAAAGCGGCATCATCGTACCGTGCGGCAAAGGGGTCGTTGGTGGTCATACCGTTGTCAGCGGCAAACAGTGCCAGGTGCAGTGCATCGTCCTGCAACCCCTGTACCGAATAAAGCTTCTCGTATCCACTCACCGCCTGCCAGAAATTACTTTCCAGTGTAGTAGGAAAGGCCTCACTCTGCTGCGCCTGCACCATGGCCTCATGCCGCTGGATAAGTGCCGGGCTGATGTCCCAAAGCTGCACCACCACTGCCGCCATGACCCACACGGTCCCGCGGGGCAGTTTCGCCAGTCCGGCAAAGGCCGCCAGCACCAGCACGTAGTACACCGGCCAGAACAGCCGCCCGCCGGAGCGGAAAACCGAGAACAGCTTGATCAGCGACGCCGGCAGCGGCAGCGTGACCAGCGTCACGCCGTCGGCCGTAACCACATGGCTTACCGCAAACGCCGTCAGCACCACAAACACCGCGCACAGCGCCCAGTGCCGCCGCAGCAGCGCAGCTAGGCGTTTTCGCGCCGCAACCACGGCGATGGGCAGGGCGATCAGCATGCCCAATCCCAGGTAGGCGAACGCATCATAGTTGCCGCCCACCTGGTTCTGCGCAGGCAAAAACCGACTGTAGAGCACGCCGTTTACCCCGGCAGGGTTCCACAGCGCGTTCAGATTCATCGAGAAATACCCGTACAGCGCCTGCCCGCCGCTGGTGGCCGTGCCGTACAAAAGCCCCAGCGCCCAGCCCAGCACCGCCGTGCAGGCCAAATCACAGCCCAAAAACACCGCAGGCCCGGCCCAGCGTTTGTGCGTCACCGCATATTCCAGCAGCAGCGCCAGCGTGACCGCGTAAGTCATGGGCAGAAAATACGGGTGGATGCCCACCGCCAGCACGTTGACGGCAAACAGCAGGGGAAGACGATACCGCCCCTGCCGCCGCCCGCAAAAATAGCAGTACAACGCCGCCAGCACCAGCCATTGTGCCCCCAGCGAGGTATGCCGGAATGCCCGCTCGATCAGAATCGGGCTGGCACTGAACAGCAAACTCCCGGCCGCACAGGCAGGCACGCTCTCGCAGAACAGCCCGCATAGCAGCGCACCGAACCCGCCCTGCAGTGCAAAGGAGGTAAGGGTAAACCAACCAAAATACTGGAACGTTCCGCCCAGCGCATTGGCCACAGGCCGCAGCAGCGCCGCCAGCAGTGGGATGGAATCGGTATACGCCACGCTGACGCCCGCAGGTGCGTTGACCGCTTTCGTCACGCAGAAGGGAAACCCAATTGCGTTTTCGCGGTAGAACAGCCACCCGGCGTAGTGCTGTTGGATGTCCTTTTCAATATAGCCGCCGCGGCAAAAGGCATCGTTCGCCACATCCAGCGGCGAAACGCCGTACACGGCCAGAAACACCAGCACGCCCAGCGCCGCCCCCAAAGCAAACCGTGTCGCCGTGTGCCGCCCTTTGGCAAGATCCGCCAAAACAAGGCCCCCTTTCCTTTATAATAAGGCTACAGGCAAGTATACCACAAAATCCGCTGCGGGACAACAAAAAAAGCCTGCCGGGTATGGCCCTGGCAGGCGAAAATCTGTTTTTTACTGCTCGCGGAAAGTCAGATGGTCATCACTCATCTCGTTGACGATGGCAAGGCTGGCCAGCTTGTAACCAGCAGCGCGCAGCTCCGCACCGCCCGGCTGGAAGCCCTTCTCGATGCAGATGCCGATACCGGCCACCGAGCAGCCCGCCTGGTTGCAGACATCCAGCAGGCCCTTCATGGCCTTGCCGTTTGCCAAAAAGTCGTCCAAAATCAGCACACGGTCGCCGGAGTTCAGAAACTTTTTGGCCAGGGTGATATCATACTCGCGGCCATAGGTAAAGGACTGCACCTTGGAGGTATAGACCTCGCCGTCAATGTTCTTGCTCTTGGCCTTTTTGGCAAACACGACCGGCACGTTGAAATACCGGGCGGTCATGCAGGCGATGGCAATGCCGGAAGCCTCGATGGTCAGGATCTTGTTCACGCCGTCATTTTTAAAAATGCGGTAGAACTCCCCGCCGATCTTGTCCAGCAGGTCCACGTCCAGCTGGTGGTTCAGAAAACAGTCTACTTTCAGTACATTGCCGGGACGGACCTGCCCATCCTGCAAAATGCGATCTTCCAAAAGTTTCATCTGCGAATGTGCCCCTTTCACAGTTCGTTTTTGTGGTAAAGTGTAATACTCTTCTCATTATGGCAAATTTCGGCGCAGTTTGCAAGAACTTTACAAAAAAATACTTGAACTTTTTGCGGTATTGGCGTTTTGATAACTTTTTTGTAACTAAATTTTGTGTAAAAACTACATAAAACCTGAAAAATTGATTGTCAACTCTGTAAAATCGGGCCATTGCACTTTAGGGGATAAAAGTCTATAATGGCTAGTATATTCCAGCATCCTATCCGGGGTTGTGCGACCCCGGCGGCGAAATGCCGGTGCTGCGAAAATTTCTTGGGAGGGAAATCACAATGAAAAAACTCGTTAGTTCTGTTCTGGCAGCTTCTATGGTGCTGAGCCTGGCTGCCTGCGGCTCCTCGGCTTCTTCTGCTGCTGAGAGCACCGCTGCATCCTCTGATGCAGCTTCCACCGCCGCTACTGCTGAGGCAGGCGAGGGCTCCGGCGCTTACACCGGCACCCCCATCAAGATCGGCGGCATCGGCCCCATCACCGGCGCTGCCGCTGTGTATGGCCAGGCTGTTAAGAACGCTGAAGAGCTGGCTGTCAAGGAGATCAACGCCGCCAACGGCAGCGATGTCTTTGAGTGGAAGTTCGAGGATGACGAGCATGACGCTGAGAAGAGCGTGAACGCTTATAACACCCTGAAGGACTGGGGCCTGCAGGTCCTGGCTGGTCCAGTTACCACCACCCCGTCCCTGGCCGTTGCAGCTGAGACTGCCAACGACAACATCTTCATGATGACCCCGTCTGCTTCTGCTGTTGACGTCATCGCCACTGGCGACAATGTCTTCCAGATCTGCTTCACCGACCCCAACCAGGGCGTTGCTTCTGCTGATTACATCGCAGACAACCAGCTGGGCACCAAGGTCGGCATCATCTATGATTCTTCCGACGCTTACAGCCGCGGTATCCACGACAAGTTCCAGGCTGAGGCTGCCGAGAAGGGTCTGGAGATCGTTGCTGACGAGGCTTTCACCTCTGACAACAAGTCTGACCTGTCCACCCAGGTTGCCAAGTGCCAGGAGGCCGGTGCTGATCTGGTCTTCCTGCCTATCTACTATCAGGAGGCTTCCCAGATCCTGATCGTCGCCAACAAGACCGGCTATGAGCCCACCTTCTTCGGCTGCGACGGCATGGACGGTATCCTGGCCATCGAAGGCTTCGACACCTCTCTGGCTGAGGGCCTGATGCTCCTGACTCCGTTCGCTGCTGACGCAAAGGACGAGAAGACCCAGGCTTTCGTTACCGCTTACGAGGAGGCTTACGGCGACACCCCGAACCAGTTCGCTGCTGATGCTTACGATGTCGTCTACGCCATCTACCAGGCTGCCCTGGCTGGCAACATCAACGGCGACATGGATGCCAGCGACATCTGCGAGGCTCTGAAGACCCAGTTCAGCTCCATGACTTTCGACGGCCTGACCGGCGATGGCATGACCTGGGATGCTTCCGGCGCTGTTTCCAAGGCTCCTAAGGCTGTTGTCATCAAGGACGGCGCTTACGCTGCCATGTAATCTCTAGGTAGATTCCGTTGCCAATGGGGGCTGCCGGACAAGTATGTCCAGGCAGCTCCTTTTTTCTTATGGTTTTTCTGTATTGTTGAAAAAAACAGAAGTTTTTCGTACAAATACACGCAAAACCCATTGTTTTGCCGTTTTGTTTGTGGTACTATGATTTTATGTTCCCCAAACGGCCAGCTGCGGCAAACTCTGTTGGCAGGGGACAAAGCGGCAAAATAGAGTGAGGTGTACGCAATGCAATTCTTTTCTTACCTGATCAACGGTATCAGCCTGGGCAGTGTTTATGCACTGATTGCCCTGGGCTACACCATGGTCTACGGCATTGCCAAGATGTTGAACTTCGCCCACGGCGATGTCATCATGATCGGCAGTTATGTCGTTTACTTCGCCTTTGGCGCTTCGGGGCTTAACCCGGTGCTGTCCATCGTCCTGTCCATGATCGTATGCACGATTTTGGGCGTGGTGATCGAACGGCTGGCCTACCGCCCCCTGCGTGAGGCACCATCCCTGGCGGTTCTGATCACCGCCATCGGTGTCAGCTATCTCTTGCAACAGGTGGCCCAGTTGTCCTGGTCCTCCAACCCCAAGAGCTTTACTTCTGTCGTTTCCGGCATGAAGCCTGTTTCTCTCTTTGGCGGTCAGCTGACCATCTCCGCCGAGACTATCGTTACCATTTTGGCCTGCGTGGTCATCATGGTGGTGCTGATGTGGTTCGTCAACTACACGCCCGCCGGTCACGCCATGCTGGCTGTGTCTGAGGACCGCGGCGCTGCCCAGCTGATGGGTGTCAACGTCAACGGCACCATCTCGCTGACCTTCGCTATCGGCTCCGCCCTGGCGGCTATCGCCGGTGCGCTGCTCTGCTCCTCTTACCCCACGCTGCAGCCCACCACCGGCGCTATGCCTGGTATCAAGGCTTTCGTGGCGGCTGTTTTCGGCGGTATCGGCTCGATCCCCGGCGCATTCGTCGGCGGCATCCTGCTGGGCATCATCGAGAACCTCAGCAAAGCTTACATTTCTACCCAGCTGTCTGACGCCATCGTCTTCCTGGTGCTGGTCGTCGTGCTGATCGTCAAACCGACCGGTCTGCTGGGCAAGAAAGTCAACGTGAAAGTGTGAGGTGGCCGCGATGAACTTGAAAAATTTGAACCGCTCCACCAAGAGCAACATCATCACCTTTGGCATCGTCATCGGCTTCTATCTGCTGATCCAGATCTTGTCCGCCGCAGGCATGGTCACCAACTCCTTCGCAGGTCAGCTGGTGCCTATCTGCGCATACGTTGTCATGGCTGTCTCCCTGAACTTGACCGTTGGCATGCTGGGCGAGCTGAGCCTGGGCCACGCCGGGTTTATGAGCGTGGGCGCTTTTGCCGGTACGCTGGTGTGGGTCAGCCTGTATGACACCACCTTCCCCAAGCCTGCAGCGCTGCTGCTGGCCTTTGTGGTGGGTGGCGTTGTGGCTGGTATCTTCGGCTTCCTGGTCGGCATCCCTGTTCTGCGTCTGTCCGGCGATTATCTGGCCATCGTCACACTGGCTTTCGGTGAGATCGTCAAGAACTTCATGAACGCCTGCAACCTGGGCGTGGATTCCAAGGGCCTGCACTTCTCCCTGAAGGACACTGCCTCCCTGAATCTAGACGCCGACGGCAAAGTGCTGATCAATGGCGCCATGGGCATCACCGGAATCAAGAAGGCTTCCACCTTCACCATCGGCATCGTGCTGGTTATCATCACGCTGGCTGTCATCCTTAACCTGGTCAACTCCCGCGCAGGCCGCGCCATCACCTCCATCCGTGATAACGAGATCGCCGCTCGTTCGGTCGGTATCCCCATCACCAAGTACAAGCTGATGGCTTTTGTGACCTCCGCTGTGTTTGCCGGTATGGCCGGTGTGCTTTACTCGCTGAACTACTCCTCTCTGGTCGCTAAGAAGTTTGACTACAACACCTCCATCCTGATCCTGGTGTTCGTTGTTCTGGGCGGCATCGGCAACCTGCGCGGCTCGGTCATTGCTGCCACCGTGCTGACCGTCCTGCCCGAGTTGCTGCGCAGCATGAACGATTACCGCATGCTGATCTACGCCATCGTGCTGATCGTTGTGATGATCTTCAACCAGAGCCCGCAGATGATTGCAATGCGCAAGCGCCTGACTGCCCGTTTCCGCAAGGACGCGGCCGACAGGGCACCCAAGAAGAACAAGAAGGAGGCGGCTTAACATGGCACTGTTGGAAGTAAGCAACCTGGGTATTGCTTTCGGCGGCCTGCAGGCCGTTGCTCAGCTGGACCTTTCCATCGAGAAAGGCCACCTCTATGGTCTGATCGGCCCCAACGGCGCCGGCAAGACCACCGTGTTTAACATGCTCACCGGCGTCTACAAGCCTACCGAGGGCAACATCGTCCTCGACGGCAAGGATATCACCGGCAAGACCCCCGAACTGATCAGCAAGGCCGGTGTGGCCCGTACCTTCCAGAATATCCGCCTGTTCAACGAGATGAGCGTGCTGGATAATGTCAAGGTCGGCCTGCACAACCAGATCCAGTACGGCATGTGGACCGGCATCCTGCGCCTGCCCGCCTACAAAGAGAAAGAGCACGAGATGAATCGCGAGGCGAAGAAGCTGCTCAAGATCTTTGGACTGGAAGATAAGGCAGACCTCAAGGCCAGCCAGCTGCCCTACGGCGAACAGCGCAAGCTGGAGATCGCCCGTGCCCTGGCCACCAACCCGAAACTGCTGCTGCTGGACGAGCCTGCCGCCGGTATGAACCCCAACGAAACCGACGAGTTGATGCAGACCGTACGCAGTGTGCGCGACCAGTTCGGCATCGCCATCCTGCTCATCGAGCACGATATGAACTTTGTCATGGGCATCTGCGAGGAGATCACCGTGCTGGACTACGGCCGTGTCATCGCCCGCGGCGACGGCAAAGCAATCCGCAATAACCCCAAGGTCATTGCGGCCTATCTGGGAGGTGACTGATCATGGGTGAGATGCTTTCTGTTAAAAATATCAACGTTTTTTACGGGTCCATCCAGGCCCTGCGTGACATTTCGTTCCACGTCAATGAGGGCGAGATCGTCACGCTGATCGGTGCCAACGGTGCCGGTAAAACGACTACCATGCACGCCATCTCCGGCCTGCTGAAAGTGCAGAGCGGCGAGATCGACTACTGCGGCCAGAACATCAGTAAGATGGAAGCCCACAAGATCATCCGTCTGGGCCTGGCCCAGGTGCCGGAAGGCCGCCGTGTCTTCAGCGGGCTGACCGTTATGCAGAACCTGCAGATGGGTGCCTACACCCGCCGCGACGGCAAAGAGGCCATCCAGAACGACTACGATATGGTCTTTGATCTGCTGCCGCGCTTGAAAGAGCGCCGTAACCAGCCCGCCGGTACACTTTCCGGCGGCGAGCAGCAGATGCTGGCCATGGGCCGTGCCCTGATGTGCAAGCCCAAGATGCTGCTGCTGGACGAGCCGTCCATGGGTCTGTCTCCGCTGCTGGTCAAGGAAATCTTCAAGATCATCCGCCAGGTCAACCGCAACGGTGTGACCGTGCTACTGGTGGAGCAGAACGCCAAAATGGCCCTGGAGATCGCCAACCGTGCCTACGTGCTGGAGACCGGCAAGATCAAGATGGAAGGCGAAGCCCACGAGCTTGCCAACAACATCGAGGTCCGCAAAGCCTACCTCGGCTGCGAATAAGCAAAACAAAACGACCTGTCCCTGCGGACAGGCCGTTTTTGTATGCTGCTTATTATGCCGCAGCCCTGTAATGCTGCAAATGCTCTGCAGGGGCCGATGCCTGCATCGGCCCGCCATGTCACAACAGCGCCTCCGGCGGCCGATCATCATCCGTCCCCGGCTGGGTCAGCATATCCATGAGTTTCGAGTAAATATCGCTGCCGTGTGCAATAAACATGTTCTTCGTCATCTCGGCGGTCAGCTTGTCGGGCATGGTCAGCTGCAGCTGAAACACATCGCTGCCCAGGTCGCCGATATTGCACCACACCACATACTTGCCGTTTTTTTCTTCCACATGGGCGCGGTTGGAGGCTGCCTTGTGCCGCCAGCTCTGGATCTGCATTACGGCGCGGATGGCGCTCTCCCGCACAGTGCGGGGCAAATCATGGGCCAGTGTGCTGGCCACCGAAGCACCCTTGTCAGTGATGCTGTACTGCTCGTCGGTACAGGTGACAAGGCCCTGCTTCTGCACCTCGGCCAAAGCGTCGGCAAATTCAAAGTAATTGACCAGCTGCTCCTGCAAAAGCGCGCCCTGCAGGGTATCCCGCGTCAGGGGACCGGCTGTTTTGATAAGATAGCAAAGTAAAATGCGAATCTGGGTATCATCTGTAAGGCCACCGGGCTTTACACCTGCGGTAAATGCTTCTGCCATCTGATCACTTCCTCGTATTTTGTGTTTTCCATACTATTATACACGGCAAAAACAGAAGTGGCAAGATAGCAAATCGGATTTGTTTAAAGCTTAAAACACCGTCTCGATCTGCTTGCGGCTCTGCGGGGTGGAGTAGGTCCACTTTTTGATACGCCCGCGGGTGACAAAGTAGTGCGGCTCAAACCGAAGCGGCTGGGCGAGATTTTTGTTCACCACCACCAGCTTGATCTTCATCTTGTCCGGCAGGATGTTTTTAATGTACACACTCACGGCCTGGCCGGGATGCAGACTGCGGTCGGCCTCGGCCAGCCCCGCCAGGTTGGGCGCGATCTCAATAAACACGCCGTAATCCTCCACACTGCGCACAATGCCCACCACGGTCTCGCCGGGGGCAAAGCAGGCGGCGTTCTCGCTCCAGGTGCCCAGCAGTTCCCGCAGCGTCAGCACGATGCGTCCCTGGGGGTCCCGGTTCTTGATGGCACACAGCAATTGCTGGCCCACCTGTACCCGGTCGGCAGGCGAGGAAATGCGCGACACCGACAAACAATCAATGGGCAGCAGTGCTGCAATGCCGCAGCCAATATCGCAGAACGCGCCAAAATTCTCGATGTGCGTCACCGTGCAGGGAATGACACTGCCGGCTTCCAAGGTATCCAGATACTGCCGACGGCACAGCCGCTGGGCCAGCGAACGGGAGAGCAGAAACACCTCCTCGCCATTCTCGTCCACCTCGGTGCCGGTGATGACAAAGCAGGTGGGGCGGCCCACCCGGGTCAGCACGGCAATATCCTTGATCTCCTCCTGCGGGCCGACATCCACACATTCCTCAAAGGGCATGTAGGCCCGCTGGCCGCCCAGCTCAAAGCGCAGGCGGCGCTCGGTATCAAAGGCAAGGGCGGTGCTCTGCAATACTTCGCCGGTGGTGATGCAGTGATACAGCTCCTCACGGCGCAGATGGTTGGCGTTGCGGCAAAGACCTTCGGCACGATATTCCAGCATTTTCGGCTCCTCTTTTCTTGTATGGTGTATGCCCCCGGCAGGGCCGGGGACCCTTGTAAACTTTTATGCAGTGGGTTTGCAAAACAAACCGTGATGTACTATAATAAAGGGTACTGAATTTTAGCAAAGAAAGGGCGGTGTGCTGCCATGGATGTACAGGTCGGCGATGTGATCCAGACCAAGAAACCGCACCCCTGTGGTGCCAACCGTTTTGATGTGCTGCGTGTCGGCATGGATTTCAAAATCCGCTGCCAGGGCTGCGGGCACGAGATCATGCTGCCGCGTGCCAAGATCGAGCGCAACATCAAAAAAGTCCTGCGGGGCGGGGAACAGTAGCGGTGATTTTTGCCCGCCACAACCCGATACCCCAAAGGAGGAACCATGCAGCCTTTTTCTGAACTGCACGAGATCGAGCGCCGGTACGAAGAACTGGCCTATAAAATGTCCACGCCGGAGGCTGCTGCCGATGCAGACGCCTACGCCCAGATGATGCGTGACTACAAGGAACTGACCCCCCTGATGGAAGAATACCGCCGCTATACGGCCCTGCAAAAAGATGAGCAGGAGGCCAAAGAGGTCCTGCAGCAGGACTCCGACCCGGCGTTTACCGCTATGGTACAGCAGGAACTTTGCGAAATCGCCCGGAATCTGGCACTGAGCGAAGAGAATCTCCGCCTGCTGCTCATCCCCAAGGATGCCGATGACGAAAAAAGCGTCATTCTGGAAATTCGTGCCGGTGCGGGCGGCGAAGAAGCCGCGCTCTTTGCCCACAGCCTGTGGCGGATGTACAACATGTACGCTGCCAAACGCGGCTGGAAGTGCGAGACCATCAGCGAGAACCCCACCGAGCTGGGAGGCGTAAAGGAAATCGTCTTTTCTGTAGAAGGCCCCGATGTCTACAGCCGCCTGAAGTTTGAAAGCGGCGTCCACCGCGTCCAGCGCGTGCCGGAGACCGAGACCCAGGGCCGCATCCACACCTCTACCGTCACGGTGGCCGTCATGCCCGAAGCCGAGGAAGTGGAGTTTGAATTGGACCCCAAGGATCTGCGCATCGATACCTTCCGTTCTTCGGGCGCAGGCGGTCAGCACATCAACAAAACGTCCTCGGCCATCCGCGTGACCCACCTGCCTACCGGTATGGTGGTAGAATGTCAGGATCAGCGCAGCCAGCGGGAAAACAAAGACCGCGCTTTAAAAGTCCTGCGCAGCCGCCTGCTGCAGCAAAAGCAGGCCGCCTACGATGAAGCCTATAACGCCCAGCGGCAAAGCCAGGTGGGAAGCGGTGATCGCAGCGAAAAGATCCGCACCTACAACTTCCCGCAGGATCGCGTGACCGACCACCGCATCGGTTTAACGCTGCGCAACCTGCAAAGCGTGCTGGACGGTGACCTGGACCGGGTGCTGGACCCGCTGATTTTGGCCGACCGTGAAGAAAAACTCAAAGCAAACAAAGGTGACGCATAATGAATACACAGGTTTTGCCAGTGAATGACAAAAGCATTGCACTGGCGGCAGAACTGCTGCAAAAAGGCGAGCTGGTCGCCCTGCCGACCGAGACGGTCTACGGCATCGCGGCCGACGCCCGCAATGGCGAAGCAGTCAAAAAGATTTTTGAGGCCAAGGGCCGCCCCCAGGATAACCCCCTGATCGTGCACATCTACGGCATGGAGATGCTCAAGGGCATCGTGTCCGAGGTGCCCGACCGTGCCTACAAGCTGGCCAAAGCCTTTTGGCCCGGCCCACTGACGATGGTCATGCCCCGGGGCGGGGAGGTCAGCGACGTGACCTGTGCAGGGCTGGATACCGTGGGCGTGCGCATGCCGTCCCACCCGGTGGTACAGGCTGTCATCAAGGCCAGCGGTGTGGCGTTTGCTGCGCCGTCTGCCAACCTCTCTGGCAAGCCCAGCCCCACCAACGCCCAGGATACCCTGGTGGATATGGACGGCCGCCTGCCGCTGATCCTGGACGGCGGCGAGAGCGCTGTCGGTGTCGAGTCCACGGTCGTGGCTGTTACCGGCGAACACCCGATGCTGCTGCGCCCCGGCTACGTAACGAAAGAGCAGATGGAAGAGGTCCTGGGCGAAGAAGTCCTCGTCAGCCCCGCGATTCTGGAAAAGCTCAAGGATGGGGAAGTGGCCCGCTCTCCCGGCATGAAGTACAAGCACTACGCCCCCAAGGCGCAGGTCACGATTTTACGCGGTGATTTCGCTAAGTATAAGGCCTATGTCGAGCAGCACGCGGCCCCCGGCGTGTGGGCGCTCTGCTTTGATGGCGAGGGCGCCCAGTTGCCCGTGCCCTTTATCGAGTACGGCAAAAATCACGATGGCGTCACCCAGGCGCACCACCTGTTCACCGCCCTGCGCGACTTGGACAAGCATGGTGCCGAGATCGTCTACGCCCGCTGCCCTGAGCAGGACGGTGTCTCCATGGCGGTCTACAACCGCCTCATCCGCGCCGCGGCGTTCCGGGTGGTCGAACTATGAAAGTCATAGGCATCACCGGCCGCTCCGGCTGCGGTAAATCCAGTGCGACAAAATTTTTAGCAGGGCAGGGGTATCCTTGTATTGACGCGGACCTTATCGCCCGCGAGATGCTGCTGCCCGGCTCGCCCTGCATTGCCCAATTGCAAGAAAAATTCGGTGCCGACATCGCTGACGAAAATGGCAATGTCCGCCGCCGTCTGCTGGCAGACCGCGCCTTTGCCACCCCGGCGGGCACCCGGGCCTTAACAGCCATCACCCAGCCGGAAATTTTGCACCGCATTGAAACGCGCCTGCAAGAAGCCGAGCAGGGCGGGGCAGAACTGGCCTTTGTGGACGGTGCAGTCATCGTCGGCACGCCGTTCGAGGCCCGCTGTGACGCACTGGTACTTATCAGCGCCCCCTACGATACCAGCGTGGCCCGCATTTGTGCCCGTGACGGCATCGCGCCCGAAATGGCCCGCCGCCGCTTGGACGCGCAGACGCCCATCGAAACGCTGCGCGCCGCTGCTACCCATGAGGTCGTCAACGATGGCACCGCCGAACAGCTGGCAGAAAAAATGCACGCCGTTTTACAGCAGCTGTGAAAGGAGGAGCATGGCTAAAAAAGCAAAGTCCCGCCGCCCCGGCCTGCTGCGCACCCTGCTTGCGGTGCTGGTGGTCCTGGCGCTGGCCGCGACCCTTTTGTTTACCGTTTTCCGCCGCCAGGTCGATACGATGGAGTATCCCTGCCGCTACAACGAGTATGTGGAATACTACGCAGGCAAGTACAATATCGACCCGCTGATCTTATACTCCTTCATCCGTACCGAGAGCAACTTTAATCCAAACGCTCAATCCAACGTGGGCGCCCGCGGCCTGATGCAGATCACCGAGGAGACCTTCGACTGGATCAAGCTGAAGATCGCCCCCAGCGAGGATCTGACCTTTGACGATCTCTACGACCCCGAAACCAACATCCGTTTCGGTACTTACTTCGTCAGCTACTGCCTGCTGCGCTACCATGATGACCTGGCCACCGCCGCTGCGGCCTACCACAGCGGATGGGGGACCGTGGATAACCTGCTGTCCCAGGCAGAATATTCCTCCGACGGCGAAACGCTGGACCATTACCCCTACCCGCAGATGCGGCTATATGTACGTAAGATAACCAATAGCTACCAACGCTATCAGGACATCTATAACGAAAAATAAGAAAGGAAGTTTCCCATGAAGACCACTGAGGAACTCAAAGCACTGCTTTACAAAAATGAAACGGTAGCCGACGCTGCCCCGGACGCCCTGCAGGCCGCCCAGGATTTCTGCGAAGGCTACAAGACCTTCCTGGATAACGCCAAGACTGAGCGCGAGGCTGTCCGCACCAGCGAGAAGCTGCTGCTGGACGCCGGCTACAAAAAGTTCGTCCCCGGCGAGAAGCTGGCCCCCGGCACCAAGGTCTACACCATCAACCGCGAAAAGTGCATCCTGGCCGCCACCATCGGCACCAAGAGCCTGGAAGCGGGCTTCCACCTGAACATCGCCCACATCGACTCTCCGCGCCTGGACCTGCGCCCCGTGCCCGTGTTTGAAAAGACCGGTATCGGCTATCTGCGCACCCATTACTATGGCGGCATCCGTAAGTACCAGTGGCCCACCATCCCCCTGGCCCTGCACGGCGTTGTTTACCGCGCTGACGGCACCTGCGCCGAGATCTGCATCGGCGAGAAGGACAGCGACCCTGTTTTCTGCATCACCGACCTGCTGCCGCACCTGGGTGCCAAGCAGAACACCAAGACCCTGGCGGAAGGCATTACCGCCGAGGAGCTGAACGTGCTGATTGCCTCTCAGCCCATCGCTGATAAGGATGCCGAGCAGCGCATCAAGCTGAACATCCTGGGCATGCTCAACGAGGCTTACGGCATCACCGAGCGCGACTTCACCCGCGCCGAGATCGAGGTCGTGCCTGCCCACAAGGCCCGCGACATCGGCCTGGACCGCGCTATGATCGGTGCCTACGGCCACGATGACCGCGTGGATGCTTACCCGGCCCTGATGGCCGAGATCGGCATCACAGCTCCGGCCTACACCACCATCTGCGTGCTGACCGATAAAGAGGAGACCGGCTCCGACGGCGTCACCGGCCTGAACAGCATGTACACCTTCCACTTCATCCAGCAACTCTGCGCCGGCCAGGGTGCTGACTACATCACCGCCTGTAAGGCTGGCAAGTGCCTGTCTGCCGACGTTACCGCTGCCTATGACCCGACCTTTGCCGATGCCTTTGAGCCGGACAACGCCACCTATGCAGGCAACGGCGTGGCCATCTACAAATACACCGGAGCCCGCGGTAAGTCCGGCACCAGCGATGCCTGTGCCGAGATGGTCAGCTACCTGACCCGCCTGCTGGAGAAGAATAACGTCGTTTGGCAGATCGGCGAGATGGGCAAGCTGGACCTGGGCGGCGGCGGCACCGTTGCCAAGTACGTGGCCAACCAGGACATCGACACCATCGACATCGGCGTGCCCGTGCTCTCGATGCACGCCCCGTTTGAGGTCGTCTCCAAGGCCGACGTCTACATGGCTTACCTGACCTTCAAGGCTTTCTGCGAGGATGCGGAGTAATTTGTAAAGCTTTATAAACAGTAAAAGGGGATCGACGCAAACGCGCCGGTCCCCTTTATGTTATACGCAAGATAAAAGAAAAAAGCCGCAACCAATGTTGCAGCTTTTTGTGGTGGAGAATACCGGGATCGAACCGGTGACCTCTTGCATGCCATGCAAGCGCTCTCCCAGCTGAGCTAATCCCCCAGAAGTGCGTGTCTTTCGTTACAGCTTACTTAGTATAGCAGACAGGCTTTGCCCTGTCAAGCCTGTTTTTGCAAAAACTGAAAAAAACTGAAAATATTTGCGGGATTTTCGCGCAGGCGCTCCTTGCTATAGCTTTGTAGGGTGCCTATGCCCGCCATCGGCCCGCTGCCTGCGCACCCCGGCTGCATACCCGTAGGGGTGGATTCCATATCCGCCCGTGCAATCGAACCAAACAGGCGATACAAATAAAAAAGACCGCAACTTCCGTTGCGGTCTTGATCTGGTGGAGAATACCGGGATCGAACCGGTGACCTCTTGCATGCCATGCAAGCGCTCTCCCAGCTGAGCTAATCCCCCAGACTGTTCGGCGCAGGATGATTTCCTGACGATGCTGATTATTATAGCAAAGGCGGTTGGGTTTGTCAACAGATTTTTGCAAAAAAATCAAAAAGTTTTTTCCGCGCGTAGTATGGGTACGGGGGTGGGGTCGATGCCACGCAGAAAACAGCCGCTAAAACGCCGTACATTCATCAAATTTTACGTATCTGCCACGCTGGTGCTGGCGGCACTGGCCCTAGGGCAGTTCAGCCGCTATGTCAATACCACTGTCAAACCGACCCTGCACCAGCTGGCCGAGTACGAAGCCCGTGCCGCTACCGTGCAGGCGATGCAATCCGCCGTCAGCGCCCAACTGCAAACAATGCCCACGCTGTGCGAAGCCCTCTACATCCAGCGGGGGGAGCTTGTCCAGTTGGACACCGCCCGCGCCAACGCCGCTGAAGTGCAGCTGACCGCGGCCGTGCAGCAAAGTCTGGCCGCCCTGCCGAAAACCGACTATCTGATCCCTTTTGGCAGCCTGACCAACAACAGCCTGCTCAGCGGCCTGGGCCCAGGGTGGGAGTTCACCCTGCAACCCCAGGGCTATGTGCAGGGGGCTGTCCGGGAAACCGCTGAGTCCCTTTCCATCAACACCACCCGCTGCACCGCCGTGCTGGAGCTGACCGTCACCGTCAATATGGTGCTGGACGGCCGCACCGCGACCCTGACCGTGACTGACACCGTGCCCCTGGCCAGTGTGCTCATCTGCGGCGACACGCCCAGCGCCTATGCCAGTAATTTCGATTGAGTCCGCGCCCGAAATGTGGTATACTATCCCTATATTCAGCAAAATGAAATGGAGCAGACAATGGAACTGGAGCAGGCACGCAAACGCGCTGAAGAACTGCGCGTTATCATAGAGAAAAATAACCGGCTGTACTACGATCAGGACGCCCCCGAACTGGAAGACTTCGAGTACGACGCCATGACGCGCGAACTGAAAGCCATTGAGAAGGAGTACCCCGAACTGGTCACGGCCAATTCGCCTACCCAGCATGTGGGCGGCACGGCCAGCAGCAAATTCAGCAAAGTGACCCACGCGGTCAAGATGGAGAGTTTACAGGATGCGTTCTCCTTTGATGAGCTGCGGGAGTTCGATGCCCGCGTCCGCGAAGCGGGCGTTAAGCCGGAATATGTCGTCGAGGCCAAGATCGACGGCCTGTCGGTCAGCCTGGAATACCGCATGGGGCAGCTGGTGCGCGGCTCCACCCGCGGCGACGGCGTGGTAGGCGAGGACGTCACCGAGAACATCGCCACCATCAAAGACATCCCCCACGAACTGCCCGACGCCCCCGAATTTTTGGAGGTGCGCGGCGAGGTCTACATGCCTCACAGCGCCTTTTTCAAGCTGAAAGAGCAGCAGGAGCTGGAGGATAAAACGCCCTTTAAAAACCCGCGCAACGCCGCTGCCGGCTCGCTGCGCCAAAAGGACCCCTCCATCACGGCCTCCCGTGGGCTGTCCATCTTTGTGTTCAACCTCCAGCAGTGCGAGGGACGCAGCTTTGTGACCCACCACGAAACGCTGGATTATATCAAGGCGCTGGGCTTTCCGGTCTCGCCGCGCTACAGCGTGTTTGAAAACATCGAGGACGCCATTAAAGAGATTCAGGCCATCGGCGAAGCCCGCGGCACGCTGGAATTTGATATTGACGGCGCGGTCATCAAGGTCAACGACCTGGCCGCCCGCCGCACCTTAGGCAGCACCAACAAGTTCCCGCGCTGGGCCATTGCATTTAAGTACCCGCCCGAGGTCAAGGAGAGCGTCGTTCGCGACATCGAGGTCACGGTCGGCCGCACCGGTGTGCTGACACCCACCGCCGTGTTTGACCCAATTTTCCTGGCGGGCACCAGCGTGTCCCGCGCCAGCCTGCACAACGGCGACATCATCGCCAACCTGGGCGTCGGCATCGGCGATACCGTCCAGGTACGCAAGGCAGGCGATATTATCCCCGAGGTCATTGCTGTATCGGCCCATCTGCCCGGCGTACAGCCCTTCCAGATGCCCACGGTCTGCCCGTCCTGCGGCGCACCGGTGGTGCATTTGCAGGACGAGACCGCCCTGCGCTGCGTCAACCCCGAGTGCCCGGCCCAGAGCCTGCGCAACCTCATCCACTTTGCCTCCCGCAACGCCATGGCCATCGATGGTCTGGGCGAGGCAGTGGCCATCCAGCTGTCCGACAAGGGGCTGGTACACACGGTGGCGGATCTGTATACCCTGACCGAGGATGACCTGCTGACCCTCGATAAATTCAAGAAAAAGAGCGCCCAGAACCTCCTCACCGCCATCGAGGGTTCCAAGCGCAATAATCTGGATAAGTTGCTGTTTGGCCTTGGCATCCGCAACATCGGCGATAAGGCCGCCGCCCTGCTGGGTGAGCATTTCGGCAGCATGGACGCCCTGCGGGAGGCCACGCCGGAGCAGATGTGCGAGATCGACGGCTTCGGAGAAGTCATGGCCCAGAGCGTGGTGGAGTTCTTTGCCAAGGACGGTACCAAGGACTTGCTGGCTCGCCTGGCCGCCGCCGGGGTCAACATGCAGTGGACCGGCGAGAAGAAGGGCACTGCCCTGGCCGGTAAAACGCTGGTGGTAACCGGCACGCTGCCCACGCTCTCCCGCCAGGAGGCCGAAGCCCTCATCACCCAAAACGGCGGCAAGGCTGCAGGCTCGGTCAGCAAAAAGACCAGCTACGTGGTCGCCGGTGAGGCCGCCGGCTCTAAACTGACGAAAGCCCAGACCCTCGGTATCCCCGTCATCGATGAAGCAGGACTGTACGCCCTCATCGAAAATGGGGGAGAAGAATAAAAAACAGCACAAACACAAAAGGCCCCCTCACGGCGAGGGAGCCTTCTTTATTTGTAGGGGGGCGATGCTTGCAGCGACCCGCAGGCTGGTGCAAGCATCAGCCCCTACACAAGCAGGGTAACTATTTCACCGCCGCTTTCATCAACCACTTTGCCCCGCACACGGCCAGTGCCGCCAGCACGCCCACGGGAAACACCACCATCCACGGCTGCTCTGCCAGCGGGTGCAGCCATTTGTCTGTGCTGAAACACCCGCCAATAAACAAAAAGTATAGCACCCAGCCGCCGGTGCGGCCAAACCGGGTGAGTACGCCTGCCCACACGAGCCCCACCAGCACCGGCAGCACGGCGCAGACAAGCCACACAAAAACCGGGATGCCCCGCCATAACTCGCCAACGGCAAATCGTGGGAAGAACCCATGGTTCACAGCGCCCAGAGCCATAGTAGCTGCAGCGGCGATCACTTCGGCCAGTACGGTCATCCGCAGAATATGCAGGCACAGCCCCGCCAACGATCCACGCCTGCTGGCGCTGAACTGCAGCAGCAGGGGAAAGTTGCTGCACAGGTACACGACCCCCAGCACACAGCAAAGAACCACGGTCAAAATCATACCCACGCCGGGCAGCAATACCAGCGCTTCGGGGTCATCCTCGGTGGCGGCTATCATCAGTGCGGTCACTTCGACCACCAGTACCGGGAACAGCGCGGCGGGCACCGCCAGCCAAAGGTCCGGCGCTTCAAAGCGCAGGCAAGCGGAAATCATTCGTTTCATCACAAACACCTCACATCAGCGCACCGCTATGTGGCGCAGTGCCCGCAGGGCGGCGGCCATCAACAGGCAGCCAGCCACGACCAGCGCCGCGCAGTAGGGCACAAACCACTGCGGACAAAAGTACGCCAGCAGCATAAACACAAAGATCTGGGCAAACGCCACAATATACAAAAGGATCTTTGCGGTCAGGCACAGCGTCCGCGGCCAGGCGGCGGGCAAGGCTGTACCGGCCGCAGAGCCGGTCGCCGCCAAAAACAGCATCAGGCAAAAGCCGCCCACTGGGTGCAGCCCGCATTGCAGCAAAAATACATTGCGTCCGGCTGGTTCATTCATCGGCATCCACAGCGAAAGCTGGGCCGCCAGCACGGTAAAAGCCTCGGCAAACAGACTGCCCACCACCCAAAGCACCAAAATGGCCCGGCGGATGCTTTGCCGCGTGGCGCCAAAACTCAGCGCCAGCTGACTGTAGGCAGCGGAAAACTGCCAAAACGAAATGTACAGAAAAATGCCATACAAAAAGCAGAAAGAAATTGCATAATCGGAGAAGATGACCATCTTCGTCAGCCCACCTAACACCAGGGTGCCAAAGTAAAACAGGGTAGCAATGCCCAGCATCTGGGCAAGCGGCCAGGCAAAAAAGCGCAGCGTTTTAACAGTGCCTTTCATCGCTTAGCCCTCCCGATGTTCCTGGAGTTCTTGCTCGTGGCCGCACAGCGCCACAAACACCTTTTGCAGGGGCAGGCTCGTGCAATCTACATCCAGCCCCTTGGCGGCCATGGTCTCGGCAGGCACCCGCACCACGCAGGACTTCTGCCGCCCCAATGTTTCGGTATGCAGGATGTTCAGCCCGGCGCAGGCTTCGTTCACCACATCGTCCCGCCCGGTCACGGCGCAGAACTGCGCCAGCAGTTCGTCGGCATCGCAGGCCTCGATCAAGCGCCCCTCTTTCATGATGAGCACCTTCTCAAACACGTTCGAGGCTTCCTCCAAAATGTGGGTGGAGATAACGAACGTGCGCCCGGTCTCGGCGTAATCGTCCAGCAACAGGCGGTAAAAATCCTCCCGCGCTACCACGTCCAGCCCGGCTACCGGCTCATCCATAAAGGTGATGGGGGCGCGGCTGGCCAGCGCCAGCACGATGGTCAGCATGCTGGCCATGCCCTTGGACAGGGCGCTGATCCTCTTTTTGGGGGCCAGCTTAAACTGTGTTATCAGCTTTTGGGCATAGGCTTCGTCCCAATGGGGATAAAACAGCCGCCCGGCGTTCAGATAATCCTTCACTTTCAAGGCGTTGTTCATCCCGCCGACGGTGCTGCCTAATTCCCGGCTGAAGCACAGCTCGCCCAGAACAGCCTCATTCTCCCACACAGGCGCGCCGCCGTAGGTCACGGTGCCCGCATCCACCGGCATCTGCGCCGTCAGGGCTGAGAGCAGTGTCGTCTTGCCCGCGCCGTTGCGGCCGATCAGCCCGTAGATGTGCCCAGGCTCCAGCGTCAGGTCTACATGGTCCAAAGCGTCCAGCGTGCCGTAGCGCTTGCAAAGGCTTTGGGCTGTTAAAACTTTTGCTTCCATCATTTACTCCTTTTCGCTGGCCTGGGCCAGCATGGCCTGCAGTTCCGCAGGGGTGATGCCAATGTTCTTAGCTTCGGCCGCCAGGGGGCGGACATACTGCTCAAAAAATGTCTGCTTGCGCTTGGCGCGTATCTTTTCGGCCGCGCGGGGGGCTACAAACATGCCAATGCCGCGGCGCTTGTACAGGATGCCGTCCTCGGTCAGCAGGTTCAGGCCTTTGGCCGCCGTGGCCGGGTTGATGCACAAAGTACGCGCCAGCTCGTTGGTGCTGGGAACCTGCGTATCCTCGGGGTAGATGCCGCGCAAAATGCCATCCTCCAGCATTTTGGCAATCTGCAGATAAATCGAAGTCTGTTCATTCAATGTCGGGGGCAAGTGCTCACCGCCTTTCCATACATGGTTAAGTGGTTCATTACTTGTGTAACTAACCATAGCACCTGGGCGGCGTTTTGTCAAGCATTTGGCTGTAATTTTTGGCGGTGGGTTCTGTACCCGCCCCGCTGCACATACAGTGGCAGTGTGAGGTGAAGCGAAAAATGGACGAGTATTATCGCCTGGCACAATGTCTGCCCCAGCCCTACGCGGCCGAGCTGGCCGCCCTGCCCATACGCTGTGCGCCCTATGTGCAGGAGATCCGCCTGCGGGCCGGGCAGTCTATGCTGTTTACGGTCAATGGCCGGGTAAGCCCGGCGGCCAAGTACCTGCCCCGGGCGGACAGGCTGCGCAGGCTCACAGCCAAAGAGGTGCAGGACTGTTTCCAGCACCTTTGCAGGGATTCGGTCTTTGCCTATGAAGAAGAACTCCGCCAGGGCTTTTTCACTATCCGTGGCGGCTGTCGGGTGGGCGTGGCGGGTAGCTGGGGGCCGGGCGGCTTCTCTGCAGTAACCTCCCTCAACCTGCGTATTGCCCGGCCCATCACCTGCGGCCTGCCGCCTGAAGTGCCCGCATTTTTGCAGAAAAACACCGGCGGCTTACTGGTGGCCGGCCCACCGGGCAGCGGAAAAACAACGTTCCTGCGCACGCTCATCCGCTATCTCT
Source organism: Oscillospiraceae bacterium (assembly GCA_025758045.1). Lineage (NCBI taxonomy): Bacteria > Bacillati > Bacillota > Clostridia > Eubacteriales > Oscillospiraceae > Oscillospiraceae bacterium. The sequence continues at coordinate 2,859,920 of CP107208.1, read as the reverse complement.
GCGAAAAAGATGCCCTTGTCAGCGTCATCGACGAGCGGGGTGAGCTATTGGCCGGGGAGAGCGATGGCTTTACCGCCGGGGCGGATGTGCCCTGCGATGTCTACACCCGCTTTCCCAAGGCGCAGGCCGTCTGCATGGCACTGCGCTGCATGAACCCGCAGTACATCGTCTGCGACGAGCTGGGCACCGCCGCCGATGCCGCCGCGCTGGAAGAAGGTATCGCCTCGGGGGCGACCTTCCTCGCCTCCGTCCACTGTGATGCTCCCGAAAGCCTGACCCGCAAGCCCCAATTGGCGCGGCTGCTGGCTACGGGGGCCTTTGGCGCGGCGGTGTTCCTTACAGGCCGCAGCCGTCCCGGCACAGGGGCCCAGTGGGTGGAGCTATGACGGCGCGGCTTCTGGGCACGCTGCTGCTGGCCTGCGCTGGGGCCGGGCTGGGTGTCTGCGGTGCTGTGCGGCGGCAGGCGGTGGAAAAGCGTATCCGCCTGCTGTCCCGCCTGTGGACTTACTTAGAAGAACTGCTGGCCTGCCGTGCCCTGACCGGCCCCATGCTGCTGCACGCCGCTGCCGAAAACCCTGCCTTTGCGGCGCTGGCCCTCCCGGCGGATAGCGATTGTACGCTGTCGGCCTTACCCCTGCCAAACTTGCCCAAAGCGCTGGCAGGGGAGCTGCACGCCAGCTTGGCCGCCCTGGGGCACAGCGACCGCGCTGCTGCCTGTGCCGAACTGCGCCGCATGGCAGATCTCTGCCGCCGGGAAGCCGACCGCCAGGCTGACTGCATGGCCCGTGCCATGGCGCTGTGGCCGCGCCTGGGCGGCTGTGCGGGGCTGCTGCTGGCCATCCTTTTGTGGTGAAGAAGATGGATATTGATCTCGTTTTCAAGATCGCCGCCACCGGTATCATCGTGGCCGTGCTCAACCAGCTGCTCATCCGCTCCGGACGGGAGGATCAGGCCATGATGACCACGCTGGCAGGGCTGATCGTGGTGTTGAGCATGCTGGTGCGGCAGATCAGTGACCTGTTTGTGCTCATCAAAGCACTGTTTGAACTGTGATGCGCTATGCTGATCTTTCAACTTGCCGCGCTGACCTTTACCGCCGCCGTGCTCTGCCTGACCCTCAAAAAGGACCAGCCCGCCTTCGCGTTCCTCGTCTCCGTCTGTGCGGCGGCAGGGGTGCTGGCGGCAGTACTGCATCAGGCCCAGCCGGTGCTGGATTGGCTGGATACCTGGGGCGGCTATTTCCAGGGGGCCGGGCTGGGGTGCCTGGTGCGCGTTTTGGGCATCGCGCTGGCGGCGCAGTTTGCCGCCGATACCTGCCGCGAGGCCGGTATGGCTGCCGCGGCCACCGCTGCCGAACTGGGAGGGCGCATCCTGGCACTTTTGCAGGCCCTGCCGCTTTTGCAAGAACTGCTGGATTGCTTTGCGGGCTACTTGCAATAGCCGCCGCGCTGCCCCTGCCTGCCGGGGCGGAAAGCTTACAGCAAAATGCTGCCCGGCTTTTGGACGGTGTGCCCACCCTACAGCAGGCCGCAGGCTGGGGCTTTGCCGAATTATGGCAGATGGCGAAAGATTACCTTGCCGCCAACATCGGCGAGCCACTGGCCTTTGGCTTGCGGGCGGCAGGGTACTTGCTGGTGGCGGGCGTGCTGGGCCTGCTGGCCGGGGCCAACAACTGGAGGCGCTGCATTGACGCCGTCGCCGTGCTGGGCTTCGCCGCCATGAGCTTGGCGGCGGGCATCGACCTGGTGCGCGCCGCGGGGGACACGGCGCAAGATTGCCAGAACTACCTTATCGCCTTCGTGCCGGTCTACAGCGGCATTGCGGCGGCAGGCGGGCAGACCGCCGGGGCACTGGTCTACAGTGGTATGTTCTTCGCCATGGCACAGTTTTTGGCAGCGGTCATCGGCAAACTGCTTTTGCCGGTGCTGGAAATTTACTTCTGCTTTGCGGCCTGTGCCTGCGTCTGGGGCAGCCGCGCGGTGGAGGAAACCGCCGCCCTTTTCTCCAAGTGCCTGCATTGGCTGTTAAAGGTCTGCGGCGCGGTGTTCAGCTTTGTGCTGGGCCTGCAAAGCGTGCTGGCTGGCACGGCGGATTCCGCCGCCCTGCGCACCGGCAAAAGTGTCTTGCAGGGCGCAGTGCCGGTGGTGGGGGATGCCGCCGCTGCGGCCCTGACCGGCGCGGCCGCCGCCGTGCAGCTGCTCAAAGGCTCGCTGGCCTTAGCGGCACTGCTGGCGCTGGGGGCATCCTTTACGCCGATACTATTACACTGCCTTTTGTACAGCCTGGCCTTTTCCGGTGCAGGCATCGCCGCACTGGCAGGCGGGCAAAAGCAGTGCGGACGGCTGTGCCGTTTGTATGCCGAGGGCGCGGGGCTGTGCGGCTCGGTGCTGGTGCTTTACTTTTTCCTCGTGTTTTTATCCACGGCGCTTTTACTGCTTGCAGGAAATGGGGTGTAAAAATGGCTGCTGTGCGTTCGGCTGCCTTTGGCTGCTGTGTGCTTTCCACCGTGGCAGGGCTGGTGCGGATCTTCTGGCCGGAAAACGGCTTCAAACCTGTCATAAATGCGGTGCTGGCTTTGTATATTATAACGGCGGCGGTGCAGATCATCCGTGTGGCGGATTGGGCGGGCATTGCTGCCGAGCTGGCCCCGGCATCCGACAGTTCGTCCGTATCCGACAGCGAGGTCGGCGCTTACCGCCGCACTCTGACCGACGAAGCCGCCGCCCAGGCGTTGCGGGATGTCCTTGCCGCCAGCGGCATCGAAGCGGCCATTGCCCGCACGGATACCGGCTGGCAGGTCACGCTGGTGCATGCAGCGGACGGCCAAAAGGCCGAAGCCCTGCTTGCGGCCAACTGCGGCACGATCCCCTATGAAATCACGGCAGGGGGGACGGCACCATGAAAGTGGACCTTTCCGCCCTGTGGCAAACCCTTACCAAACGTACCGCCGCCCTGCTGGCTGACGAGCAAAAGCGTACCGGCCTGTTGGTGGCGGTGGGACTGCTGGGCCTTGTCCTGCTGGGGGTTTCCAGCTGGCTGCCCGCTAAATCCAAGCCCGAAACCACCGCCCCAATGCCGCAAAACACGATCACCTCGGACTACGAATCCCACCTCGAAGCCCGCCTGCAAACGCTTATCTCCAATCTTGCCGGGGCGGGCGAGACCCGTGTGATGGTCACCCTGCAATGCGGCGAGGAGAGCATCTACGCCGCCGACACCGAGACTTCCGCTGACGGCACCGCTGCCAGCAAGCATGTCATCACGGGCGGCACCGGCCTTGTTGAAACTATCCAGACGCCCCAGGTGCAGGGCGTGGCCGTGCTCTGCCAGGGCGGCGAAGACCCCGCCGTCCAGACGCGCATCACCGCCCTGGTACAGGCGTTGACCGGGGTGGGGGCCAACCATGTTACTGTGGCGGCGCTGGCCGACGCAATACCCCACAACTGACCCAAGGGAGGGACTGCTATGAAACCGAATCCCGTAAAAAAGAACCGTACCCGGCAGGCTACGGCGGCTGTTCTGGCCCTGGCGCTGGGGGCGGCTGTCTACCTGAACTGGTCCTTTGCCCGAGCCGCACCCCAGGATCTAACGGTGGGTGCGATTGCCGACGGTACCGCGCAGGAGGTCTCCGCCGTCATTGACCCGCTGACCGATGACACCGCCGTAGAAACCGCCGCGGCTGTGGACACCACCGATACCCAGGCCCCCACCGGCAAAAACTACGGGGAGGCCCAGATGGTCAGCGTAAGCAAAGATTCGGGCGCAGAGTTTTTCGAGTCTGCCCGCCTGGCCCGCACAAAAGCCCGGGATGAAGCACTGGACACTCTGAAAAAATCCCTGAAAGACGCCAAACTCAGCGATGCTGAGAAGAAAAAGCTGACAGAGGACCTGGCCGCGCAAGTAAGCAGCATCACTCTTGAAACCAAGCTGGAAACTTTAATAAAATCCAAAGGCTTTGCCGATTGCGTGGTGGATTTAGAGGGCAAAAAAGCCAACGTTACCGTCATGACAGAAAACGACGCCCTCACTGCCGCCGAGGTCACCCGCATCCGGGATGCCCTGCTCAGCCAGTGCGAAGGGCTGGCGGCCCAGGACATCACGATCGTAGAAGTAAAATAACCGTGAAAACTTGTGTATCGGTTGCAAATGGCATGGTTTTGTGGTAAACTAAACTATACTATCTAAAATGGCGGCAATTGTAAGCTGCAACAGCAGTTTTGCAAACCGCATGCAACGGGAGGGTACACAACATGGATGTACAGAAGACCATCGGCGGCAGCTTGCAAATATCTACCGAAGTTCTTGCTAAGATCGCCAGGCTGGCGGCCCTGGAAATTGACGGCGTGGCCGAAGTGACGACCGGCGGCAGCCAGAATGTCCGCGGCCTGCTGGGCCGTACCGGCTTGCAGAAGCCGGTCAACGTGGTGCTGGAGGATGGCATTGCCACCGTTACCGTACACCTGACCGCTGTATACGGCAGCAAGATCATGCCCCTTTGCGAGAAAGTGCAGGAAAATGTCAAGCAGACCATCCAGAACATGACCGGCATCACGGTGGCCCGCGTGGATGTGCTGGTCGTCGGCCTGGCCGAGCCTGCCGCCCAGGCCTGAGCGTTTAGTAGAGAATTCGTAGAGAAAAGGAAAGACAGGAACCAAGTATGGAAAAAAAGCAGACCCGCCGCGAATCCCGCGAGACGGCGTTTCTGACGGCATTTGCCGCCACCTTTGAGCCGGAGACCCCGCTGGTGCCCGCCGAAACCGAATCGGCCGCACCGGATGCCTTCGCCACCCAGCTGCTGGCCGCAATGAACGACCACGCCGCCGAACTCGACGAGATCATCACTGCCCATCTCAAGGGCTGGACGCTGGCCCGCGTGCCCCGCGTCAGCCTGGTGGCCCTGCGCCTCGGCTTGGCTGAGATGCTGTATGGCGAGGAGCAGAAGACCGGTGTCGCCATCAACGAAGCTGTTGAGCTTGTCAAAAAGTACGGAGCTGACAACGACTACCAGTTCGTCAACGGCCTGTTGGGGGCCGTTGCACGGGAGCGCGGCGAGCAGCCTGTTGCCGAAGCCGCCCAGCCGCAATGCTGACGCTGGGCATCGATACCAGCAATTATGCAACCTCTCTGGCTGTGTTTGACACAAACGCCGGAGAGGTTGTTTGCGATTGCAAAAAGTTTTTGCCGGTCAAGGCGGGCCAGTTGGGCCTGCGCCAAAGTGACGCACTGTTCCACCACACCGCCGCCCTGCCGGACCTGCTGGCTGAACTTGGCACCAAAGCAGATCTGACCCAAATCGGTGCGGTGGGCGTTTCCGCCAAGCCCCGCCCGGTGGAGGGTTCCTACATGCCCTGCTTTTTGGCGGGCGTCAACGCCGCTGCGGCCTTTGCGCTGGGCAAGGGCATCCCGCTGATACACACCACCCACCAGCAGGGACATATCGCCGCTGCCTTGTTTGCCACAGGGGAACGTGAGCTGTTCGAGCAGGAAAACCTTGTTTTCCACGTCTCCGGCGGCACCACGGACCTTTTGCTCTGCCAAGGGGCCGAGCGCATCACGCCGCTGGGTACCAGCCAGGATCTCTACGCCGGGCAGGCGGTGGACCGCTTGGGCGTTAAGCTGGGCTATCCATTCCCGGCGGGCGTCTATGTCAGTGAGCAGGCGGCCCAGTGCACTGAGAAAGTGCACCCCAAAGTCAGCGTAAAGGGTGTCAACTGCAGCCTTTCCGGGCTGGAAAACCAGTATACCAAATTGCTGGCCGAAGGCAAGGATCCCGCCTACGTCTGCAAATACTGTCTGATCTGCGTGGCCGAAACGCTGACCCGTATGGCCCGCGCCGCGCTGGAAGGCCATCCCGGCCTGCCTGTGGTGTTTGCCGGCGGCGTGATGAGCAGCGACCTCATCCGCACCTACGTATCGGCCCGAGTGCCCGGCGCACGGTTCGTGCCCGGTAAATTCGCCAGCGATAACGCCATCGGCGTGTCGATCTTGGCCGCAAGGGAGCAGGGAGCATGGCAGACTACATCAATGTAACCAGCCTGAACCGCCTGGCCAGGCAGGTGCTTGCCCAGTGCGAGCCGCTGAACGATTTAATCGTCTGCGGCGAGATCTCTGGTTTTGTGCGCCACTACAAAAGCGGTCATATGTACTTTACCTTAAAGGACGAGACCGCCAGCGTAAAAAGCGTGATGTTCCGTAATTCTGCCCAGCTGCTTAACTTCCAGCCGCAGAACGGCATGCTGGTGCTGGCCTACGGCCACGCCACCATTTACGAGCGGGACGGTGCGTTCCAGCTGTACGTGGATTATATGAAGCCCTTTGGCGCCGGTGCGGCCCAGATGGCCTTTGACGCTCTGTACAAAAAGCTGGACGCCGAGGGCCTTTTCGCCCCCGAGCGCAAACGTCCGCTGCCGCCGGTGCCCCAGTGCATCGGTGTGGTCACCAGCAAGACCGGCGCAGCCTGGCAGGATGTGCAGAACGTCATCGGCCGCCGCTGGCCGATGGTCAAGCTGCTGCTGGCCCCTGTCAACGTGCAGGGCATCGAAGCCGAGCGCAGCATCGTGGCGGGCATCCGCGCACTGGATGCGGATAAGCGCCCGGACTTGATTTTGGTCACCCGAGGCGGCGGCAGTAAGGAGGATCTCTGGGTCTTCAACAGCGAGCGCATCGCCCGCGCTGCCGCGGCCTGCCGCAAACCCGTAGTTTCCGCTGTCGGGCACGAGATCGACACCACCATTTTGGACTATGTGGCCGACCTGCGCGCACCGACCCCCTCGGCGGCCGCCGAACTCTGTGTGCCGGACCGGGAAGAATGGCGGCAGAAAATATTCATTTTACAGCAAAATATTCAAAAAAATATACAGAATCGCTGCGAAGTATGCTATAATAAGGTAAACGCCCTGGCAGCATCCCAGACCATGCAGCGCCAGAAACAGGCCATGCAGCGCAGGGAAACTGACCTTGCCCGCTTGAGCGAGGCTGTGCAGGGCGCCGCCGTCCGCCGCTTTACGGACGCCGAGACGAGCCTGCGCCACGCCGCCGCGATGGCCGAATCGCTGAACCCCTACGGTGTGCTGGCCCGCGGCTATGCCATGGTCGAGAAGGACGGCGCGGTCAGAGAGGTCGCCGCACTGCAGCCGGGCGACGCCATCACCCTGCGCGGTGCGGCCGTCCGGGCCGATTGCGTGGTGCAGAGCGTGCACAAAAATGCGCAGGGAGGTATGACCCTATGAAACAGCCAAAATCCTTTGAAGAAGGCCTGGCCCGTCTGCAGGAATTGCTGACGGCACTGCAGGATGAATCCACGCCGCTGGCGCAGTCCGTCAAACTGTATGCCGAGGCGGCGGGACTTATCAGCTATTGCAAGCAGACGCTGGACGCGGCCAAGCTGCAGATCAATGAGATCGATGCCAGCCTGCTGGCAAAGGCGGAGGACGTGCAATGAATTACGAGGACTATAAGGCTAAGTTTACCGCCTGGGCTGCCCTGACCGAGCAGCGCCTGGGCGAACTGTGCGATGAATTTCTCCCCCCACACGAGGAAATTGCAAAAGCCGCCCGCTACAGCCTGCTGGGCGGCGGCAAACGCATCCGCGCCGTGCTGGCGCTGGCCGCCTGTGAACTGAGCGGCACCGCGCCGGAAAAGGCGTTGGACTACGCCTGTGCGCTGGAAATGCTGCACTGCTATTCGCTCATCCACGACGACATGCCCTGCATGGACAACGATGATTTCCGCCGCGGCCGCCCTAGCTGCCACAAGCAGTTTGGCGAATCCACGGCCCTGCTGGCGGCGGATGCTTTGGTCACCGCCGCATTTGAGGTCATCGCCCACGCCGACCTGCCCGCCGAGAGCCGGGTAGAAGCTGCCGCCATTCTGGCCAAAGGGGGCGGTGCCCGTGGTATGCTCTACGGGCAGGAACTTGACAAACACTACGAGACCATTCGTGCCACTGAGGACCAGCTGTTAGAACTGCACCGCAACAAGACCGGTGCACTCATCATCGTAGCAGTGGAACTGGGCTGTACGGCTGCCAATGCCGCGCCCGCCCTGCGCAAGGCTCTTGTGCAGTATGCGGCCGAAGTGGGCCTTGTGTTCCAGATCGTGGACGACATCCTCGATGTGACCTCTACCACCGAAGAACTGGGCAAGCCCGTCGGCAGCGATGCCGATAACGACAAAACGACCTTTATCACCCTCTACGGCCTGGACGGGGCACGTGCGCTGGCAAAGCAGCATAACGATACCGCCATGGCGGCCCTGGATGGGTTTGGTGCGCAGGAGGATTTCCTGCGCCTGCTGGCAGGGGAACTGCTGCAGCGCAAAAAGTAAAAACAGACGAATCCCGCACGCGCCGCCAAAACGGCCCTGCGGTTTTGCCAATAGGAAGTGAGGATACCATGCCACTGCTGCACGCCGCGCTGGAGTGGAACTACGTGCTGGTAACAGCGCTGTGCGGTTCTTTTCTGGCGCAATTCATCAAGGTGATCCTGAACCTTTTCATCTTCCATCGTTTTATCCCGGAGCGTATGTGGGGTGCGGGCGGCATGCCCAGCTCCCACTCGGCCACCGTATGCGCCATGGTAGTGGCTACCGGGCGCTACTGCGGCGTCACTTCGACAGAGTTCGCCCTTGCGGCGGTCGTGTCCATCATCGTTATGTACGATGCCATGGGTGTGCGCTACGAAACGGGCGAGCAGGCCAAACTGCTGAACCGGATGTTTAACGAGTGGATGGACCAGGGCGTGAACGCCCTGCCGTTCCTGGGTGGTAAAAAATTAAAGGAAATGGTCGGCCATACCCCGATCGAAGTGCTGACGGGTGCTGTACTCGGCATCGCACTTGGGTTTGCAATGCCCATGGTATGAGCGCGTAAATTTACAGCGAGGTGCTTATCAATGACCTATCCGCTTTTAGGGCGCATTCAGGCGCCCGGCGATGTGAAGCGGCTGCAGGAGAGTGAACTGCCTGCCCTGTGCGAGGAAATTCGTCAATTTTTGATTGAGAGCGTTTCCGCAACAGGGGGGCACTTGTCCTCCAACCTGGGTGTGGTAGAGCTTACGGTGGCTCTGCACCGCGCCCTGGACCTGCCGCAGGATAAAATTTTGTTTGACGTTGGCCACCAGTGCTATACTCATAAACTGCTCACCGGCCGCATGGCTGGCTTTGCCGAGCTGCGCCAGAAAAACGGCCTGTCCGGTTTCCCCAACCCGAAGGAAAGCCCCTGTGATACCTTCATTGCAGGTCATGGCAGCGCGGCGCTGTCCACCGCCATCGGCATTGCCCGTGCCAAAAAGCTCAAAGGCGAGCCGGGCAAAGTGGTCGTCATCGTGGGCGACGGCGCCTTTACGGGCGGCATGGTCTACGAGGGCATGAACAACGTCAGCCAGCTGAACAACCTGATCTGCATCCTGAACGACAACAAGATGTCGATCTCGAAAAACGTCGGCCAGATGGCCAATTATCTGACCAAACTGCGCACCGACCCAAAATATTTCCACGTTAAGGCCCAGATGGAAACCGCGCTGGAGCGTATTCCTGTGGCGGGCAATGCCATGGTCAAGGTGCTGCAGGGCGGCAAACAGCTGGTGCGCCGGGGCATCTACCACTCCACGATGTTCGAGGAGATGGGCTTCCAGTATATCGGCCCTGTGGACGGCCACGATGTGCTGCTGATGGAACAGATGTTCACGAACCTGCAGGAGCAGTTCGCACCCATCTTCCTGCACGTGGTCACCCAAAAAGGTAAGGGCTTAAAGCCCGCCGAGGAAAACCCCGGCGAGTTCCACGCTGTTTCTTCCATCGATTTAAGCCACCTGACCGACCCGGAGCTGTCGCCCAAGGATTCCTTCTCGACGGTGTTCGGCTCCACATTGGCCGAGATCGGCGACGATGTGCCGGAACTCTGCGCCATCACGGCGGCCATGAAGTACGGCACCGGCCTCAACTTCTTCAAGCACCGCCACAAAGAGCGGTTCTATGATGTCGGCATGGCCGAGGAGCACGCCGTCAGCTTTGCAGCGGGCTTGGCCAGCCAAGGGCTGCTGCCCACGGTGGCCATCTACTCCACCTTTTTCCAGCGTGCCTACGACCAGATTATCCACGATGTCAGCCTGATGCACCTGAACGTGCTGTTTGGCGTTGACCGTGCGGGCCTTGTCCCTGGCGACGGCGAGACCCACCAGGGTATCTATGACCCGGCTTTCTTCAGCCAGATCGGCATCCCCGTATTCGCCCCCGCCAACTATGCGGAGCTGAAATACTGGCTGCCGCACCTTGTCAAGGATATGACCGGTCCCCGCGCCATCCGCTACGCCCGCGGCAATGAGAAAGAAGCCCTGGTGGCTCTTGGCTGCACGGGCAACCTGTTTGATAAGATCGACACCCGGCCGGGCGCAAAAGTCGCCCTCGTCAGCTATGGCGCCGAAAGTGAAGAAATCATCGCTGCCACCGATTTGCTGCTGCAAAAGAAAGTGGCCGCTGACGCCTACAAGCTGACCCGCATCTTCCCGCTGCCGGAAGGTCTGTGCGAAGCCTTGGCCGATTACGATACGATTTTGTTTGCCGAGGATGCCATCCGCACCGGCGGCATCGGCCAGCAGCTGGGCTTTGCCCTGCAGCAGGCCGGCTGGCAGGGAAAATACCTGCTGCACGCTGTCGATAATTCCCATCTGCTCCACGCCAGTGTGGCAGAGCTGCGCAAAGACCAAAACCTGGATGCCGCCGCCTTGGCTGCGGACGTCCTTGCCTGTATAAAGTAAGGAGAACCCAAGCATGAGTAAGATCCGTCTTGACCAGTACCTTTGCCAGAACGGCCTTGTCCAAAGCCGAGAGCGCGCCAAAGCCCTCATCATGTCCGGCATTGTATTTGTGGACGAGCAGAAGGTGGATAAGGCCGGTGAGATGATCAGCCCCGACGCTAAAGTCGAAGTGCGCGGGCACGACATCGGCTATGTCAGCCGCGGTGGTCTTAAACTGGAAAAGGCGATGCAGGTCTTTCCCATGCGGCCGGATGGCAAAGTCTGCATGGACATAGGTGCCTCCACCGGTGGCTTTACCGACTGCATGCTGCAAAATGGCGCGGTAAAAGTTTACGCGGTGGACGTGGGCTACGGCCAGCTGGCCTGGAGCCTGCGCACCGATGAGCGCGTCGTCAACATGGAACGCACCAACATCCGCAATGTAAAGCCCGAGGACTTGTCAGAGCCGGTGGCGTTCTTCAGCGTTGATGTATCGTTTATTTCGCTCAAACATATCTTCCCGGTGGCTGATGCCATTACCACGCCGGACGCCGTAGGCGTCTGCCTGGTCAAGCCCCAGTTTGAGGCCGGGCGCGAGAAAGTAGGAAAAAAAGGCGTCGTGCGTGAGCCTGCCACCCACCGTGAGGTGCTGGAGATGGCCCAGGGCTATGCCATGGCCAACCATTTTACCCCGGCGGGCCTGGATTTTTCGCCCATCAAGGGACCCGAGGGCAACATCGAGTTTTTGATGTACGTGCAGCACTGCGAAAATCCGCAGCCGCTGCCTGAGAGCCTGATCGAGCAAACCGTGGCCCAAGCCCACGAAACGCTGGATAAGGCCCCGAATCTGCACTGAGTAAGAGGGTGTACCCGCAATGACGGTTTTACTGGTAACAAACCCTACCAAGGACAGCGGCTATGCAGTCACCGGCCAGGCGGCCGCGCTGCTGCATGAGTTGGGTGTGGCCGTGGTCATGGCCCAGCCGGTCTTTGAATCCAAGGTGCCCATCCGCTTTCTGCCTGAGGAAGAAGCCTACCGCGAAGCCGATTTCGTCATCACCATCGGCGGTGACGGTACGCTGCTGAAAGCCGGGCTGGACTGTGTGCATTATGGCAAGCCGGTGCTGGGCGTCAACCTGGGCCGCACGGGCTTTTTGGCCACCTGCGAGGTGGAGGAGATGCCCGAAAAGCTGCGTCTGCTGGCCGAGGGCCGCTATACTCTCGACCCGCGCGGCCTGCTGCTGGCAAGGTCTGCCAACGGCTGGCAGGCCGAAGCCATCAACGATGTGGTGCTTTTCGGCCGCACCCGCATGCACCCAATGGACTATAAAGTCTACTGCGACGGCTGCTTTGTCAGCAGCTACCGCAGCGATGGATTGATCCTGGCAACGCCCACCGGCTCCACGGCCTACTCCTTCTCAGCGGGTGGCCCGGTGCTGGATGCCGCCGCTGATGTGGTGGTGTTGACGCCTGTCTGCGCCCACAACGCCCAGGTGGCCCCGCTGGTGTTTGCCGCAGGCCGCAGGCTGGAGCTGGTGGCTGATGCCGAAAACCGCGATACCTGCTATGCCTGCGCTGACAGCACCGCCCAGTGCGATCTGCAGCCCGGCGATGTACTTACCGTAACAGCTGCGCCCCAAAAATTGCAGCTGATCACATTTTATGATTCCGAGCAGTTCCACGCCATTGAAAATAAATTGATGAGGAGTTGATCTCACTTGAAAAGCGCGCGTCATCAGGCAATTCTCGATCTGATCGAAAAACATCCCATCGACCGTCAGGAGGACCTGCTGGCCCACCTGCGGGAGGAGGGGTTCGATGTGACCCAGGCCACCGTTTCCCGCGACATCCGTGACCTGCAGTTGGTCAAGGTGGCCGATGCCGACGGCCATTACCGTTACATGCCCGCCGCAGCCTCCGGTAAGGTGACCCATTCGCCCAGCCGGTTCGAGATGATCTTCCGCGAGTCAGTCCTCAAGGTCGACTACGCCGGGCATCTGGTGCTGGTCAAGTGCTTCTCCGGCATGGCCAACGCCGCCTGCGAAGTGTTTGACGCAAAACAGTGGAATGGGGTTGTCGGCACGCTTTCCGGCGACGATACGTTCTTTATCCTCATGCGTACCGAGGATGGCGCGGCCGAGATCTGCAAGTCTTTGCAGCAGTATGTCCGCCGCGGCTAAGCAAAGCATAACAACGGACGGGGGAGGGCTGGCCCATGCTGGCAAACCTGAAAATTGAAAATGTAGCCGTGATCGAAAAAGCCGAGGTGAATTTTACCCCCGGCTTTAACGTGCTTACCGGCGAGACCGGCGCAGGCAAATCGATCCTGATCGATTCCATCAACGCCATCCTGGGCAACCGCACCTCGCGGGAACTGGTGCGCAGCGGCGCACAGAAAGCCTGCATCTGGGCAACCTTTGAAAATATCCCCCAGTCGGTGAAAAAGCAGCTGGAAAAGTGCGGCTATGAGGCCAACGAAGACCTTTTGCTCTACCGCGAGATCAACGCTGAGGGCAAGGGCAGCTGCCGCGTCAACGGCATGCCCGCTACCGCCGCCGTCGTGCGGGATATTTCCGCAGGGCTGCTGTCCATCCACGGCCAGCACGACAGCCAAAGCCTGACGAATCCTGCCCTGCACCTGGGTCTGCTGGACCAGTATGCCCAGAACCGTGATTTGTTTGCAGATTACTACCGCCGCTACCGTGAGCTGATCACCGTCAAGCGCCAGCTGGACGCCCTCAATGCCAGCGAGGCCGACAAGCAGCGCAAGATCGAAGCACTGACCGCTGAAATCGACGCCATCGATGCCGCCGCATTACAGCCCGGTGAGGAGAAAAACCTGCAGGAGCGCAAGACCGTCATCACCCACGCCCAAGGCATTTTGGACGGCATCACCGCCGCCCACCTGGCGCTGGCAGGGGACGAGGACGGTGAACAGCCCGGTGCCGCCGACTTGTTGGGCGGCGCGGTCGAGGGATTGCAGAACAGCGCCCGGTTGGACGAAACGCTGGCCCCGCTGTCCGAACGCCTCAACGACTTGTACTATAGCGCTCGCGACCTGGCCACCGAGCTGGCCGACCGCCTGGACGCCTACGGCTTTGACCCCGGCGAACTGGACATGATCGAGAGCCGCCTCGACACGATCTACCGCATTAAGCAAAAGTTTGGCATGGAAGTGGAAGAACTGCTGGCCTGGCGGGAAGCCGCCGCGGCGGAGTTGGAAAACTTCCAGTCCTCCGGCCAAAAGATTGCCGAACTGAAGACTCAGGTGCAGGCCTTATATGCCGACGCCAAAAAGGCCGCGGAAGCCCTGACCCAGAGCCGCTTAAAGGGCTTTACGGCAATGAATAAAGAGATGCGGGCGGCGCTGGAATTTCTGAACATGCCGGGCATCCGCTTTGCCCTCAAGCATGCACGGGGGCCGCTGTCCTCCCACGGGCAGGATACGGTGGAATTCCTCATCTCCACCAACCCTGGCGAGGCCCCCAAGCCCCTGGCCAAAATCGCCTCGGGCGGTGAACTTTCCCGTATTATGCTGGCGTTCAAGAGTGCCCTGGCCGACCGCGACGCCCTGCCCACCGTCATCTACGATGAGATCGACACCGGTGTTTCTGGCCTGGCGGCGGGGCGCATCGGCCAGCTGCTGCACCAGACAGCGGCAGGCCATCAGGTGCTTTGCATCACCCATACGCCGCAGGTGGCCGCTTTTGCCGATAACCAGCTGCTCATCCAGAAAAACGTACGCGATGACCGCACCTTTACTGAGATCCATACCCTTGATATGAACGGCCGCGTGGAAGTGCTGGCCCGCATGATCTCCGGCGATAAAGTCACCGAGTTGAGCCTGGCCAACGCCCGGGAGCTGATTGAAAAATCAAAATAAGCAGGGCCTAAATAAAAATCCGCGGGCAGGGAACATGCAATAAAATTTAACGTTCCAAGGTGACAATTTTCGATAAGCAGGGGACACCTCGCCCACCGTACAGCTTGACAATTGCGCGTATGTATGCTAAAGTTAGCTGTACATTGTGCCGCCGTGGCGGAACTGGCAGACGCAAGGGACTTAAAATCCCTCGGTAGCGATACCGTACCGGTTCGATCCCGGTCGGCGGCATGAGAGCCTATATTCAACGTTTTGCAGTTGAATATAGGCTCTTTCCTTTTGGCATCCGGCATATCAAAAAGCCGCCCTGCAGCAAGTCTGTCCCTGCAATCTCTCGTCAAAAATCCGTAGAAAATCTCTCGTCAATTCAGTAAAAACGGCTTCTGACTTTTTAAAAATGCAAAAATATCCCGCTTTTTGGTACACTATTTGCGTTTTGCGGGCAAAAATGCGGCAAAAACGCTTGTTCTTTTGCTCAAAACCGTATATAATGTAATGTACGCATGTGCTGTATCAAAATAGAGGGGATACAGCGTGTGGGAAAATGATATAGGGGGACTTTGATTATGGCTGATTACCTGTCAATGAATCGTGACGAGCTGACCGCAGAGAAAACTGCGCTGGAAGCACAGTACAAGAAGTTTCAGGATATGGGCCTGAAACTCAACATGGCCCGCGGCAAGCCTGGCCCTCACCAGATGGATCTGGCGATGGATCTGCTGAAGATGGACGACTACACCACCGATGACGGCTTCGACGCCCGCAACTATGGCGAATTGGAAGGCCTGCAGGAGGCTCGCGAACTGTTTGCCGATGTGTTTGGCGTAAAGCCCGCGGAGGTTTTTGTAGGCGGCAACTCCAGCCTGCAGCTGATGTACAACCTGGTAGCCATCGGTTATATGTTTGGCTTCCAGGATTCTCCGTGCCCCTGGTCCCAGGTAGAGAAGCGCAAGTTCCTCTGCCCGGTGCCCGGCTATGACCGCCACTTCGCCATCACCGAGGAAATGGGCTTTGACCTCATCAGCGTCCCTATGAGCCCAGACGGCCCCGATATGGACATGATCGAGAAGCTCGTGGCTGAGGATGACACCATCAAAGGCATCTGGTGCGTGCCGCAGTACTCCAACCCAGATGGCTACACTTACAGCGATGAGACCATTCGCCGCTTTGCCGCACTCAAGACCGCTGCCCCGGATTTCAAGATCTTCTGGGACGAGGCCTACATCGTGCACCACCTGACCGATGAAATCATCGAGACCCCTGTGCTGCTGAACGAGGCCAAGAAGTACGGCAATGAGGATCGCGTCTTCATGTTCACTTCCACCAGCAAGATCACTTTCCCTGGTGCCGGTGTCTCTGCCATCGCCTGCAGTGAGAACTCGATGAAGTACATGTGCAAGCGCTTCTCTACCATGATCATCAGCTATGACAAGATGAACCAGCTGCGCCATGTCCGTTTCCTCAAGAACAAAGCGGGCGTACTCGCCCACATGGCCAAGCATCGCCGCCGCCTGGTGCCTTGCTTTGACGCCGTTAAGACCGCTTTTGCCACCGAGCTGACCCCCTGCGGCAACATTGCCCACTGGACCAACCCCAAGGGCGGTTACTTCATCAGCCTGTACGTTATGCCGGGCTGTGCCAAGCGCGTTGCCCAGCTGTGCAAAGACTGCGGCCTCACGCTGACCGGGGCAGGCTCCGCTTACCCCTACCACAAGGACCCCGAGGACTCTCACCTGCGCATTGCGCCGACCTATCCCAGCCTTGACGAAGTCGAGACTGCATCGGCTCTGCTGTGCGTCTGTGTACGTCTGGCGGTCGTCGAAAAGCTGCTGGCGGATCAGCAGTAATTCCGGCGCATAAATCTATCCCGCCCGCAGGCGCGGGCATATTTTTGGAGGTTTCTATGAACAAGAAAGGGAAGTCATGGCCGCTGTTTGTCGTGGCAATTCTGATCGTGGTGTTTTCCCTGACTGCGATCTTCGGCGTAAGCTATCAGTACGGCGACACTAAGAACATCTACATCAAGGGTGCTTCGGATATCCGCTTCGGTATCGATATCCGCGGCGGTGTCGATGTTACCTTTATGCCCGCCGGTGATGTGGATGCCACCCCCGAACAGATGACGGCGGCAAAAACCGTTATCGAGGACCGTCTGGTCGGCCTGGGCATTACGGACTACGAGAGCTATGTTGACAGTAACAAGGATCGTATCATCGTCCGTTTCCCATGGAAGACCGGCGAGGCTGATTTCAACCCGCAGACGGCTATCGATGAGATCGGCACCACCGCCAAGATGGTGTTCCGCAAGGGTTCCACCGTAGATGGGGAAGAAATCCTCAGCGGTGACGACGTGACTTCCGCCAATGCCGCGTATAACGAGACGGAGGGCTGGGTCGTTCAGCTGAAGTTCAATTCCGCTGGTGCTGCTGCTTTTGCCGATGCTACCACCGAACAAGCCGCCAACAACGGTACGATCTCCATCTGGCTGGACGATGAAAACATCTCCACCGCCACAGTCAACGAGGCCATCACCGGCGGTGAGGCCATCATCAAGGGCAACTTTGATCAGGACAGCGCTTCCACGCTGGCCAACCAGATCAATTCCGGCGCACTGCCTTTCGCCCTGTCTGCCGAGAGCTACTCCACCATCAGCCCGTCCCTGGGCGCTAAGAGCCTGGAGGTCATGGTTCTGGCTGGCATCATCGCTTTTGCGCTCGTCGCTGTGATGATGATTGTGCGTTACCGTCTGCCCGGTACCATCGCTACCATCTCTTTGTTTGGCCAGGTGGCCGCTACCCTGGCTGTCGTTTCCGGCTACTTTACTGTGTTCCCGGGTTCTACCCTGACCCTGCCCGGCATCGCTGGTATCATCCTGGGCATCGGTATGGGCGTTGACGCCAACGTCATCACCGCTGAGCGTATCAAGGAAGAGCTCGCTAAGAACAAGACCCTGCCTGCCGCCGTCAAGAGCGGCTTCAAGATGGGCCTGACCCCCATCATCGACGGCAACGTCACCATCGTCATCGTCGCCGCTATCCTGATGGGCGCTTTCGGCCCCACCGACGGCTTCTGGGCTAAGGTGTTCAACCCGATCTTCTTCTGGTTCGGACCCTCCACCGCCGGTACTGTCTACTCCTTCGGCTTTACACTGCTCACCAGCGTGCTGCTCAACTTCGTCTTCGGTGTCTGGGCTACCCGCGTTATGATCCGCGGCGCCGTCCACTGCAAGGCCCTGCGCAACCCCTGGCTGTACGGCGGCAAGAAGGATGGCACTGCTGAGTACAAGACCCCGCACATCAACTTCATCGGCAACCGCAAGAAGTTCTACACCTTCTCCTGCGCACTGATCGCTATCGTCCTCGTCTTCTGCGCCGTGTTCGGCGTCAAGATGGACGTCGAGTTCAAGGGCGGCTCCATGGTCACCCTGAGCTATGAGGGCGACGTTGATCTGCCCAGCCTGAAGAGCGAGATCGGCAGCCAGCTGGGCCAGAGCGACCTGACACTCCAGACCGGTTCCGACATTTCCGGCAACCAGACCTTGACCGTGACCCTGCCGGGCAGCCAGACCCTGACCACCGAGCAGCTGGACGATATGCTGACCGCCATCAACGAAACTCACCCCGAAAACAACTTCGAGCAGAACGAGGTCAGCAATGTCAACGCCACCATCGGTAAGGAGTTCCTGTTCAAGAGCCTGGTCGCCCTGGTCGCGGCCTGCGTGCTGATCCTGGCTTACGTGGCCTTCCGCTTCCGCAAGATCGGCGGTCTCAAGGCTGGTTCCACCGCCATCGTGGCCCTGCTGCATGATATGTTCGTCGTCTTCGGCGTCTTTGTCATCCTGCGTATTCCTCTGAACGGCAACTTCATCGCTGCCGTGCTGACCATCCTGGGCTACTCCATCAACGATACCGTCGTTATCTATGATCGTATCCGCGAGAACAGTGCCCTGTACAGCAAAAAGCAGATGGGCCTGGCCGAGCTGGTCAACCTGTCCGTCAACCAGAGCTTCTCCCGTTCGTTGATGACCTCCATCACCACCTGCCTGGCGCTGGGTGTCGTCTGCGTTGTGTCCGTCATCTACCGTCTGGACAGCATCTACACCTTCGCGTTCCCGCTGCTGTTCGGCATGGTCAGTGGTGTGTACAGCACGATCTGCATCGCTACGCCGCTGTGGGTCGACTGGAAGTCCAAGAAAAAGGCTGCCAAAAAGGAAGCCTGATGACCCTGTACAAGTAAGGAGACAGCTATGAAATGCCCGTATTGTGGGGAAGTGGATTCCAAAGTTATTGACTCCCGCCCGACTGAGGACGGTGAAAAGATCCGCCGCCGCCGCGAATGTCTGAACTGCAAAAAGCGTTTTACGACCTACGAGATCGTCGAGACGGTGCCCTTGATGGTCGTCAAGAAAGACCACTCCCGTGAGGTATTTGACCGCCAGAAGCTGCTGAACGGTATGCTGCGCGCCTGCGAAAAGCGCCCCGTCAGCTACCAGCAGTTGGACGACGCTGTCAGCCGGATCGAGCAGCTGTTGCTCAACTCCTATGACCGCGAAGTCTCTTCCATCCATATCGGCGATCTGGCTATGCAGGAGCTCAAGCAGATGGATGATGTCGCCTATGTGCGCTTCGCCTCCGTCTACCGCCAGTTCAGCGACGTCAACACCTTTATGGAAGAATTGAAGGACATGCTGGACAGCCGATCAAAAACTGCCGAAAAATGATTGCTGTATCTGTTGCAGCTGGCAGCAGGCCCGGTCCGTCTCTAGGGTGAGGTCCGTAAGGTTCTCTTCTTTGGCACAGCCGGGCAGCAGGCTTAAGGTCTGGTTCATCTGGTCGATGAGATTGCGCCGCACCAGCATCCCCAGCACCTTGCTGGCCTGGGCAGCGTTATCCGCAGCCGCTCGGTAAGCTTGCTGTGCCTGCGACATTTGGCCGGTCTCGGCCAGGGTGCAGGCGGTTTGCAGCTCATTGCAAAGGGTGGCCGTGGTGCGGTTCACGTACCGCCCCGCCAGCCATAAAGTCAGCGCCAGCACTACCAACAGGATCACCGCATATCGGTTTCGACTCATACCGCGTCCTTTCCGGGCCGCCCCTTCGGGGGCGGCCCTTTTGTGTTTTGCCGGGGCACGATCAGCAGGTCTTTGCCATTATAAAGCAGCAGCAACACCTGTGGCCGGGTCAGCTGCTTTTCGGCAAGGCGGTCATCCAGCCAAGGCTCATCCACGCCAAAAAAGGCCAGGTTCTCCCGGTAAACCGTGCCTTCCAGCAGCAGCGGCAGCATGGGCGGGGCTTCGCTGTTTTGAGGCACCGGTGCGGTGCTGATACTGCCGTTTGGCTCCACCGTGGCCCACAGCAGTTCAGTAGGGGAAAAGTACTCCTTGCCCCGCAGTGCTTCCATCAAGTCGGATGCCGTGATGCGCAGCTCCTGCAATGCCTGCTGCCGAATTTCACCCCGCACAATGACGGTGATCGGCTTGCCGAACAGCAGCCGCGCATACCGGGGACAGAACCAGGCCAGAGTAGAGTTCAAAATCTCCAGCGCTGTAAGCAAAAAAATCGGCACGATGCTGGCCGCCAGCGGCAAATCCGGCTCATCGATGCAGATGGACGCTACGTTGGAGATGAGAAAGGTGGTCACCAGCTCGGCGGGCTGCAATTCCCCCAGCTGCCGCTTGCCCATCAGCCGCATGGCGGTGATAACGGCAACATAAACAATGACAGTGCGAAAAACGCTGGCAAGCATAGCGGACCCCCCTCATAAAATCCCAAACGCCGGGCAAGACTAAAGGGCAGGAGGGAACGCCATGCAAAAACCAGCCTTGTGCCGGGCCCTGGCCCAAAATCTTGCGGTTCTGCAAGATAGATTTGGCGGCTCGGACGATTTCTATACCAAAAAGCTCTCGGTGGGCGGCATCCGCTGCGCCATCATTATGTTTACAGGAATTTCCTCGCCGGAAAAACTCTGCCGGTTAGCCCTTGATATGCTGGATCGCGACCCGGCCTTTTTCGGCGGTGGGCCGGGGCTGTGCGACTATCTGCTTAAACAAAGCCTTATCCCCGCCGAGCCGCAGCCAGCCTCAGATATAGAAGAAATCGGGGAACTGCTGGCCAACGGCATGTCACTGCTGCTTATTGATGACTGTGACCAGGCAGTTGTGTTCTCCACCCAGGAAATGCCCCAGCGCAGCATCAGCACCCCCAGCGGTGAGGGCAACATGCGCGGCTCGCAGGAGGCATTCACCGAACTGTTGCGCAATAAC
The DNA here is from genome assembly GCA_025758045.1 of Oscillospiraceae bacterium. Lineage (NCBI taxonomy): Bacteria > Bacillati > Bacillota > Clostridia > Eubacteriales > Oscillospiraceae > Oscillospiraceae bacterium. The sequence continues at coordinate 2,839,045 of CP107208.1, read as the reverse complement.
GTATCCCTGCTGCGCCGCCAATTCCGTTCTGGCACGCTGGTGGCGGAAATTGCCACCGCCCATACCCGCGCCAAGACCGAATACTGCCTGTGCTATGACAGCGCCCTGGCCCCGGCTGAAACCATTCATGCCCTTCGGGACCGTCTGGAAAAAATCGAACTGCCCGTGCTTTTGGACAGTGCTTACTTTGCCTCTTTTTTAAAGCAGGATAAACTCAACCTGTTCCCGGCCGCCGCCTACACCGAGCGCCCCGCCACCGCCTGCGCACGCCTGTGCGAGGGCAAAGCCGTGGTGCTGGTGGCAGGCTGCCCCTACGCTATGGTGGTGCCCAGCTTTTTTGCCGAGCATTTCGAGTGCCTGGACGACTACGCCTCGGGCGCGGTCTTCGCGGGGCTGATCCGGCTTTTAAAATATCTGGCGTTCCTTCTGTCGGTGTTCGGCCCTGGACTGTACGTAATGGCGGTGGCCTTTGCACCGGAGATCATCCCCGCGCAGCTGTTGACGAAACTTGCCCAGGCCGAAGCCCAGACACCCTTGCCGCCGATGCTGGAAATGCTGGCGGTGACCTTGCTGCTGGAAATCGTCCGAGAGGCGGGTCTGCGTGCGCCTCAATCCATCAGCCACACGGTCAGTATTGTGGGCGCACTCATTATTGGCGAGACAGCCGTCAATGCCGGCATCGTCAGTGTGCCGGTGCTTACCATGGCGGCGGCCGCCACCATCGCCACGCTGGCTGTGCCTTCTCTGTACGAGCAAAGCATTTTGTTTCGCTTCTGCGTCATCCTGCTGGCCGGGCTGTTCGGCGTGCTGGGGCTGACCTGCGCCGCACTGATGATCTTAGCCATGGCCTGCGGCAGCGAGCCCTTCGGGTACGACTATCTCTACCCGCTGATGCCCCCGGGCAAAGCCAGCGTCCGGGACGGTTTTGTGCGCAGTATCTGGTCCGAGCTGGCCAAAGCCGGGGAGGTGATCGGCCGCCATGAAATGTGAACATCCCAGCCTGTACGCCGCGCTGCTGGTGGGGGTGCTGGTCAACGTGCTGCTGCGCAGCCAAACGGCCTACTGGTGCCGCGCCGGGGCGGCGGCCGCACTGGTTTGTGCGCCGGTGCTGGCCGCAGTAGGCGCACTGTTTGCCGTCAGCTGGCGGCAGGGGGCTACGCCGCTATTGCGCCTGCTGTTTGCCCTGCTGCTGGCGGGCACCTCGGTGCTGGAACTGCTGCGCCTGTGGAACCTCACGCAGCGGTTATATCCCGGTGCCGTCACCCAGCTGGCACTCTGCCTGCTGGTGCTGCTGCCGATTCTCTACCTGCGCCGCGTCTCGGCTATTTCGCAGACGGCCTACGTGGTGCTGTGCCTGCTCTGCATCGCCACGGCGGGAATGCTGCTGTCGGTCTTTCCGCGGCTGCACATCACCAACCTGCAAAATGCCGCGCTGATCTGGCCGGATTTCGCCGACGCCGCCCGCGACCAGCTGACACTATACCCGGAATATCTACTGCCCGTCCTCTGGCCGGAACCGCAAAAGCGCGGCCGCCACACGCTGCTGTGGCTGGCCGGTGTCGCCCTTGGCTTTGATGTGACAATCCACGCGATGCTGGAGCTGTTTTACGGCGCGGCCATGCCCCTGCGGGCCGACCCGCTCCACGCCGCCGCCCGCTGCGGGGCACTCTCGGTCTTTACGCGGATGGAATGGCTTCAATTGATTTTGTGGGTTATGGCCGTTACGGTCAAGCTGGCGCTCTACTTTTACGCCATGACGCGCCTGCTGGGTGGTGAGGCCCGGCAGGAGAATGCCGCCGCCAACTTGGGGCCGTTCTGCGTGTACCTGCTGTTACTGCCCACGGTCTGCCTGCTGCTGCGTGGGCTGGATGTGGACGCCGCCCTGCGCTGGCGCAGTGCGTTCACCTGGGGCTTTGTACTTCTTGCCTGGATCGGGGGTGCTGCGGCATGGCTATGCCAAAAATTCCGGCGCTGCTCCTGATGGTGTTGCTTTGCAGCCTGCTGCTTTGCGGCTGTGGCGGCCAGCCGCTTTCCAAGCGGGAAATCGTCCGCGCCGTCTTTTTTGCACAGCAGGGTGAACACTATTCTGTCTGCCTGCTGCTGGCCGACCAGAACGCCCCGGAGGGCGAGTCTGCCTTTAAAACCGCCAGCGCCGCCGCGCCCACCCCGGCCCAGGCGCTGGAAAACGCCGCTGCGACCCTGCCGGGCACCGTCTACTACGGTCTGCTGGACGCCGCCGCCCTGCCTGCCGGGGCTGATTGGGAACAAGCGCAGGAGATCGGCCTGTTACTCTACGACCGCGCCCAGCCTGCACCGGAACTTTCGGTCTTTCTTCTGGACAGCGCCGACCACGATTGGCAGCAGGATGCCCAAGGCTTATATGAGCGGATGCAGGCCATCGAGGACCACTACAAAGTCCACTGCGGCCTGCAGCAGCTTTTCACCCAGCACGCGGGCTGCGCCGTCCCGGCCTTACCGCAAGGCGGCGGGTATGACTTCACCCTGCTGGCTCAAAAGGAAAAGGCCGCACCCCGCCGCTGTACAGGCCTGACGGCCCAGCTGGCTGCGTTCCTGGCCGGGCAGACCACCCGCCTGGAAACCACTTACGCCGCCGACACCGCCGCCTGCACCGCCCGCGCCGAGGTGACAGCCTACGGCAGTACGGTCCAGCTCCACCTGCACGGTGCTGACCTGCGCAGCCTGGCCGCCCCGGCAGACGAAGCTGCCCTACGCAAGGCCCTGGAAGCCGATCTGCAAACCTCTTTTGCAGTTTTAACCAAAGCCACCGCCGCCAGTGACCTTTTCCACTTTAGCTTCTGGCAGCAATGCGTCTACGGCCCCAACGCAGCACCTAAAACACCCACCCTGCAAATTTTGTGGGAATAACGATGCAATAAAAAACGGCCTTTCCCTTTGCAAACCGCAAAAGGAAAGGCCGTGTGTCGTTATAATTTACTGCAAGGTGCTGGGACGGGAGATATAAATCAGGTTGGAATCGGCGATAAAAGTCTGGAAGTTGTACAAGATCAGCACTTCATCGTAGCCTTCCTGCTCAATGGTGGAGTCCAGCCCATACTTAAAGTTGCGGAAATCCACCACGCCGATCTTGCCATAGTTGGCGGTCAGGTAGGGGATAAAGCTATTGGCGTAGCTGTCCTTCACTACCAAAATGCTGCCCTCGCCGTCGCCCTCGATGACCGAGTAGCCGTTGTTGCCGTCCAAAAATGCGGCGTACTTGTCCCGTGTGTTGAACTTCATCGTGTTGATGAGGTTCTCAGTGGTCTCCGGCTCATAGGAGGCCTCGCCGGTGATGCGGTAAATGGTCATCTCGTTTTTCAGCGGGTAGTAGGTGATCTCGTCGTTCTCCACGTTCCACAGCCGTGTGGCCGAATAGTGGGTGCCTTGGAAATCCGTCACCGTGATCGACTCATGGGCGTCACGGTCAAAAGGCGTCAGGCCCTTCATTGCGCAGAACTGCTCATACGCGCGGTAGGCGCCGTTGGGCGTCCAGTGGTGGTCGGTCTTAAAGTACAGGTACTCGTTCTTGTCGGCGGTAAAGGTGGGGCGCAGGTCCAACACGCTGGCATTTTGACCAACCGTAGTAAAAATATCGTCCAGCATCGCGTTCTCGTCCGCCATCGGGGCACCGGTGGGCAGCTCCTCGGGATAGATCACACTGGCCGAGGGCGCCAGCAAAAACGTCACCTTACCGGGATGAGCCGCCGCAAAATCGCTGACAGCCTGCACGTTCTTAGCAAGCTGCTTCTGGGTGGCATCGTCCACGGTAAAGAGCTTCGTATACATCCAGTGGTCCTTGCCCAGCAGGATGCCGCCCTCCTCGACTTTCTGGAAAACGATTTCGTCCGCCGCGCGCTGGGTGTTGACCCAGACATCACGCAGGGCAAACTGGTCCTGCATCCAGCGGGCAAACCCGCTCTGCCAGCTGCCGTCCAGCAGTGCCGAAACGCTGAACGCCGGCAGCTGCGCGGCCTTGCGGTTTTCCAGTTCCAGCTGGTCGCGCTTGGGAAACACCAGATTCACCAGCGAAAACCCAAACACGACCACCGCGCCCAGAATCAGCAGCGGATAGGGGGAACGGCTCTTTTTTTCTTTGCGGTATACAACTTTTCCCATGATCCCGTTCCTCCTTTCAGAAATTGGCGTACAGGGCCGTCGTGTTGGTGGCGGCCACTACATAGGCAATGCACAGCAGCGCCAGCAGGGCCGAGACCACCGCTTTTACCGCCGTATTGCGGCTGATGCGCTCCCACAGCCAGCGGGGCAGCACCGACGAACACACGCAGCCCAGCACCAAAAATACGCCGTAGTTGCGCAGATAATACACCGGCGAGATGCCGCCCTGGGGTACAAACAGCTTGTTGAGCAGCAGCCCCAGCGGCGCACCGGGCTGGTTGGCGGTAAAGATGCCCCAGCCCAGCACCACAAAGAACAGCGTGTAAATATGGGCCGCAAGCGGGCATTTCTTCAGGAATTTCAGCAGAAAATTCTTCTCGATGACCAGCAGCACAAAATAGTACAGCCCCCACACGATGAAGTTCCAGTTGGCGCCGTGCCAGATGCCAGTGGCGGCCCAGACGAGGAACATGTTAAGCATCTGCCGCGCGGCGCCCTTGCGGTTGCCGCCCAGCGGAATGTAGATGTAATCCCGGAACCAGCCGGACAGGGAAATGTGCCATCGCCGCCAGAACTCCGTAATGCTGGCAGAAATATACGGCAAATCAAAGTTGGCGGCACAGTCAAAGCCCATCAGGGCAGCGAGGCCGTTGCTCATCTCGCTGTACCCGGCAAAGTCAAAGTACAGCTGCAGCGAGTAGGCAATGATGCCCAGCCAGGCCAGCGGGGTGGAAACATTGCTTAGCCCCACGCCGCCCGTGCTGATAATATCGGTCCACAGCGCACCGATGGAATCCGCCAAGATCACCTTTTTGGCAAGGCCAAACAAAAACAGTTCCACGCCGCGCTCCATCAGCGCCGCATTGCAGCGGTTTTTGTAGTTGTGCAGCTGCGGGGCCATATCACGGTACTTGATGATGGGGCCTACAATCAATTGCGGGAAGAACAGCACATACGCCGCAAAGGCGATGGGGTCTTTCTCGGCCTCTACCTTGCCGGTGTAAACGTCGGCTTCGTAGCTGATAATTTTAAAGATGTAGTAGCTGATGCCCAGGGGCAGCACCGCACCTACATCCAGGGCGGCCAGACCAAAATTCCCGATGTGGTTCAGGGTATCGATCAGGAAATTGGCATACTTAAAGTAGACCAGCGCCGCCAGGTTGACCAGCACCGCCACGGCAGGCAGCAGACCTTTCAGTTTGGCTTTGGTGCGCGCTGTCAGCAGCCCCCACAGGTAGTTGAATACGATCAGGCAGACAATCAGCGGCAGATATTCTACACCGGTCCAGCAGTAGAACAGCAGGCTTTCCACCAGCAGCACCACATTTTTGCCCCGCCCGGGGATGAGGTAGTACGCAAGCAGCGCCAGCGGCAAAAAGCAGAACAGGAACACAACGCTGTTAAAAACCATCCGCGCGATCTCCTTTCTTTTGTTTACAAGAACAGGCCGTTACCCAGCGGGGTAGCGGCCTGTTGCATCCATACGATAGTTTAGAAGTTCAGTGCCGTCTCCAGGGCGGTATCAATGGCGCTGTAGTCAGGGTTCGAAATGCCGGCGATGACGATGGCAACATAGTCGCCATTGGTCACGATGCGGGCATCCTTGGCCAGGGCGACCTTGTCGGCAAACTCGGCATACAGGTCGTTGGCAGACAGGCTGTCTTTGTAAGCCTGCAGTTCGCTCTCGACATCAGCGGCCTTGCCGGGCTTGGCCTGGGCCACAAACACGAGGCCGCAGTCAGCCTGGTCGTTGGTCACATCGCCCTTGTAGCCGGCAATGTTGTCCATGGTCAGCATCAGCTCGTTCTCAACAGAGAAGTCGTCCAGTGCGCGGGGGTTGGCGATGGGGTTGACCTCTTCCAAAGCGGATACAGCAGCGTCCAGATTGGCGGTATTGGCTTTGGCATCATCGCTCACGACAATGTCGGTCTCGCTGTCAGCACCGCCGATGGTGCTCTCTGCGGTGGACTCGGCAACAGACTCAGAAGCTACGGTGCTCTCCGCAGCCGAAGAAGCAGCGGAGCTGGCGGAACTGCCGCAGCCAGCCAGCAGGGCAGCGCACAGCAGGATAGGAAGTAACTTTTTCATGAGTAGGATCTCCTTTTTCATATCTTTTTCATAATGGTATGGTATGCTTTTAAAAATAAGCATCGGCATGCTATACCGATACTCTAATAGGATACACCATATCCCTGTTTTTTTCAAGCCGTTTGGCTCGAATCCACGCCGGAAAAGCTGTGTGAAAATTGTAAATTTTTTAGGTAGTCTGCGCGGGCTGCTACCTTATTATAGTAATCCTGCTTGCAAGAAAGGGGAGACTACCCTATGCGCAGCCAAAAATCCCGAGAGGTCGCCTGGACGGGCATGCTGTTTGCCCTGGCCATCGCACTGTCATTTTTAGAATCCGCCATCACGCCGCTGCTGGGCCTGATGCCCGCCATGAAGCTGGGCCTTTCCAACCTGGTGGTCATGTACGCGCTGCTTTTCTTAAACGCTCGTACAGCGGCGGAGCTGGTGCTGCTCAAGGCTCTGTTTGCCCTGTTGACCCGCGGGCCGACAGCTGGCTTTTTATCCCTGTGCGGCGGCGTGCTGTCCTTCCTTGTATTGTGGGGGCTGCTGCACCTGCCCGCCTCGCCGGGAGAGTTCATCTTCACGGTCAGCGGTGCGCTGGCCCATAATATCGGCCAATTGCTGGGAGCCTCGGTACTGCTGTCCAGTGCGATGGCATTAGGCTATGCGCCGGTGCTGCTGGTGGCCGGGCTGTGCGTGGGGGCGTTGAGCTGTGTGCTCTCCAAAGCTTTGTTTGCTGCTATGCCCAAAAATGCGCCGGGGAGAGGAAACCAATACAAACTTTTTAAAAAATAAGATTTATTCTTAAAAATATGAAAAAGACTATTGACAAAAGTGGTATAGTTCCGTATAATATAGGCAATGAGACAGGAACTTGTCTCAGGAGCAAATAAGAGCAATAAAACGGAAAATCCAAAATTACAGGAGGCAATTTATTATGACGAAGTATGTTTGCACCGTTTGTGGTTATATCGCTGAAGGCACCATCCCCGAGTTCTGCCCGGTCTGCAAGGCCCCGGCTTCCAAGTTCATCGAGAAGAAGGACAACACCTATGTAACCGAGCATGTTGTCGGCATCGCCAAGGACGTGCCCGAGGAAATCAAGCAGGGTCTGCGCGAGAACTTCAACGGCGAGTGCAGCGAAGTTGGCATGTACCTGGCCATGAGCCGCGTGGCTGACCGCGAAGGCTACCCCGAGATCGCCGAGGCCTGGAAGCGCTACGCCTTTGAGGAAGCTGAGCATGCTTCCAAGTTCGCTGAGCTGCTGGGCGAGGTCCTGACCGACAGCACCAAAAAGAACCTGCAGATGCGTGTTGACGCCGAGTGCGGCGCCTGCGCCGGCAAGATGGACCTGGCCAAGAAGGCCAAGGAACTGAACCTGGACGCCATCCATGACACCGTCCACGAGATGGCAAAGGATGAGGCCCGCCATGGCCGCGGTATGCAGGGCCTGCTGGATCGCTACTTCAAATAATCTGGGCCACATCGCCTAATACAAAAGGGTCGAAGCTTCGGGCTTCGGCCCTTTTGCTTACCCACCGCGGCAGGCGAAGAATGTGCCCTGCTGGTTGCAGCCCGCGTAAAATACCTCGCTTTTCTGCCCGATGCCCACGCTGTGCAGCTGGCTTTCCAGCCAGCTTACGCTGCGGCCGGAGGCTTTCAGGTTATCTTCCATCAGCTGTCCGTCCAGAATCAGGTCATACCACGCACTCACCGGCTCCGGCGTCAGCTGCAAGTCCTGCGGGGTGACGGGGCGGCTGCCGCTCTTGGGCAAAAAGCTGATCTGGCCGTTCGTTTCCAAAATGGCGGTTTGTATTTCGTTGGGGTCAAAATACCCGGCCACGCGGGCCTGGCCCAAAAACTCGTTCAAATCAATGGACGCGCGGGAAAGATTCTCCTTAAAAATGGTGCCGCTCTCCATCAATACCAGCGACCGCCCGCTCCACAAACTGCGCATAAAGATACTGCGGCAGGCAGTAAAATGCACGACCCAGGTCACCAGCCCGTACACGACCATGGCGGTGACAGGGCGGTACCACTGTTCCAGATTTGTCGCCAGCTCGGCAGCGATAGAACCGGTGGTCACGGCGTTCAGATAGTCAAAGGGGCTCATCTGGGAAATTTGCCGCTTGCCGCCCCACCGCGTCAGCAAAAACATCCCCATCAATGATACAAGGCTGGTAATGACGACTTGCCCGATTTCCACAAAAACATCTGCCATACAAAACCCCTCCTGCACAATATTTTGGGCCGGGGGCTAGCAGTTTATCCCAAACCCTTGCACTTTTTGCAAGAAACCGCTACAATAAATATACCTGTTACTATCAGGAAGCATAGGGGAAAGGGGCGCACCATGCAGCAGTTGTTTATCATCAATCCCGCGGCCGGCAAGACCGACGCCAGCGTGGTGCTGGTGCCCCAGATCCAGGCGGCCGCTGCCCGCGCCGGGGTGGACGTGCAGATCGAGATCACCCGCAGCCGCGGCCACGCCCGCCAATTGGCCGAAGCCGCCGCAGCCAGCGGGGAAGAAGTACATATCTACGCGGCAGGCGGCGACGGCACGATGAACGAAGTGCTGCAAGGCACGGCCAACCACCCCAATATCGCGGTGGGCTGCATTCCCTGCGGCAGCGGCAACGACTATGTGCGCAACTTCGGCGCCCCGGCGGATTTCTTGGATATGGATGCCCAGCTGGCAGCCGAAGCCTTCCCGGTGGATCTGCTGGCAACGCCCCAGGGCTACGGCATCGACATCTACGCCGCAGGCATCGACGCCCAGGTGGCCAACGGTATCCCCAAGTGGCGGCGCATCCCGCTGTGCGGCGGGACCACCGCGTACACCCTGTCCATCCTCGAAGCCGTCTGCAGCAGCTTCAGGCATCACCTGCATATTCAGGCTGATGACCGGGAACTGGACGGCGTCTACATGATGCTGGCTATCTGCAACGCCCGCATGTACGGCGGCGGCTACTGTGCCGCCCCCAACGCCAGCCTGGACGACGGCCTGCTGGACGTGGTGCTGCTAAAGCCGGTGCCGCGCCTGAAGCTGCCCGGCCTTTTGGGCGGCTACAAAAAAGGCGAGCACCTTACGCCGGACGGTACGGTGACCGAAAAGTTCCGCCCGTACTTAACGTACTTCCGCACATCGGCCATCGACATCCGGGTGCTGGATCCAAAGCCGATGATCACCACCCTGGACGGCGAATGTTCGCCCCAGAAAACGCTGTACGCCGAGACGGCACGGCGCAGCGCCCATATCCTTTTGCCGCCAAAACTCGCATACAACGCACCTGTTCTGCAGGTCATGGGAGAGTAAGCAATGTCTGAGAAAGTAAAAGTCAAAATCACCCGCAATGTCAGTGTACTGCCGGCTATCGCCCTGCGCGGGCTGGTGGTTTTCCCCAATAATATCGTCCACTTTGAGGTGGGCCGCGCCAAATCCATCGCCGCCATCGAGGCTGCCATGCACGCCAACAGCAGCGTTTTCCTTGTCGCCCAGAAAGAGATGGACGTGGAAGAACCCACGATGCCTGACCTCTACGGCTACGGTGTCATCGCCGAGATCAAGCAGGTGCTGCGCGTTTCCGACGACCTCGTCAAGGTGCTGGTGGAGGGCAAGACCCGCGCCCGCCTGCTGGAACTGAACGATGGCGACTTCCTGCAGGCCAGCGTGCGCCCGGTGCCGGTGCGCGGCATCGGTGCCGATAAACGCACCCAGACCGAGGCCCTCGTTCGTAGTCTGAAAGACTGCTTTGAGGAGTACCTCTCCTACAGCCCGCAGATCTCCAAGGACATCATCTATAACATCGTCAGCTCAGACAGCCCGCTGTTCCTGAGCGAGTACATGCCCGCGAACCTCTTGCTGAAATACGAGGATAAGCAGACCATCCTGAATGAGTCCTCGCTGCTGAGCCGCTTGGAAAAACTGCTGATGCTGCTGCGTCAGGAGTGCCAGGTGTTGGAAATCGAGCGCGACCTTGATGATAAGGTCAACGCCTCTTTGGACAAAGGCCAGCGGGAATACTACCTGCGAGAGCAGATGCACATCATCAGCGAAGAGTTGGGCGATTCCGAAGATACCCGCGCCGAAGCCGATACCTACCGCCAGAAGATCGCCGCCCTCAAGCTGGACGACGAATCCACCGAAAAGCTGCTGAAAGAGTGCGACCGTCTGGCCCGTATGCAGTCCAACTCCGCCGAAAGCGGCGTTATCCGCAGCTATCTGGATACCTGCCTGGGCCTACCCTGGCACATCACCACCGAGGATGACCTCGACCAGGCCCACGCCCGCAGGGTGCTGGACCGCGAACATTACGGTTTGCAGAAAGTCAAAGAGCGCATCCTGGAACTGCTGGCCGTGCGCAAGCTGAACACCGAGGTCAAGGGCCAGATCGTCTGCCTCGTCGGCCCTCCGGGCGTCGGCAAGACCAGTATCGCCCATTCCATTGCGGACTGCATGGGCCGCAAGTTCGCCCGCATGAGCCTGGGCGGCGTACATGACGAGGCCGAGATCCGCGGCCACCGCCGCACCTACATCGGCGCCATGCCGGGCCGCATCATCAGCGCCATCAACTCCGCCAAGTCCTCCAACCCGGTCATCCTGCTGGACGAGATCGACAAGCTGGCGGGGGACTACAAGGGCGACCCCTCCAGCGCCCTGCTGGAGGTGCTGGACCCCGAGCAGAACCGCACCTTTAAGGATAACTACCTCGACATCCCGTTCGATTTGAGCGAGGTGCTCTTCATCACCACCGCCAACGATGCCTCCACGATTCCCGGCCCACTCTATGACCGTATGGATGTCATCGAACTGCCCAGTTATACCCGCACCGAAAAGTTCAACATTGCCAAGCGCCATCTGCTGCCCAAACAGCTGAAAAACAACGGCCTGGACGGCAAGGTCACCATGACCTCCGGCGCGATTTATGAGATCATCGACGGCTACACCCGCGAAGCCGGTGTACGTAACCTGGAGCGCACCATCACCTCGGTGCTGCGCAAGTGTGCCCAGAAAATTGCCGCAGGCGAGACCGAAAAGATCAGCGTCTCCGGCACGATGGTCAAGTCGCTGCTCGGCCCCGAGAAGGTCAAGCCGACCTTCATCTCCCGCACCGACTCCGTCGGCATCGCCAACGGCTTGGCCTGGACCAGTGTCGGCGGAGAGATGCTGCCCGTCGAAGTGGCGGTCATCCCCAACGGCACCGGCAAGATCGAAATCACCGGCAGCCTGGGCGACGTGATGAAGGAAAGCGCTCAGCTTGCCGTCACCTATGCCCGTGTCCATGCCGAGGAGTACGGCATCGCTCCCGACCGCTTCAAGAACACCGACCTGCACATCCACGCCCCCGAGGGCGCTGTGCCCAAGGACGGCCCTTCCGCCGGTGTCACGCTGACCACGGCGCTGGTCTCGGCCCTGTCCGGCATCCCGGTGCGCCATGACCTGGCCATGACCGGCGAAATTACGCTGCACGGCAATGTGCTGCCCATCGGCGGCCTGAAGGAAAAGAGCATGGCCGCCTTCCGCGAAGGTATCTCCACTGTGCTGATCCCCAAAGAGAACGCCACCGACCTCTACGAAGTCGATGCCGAGGTCAAGGAGAAGATCCACTTCATCCCGGTGGAGCGCCTGTCCCAGGTGCTTAAGCATGCACTCATCATGCCCGGCCATGCTGCCGCCCGCAGTGCCCACGCCATGCCCCAGGCCACCAACCTGATTGCCGGCGAAAAGCCCGTCGCCAAGGACCCGGCCACTGTAATGTAAAGGAACCACTATGAACTACAATAACTGCGAATTTCTCGCATCCTACGGCTTGTCCCGCCAGTTGCCGGACAGCGACCGGCCGGAGATCGTTTTTTCCGGCCGCTCCAATGTGGGAAAATCCAGCCTCATCAATAAGCTGTGCAACCGCCGCAAACTGGCCCGCGTCAGCGCTACCCCAGGCAAAACGGCCACCATCAACTTTTATAAAGTGGATAAGGCCTACTTTGTGGACCTGCCCGGCTACGGCTACGCCAAGGTCTCCAACGCCGAGCGCGAACGCTGGGACGAGTTGATCAATACCTATTTCGAGGACGACCGCAGCGTCTGCCTGCTGGTGCAATTGCTGGACAGCCGCCACGCTCCCAGTGCCGACGACGTGCAGATGCTGGAGTATTTGCACTACCATCGTATCCCGTTTGTGGCCGCCCTGACGAAGGGCGATAAGCTGAAAAAGAGCGAGATGGCCGCCCGCCAGGCTGAGTTTGAGGAGATCTGTGCGCCCTACGGCTGCCAGAAAGTCATCCTGACCAGTGCCGAGAATGGCCTGGGCATGGAAGAACTGCGCACTCTGCTGGAAGCCGCCGCAGTAACGGAGTGACCCATGGCCTACAACGAATTTGCCTATTTTTATGATGAACTCAACAGCGAGGCCGACTACGACGCCCTTTACCGCTATGTCACCGACGAACTGGCGGCCCACGGTATCCGCGACGGCATCCTGGCCGACCTGGGCTGCGGTACCGGCGATTTGACCCTGATGCTGGCCCAGGCGGGCTATGACGTCATCGGCATCGACCGCTCCGAAGAGATGCTCAGCGTCCTGCGGGAAAAAGCCGATGAGCTGGACATGACTGGCCGTATTTTGCTGCTGCGGCAGGACCTGCTCTCGCTGGACCTGTACGGCACCATCCGCGCGGCGGTCTCCACCTTTGATACCTACAACCATATCGGCCCGGTGGATCAGTTTGAAAAAGCCATCCGCAAAGCGGCCTACTTTATGGAAAAAGACGGCGTTTTCATCTTTGACCTGAACACTCCGTATAAGCACCAGAAAATTCTGGCGGGGGAGACCTTCGACATCGAGGCCGAGGACGCCGAGTGCCACTGGACCAACCATTTTGATGCAGCCACCGGCCGGGTGGACATTACCATCGACATAGACTACCACGAGACCGGCGAACACTTTAAGGAGTCCTTCAGCGAGTACAGCTACCCGCTGGATCTGGTAACGTCGCTGCTGGAAAAATATGGCTTCACCGTGGCCAAGGTTGCCGACGGCGAGGACTTTGGCCTTGTGCGGCCCGACAGCCCGCGCTGGATCATCACGGCTGTCAAACAATACACCCAGGAGGGGAAAAGAATAAATGGAACAGAATCATAACATGCTGCGCGGCATCTCCGAGAACGGCGGCATTGTCTTTTACGGCGTGGATTCCACCGAGATCGTGTGCGAGATGGAGCGCCTACACAAGACCAGCGCCGTCACCACGGCCGCGTTGGGCCGCCTGCTGACGGCTGCCTCCATGATGGGCATTATGCTCAAAAGCACCCAGGATTCTGTCACCCTGCAGATCAAGGGCGGCGGCCCCGCAGGTCGTCTGCTGGCCGTTTCCGATGGTACCGGCAACGTTAAAGGCTATGTGGAGAACCCTGTTGTAGAGCTTCCTCCGCGGGTTGACGGCCACCTGAACGTGGGCGCGGCCGTGGGTAAGGACGGCACGCTGGACGTGATCCGTGACCTGGGCATGCGCGAACCGTACATCGGCCAGGTGCCCCTGACCTCTGGTGAGATCGCTGAGGACGTCACCACCTACTTTGCCATCAGCGAACAGATCCCCACGGTCTGCGCCCTGGGCGTACTGGTAGATAAGGACCTGAGCGTGCGCTGTGCAGGCGGCTTCATCGTGCAGCTGCTGCCCGGCGCTACCGAGGACGAAATCAACCACCTGGAAAAGAACATCAAGGCTATGCCCAGTGTCACCACTATGCTGGAGGAGGGCAAGACTGTCCGCGATATGCTGGCGCTGGCGCTGGAAGGTTTTCAGCCGGATATTCTCGACAGCTACCACGTGACCTACCGCTGCGATTGCAGCGAGGAGCGTGTGGAGAATATGATCCGCAGCCTGGGCAAAAAAGAAGTGGAAAAGCTGCGGGATGAAGACCCCATTGCTGAGGTGAATTGCCAGTTCTGCAACAAGAATTATAAGGTGGACCTGAACGAACTGCTCAAAAAATGGCCTGCCAGCGATGAAAAGCAGGAAATTGAAAAAACCTGAAAAAATCGCAAAAAAATTAGAAAAAATGCTTGACTTTTCGCTCGTTGTCAGCTATAATAACATACGTCGCCCGGAGAGAGCGGCTGAGCAAAACCTCTCCAACATGCGGCCGTAGCTCATCTGGTAGAGCGCCACCTTGCCAAGGTGGAGGTAGCGAGTTCGAGCCTCGTCGGCCGCTCCATATGGGGAAGTTTAGCTCAGCTGGGAGAGCATCTGCCTTACAAGCAGAGGGTCAGCGGTTCGAGCCCGTTAACTTCCACCAATGTGGCCCGGTAGTTCAGTTGGTTAGAACGCTAGCCTGTCACGCTAGAGGTCGTCAGTTCGAGCCTGATTCGGGTCGCCATTATGCCTCTGTAGCTCAGTCGGTAGAGCAGGGGACTGAAAATCCCCGTGTCATTGGTTCGATTCCGATCGGAGGCACCATTTTCTTGTGTATTCTTCGCAAAGAATGCACTTTTTATGCGGCCGTAGCTCATCTGGTAGAGCGCCACCTTGCCAAGGTGGAGGTAGCGAGTTCGAGCCTCGTCGGCCGCTCCAGACAAATAGTGGAAACCGGCTCCAAAAGCCGGTTTTTCACTCATTATGGTGACGTGGCCAAGTGGTAAGGCAAAGGTCTGCAAAACCTTCATTCACCAGTTCAAATCTGGTCGTCACCTCCATAAGACTGTGATGAAAAAGATGTCACAGTCTTTTTTCTTTGTTGTAGCGTCGAAAATCAGTGATTTCGCCAACCAATTTTTGGACACGGTTTTACAGTGTTGTCCAACCATTTTGGGGCGGTTTGCCCACCTTGATTCCCACTTTTCTGCCGCTTTCTGGAATTTGGCAGGGGAGGGGGCAATTTTTTTGAGAAAAAACAGAATAAATCCTGCTGCTTTCAGAATGTTTTCAATTTCCTCGTAGCCAATTTTCTGAAGTGACCCCAAAAAGTTAGACAATATTCTGAAGTAAAAATTGTTCAAGCAGCCGAAAGGGCTTGCTGTCTGTGAATTGCAGGCGGCAAGCCCTTTAGCTTTGCCTTGATCCTGCGGTTGTTGTAGTAGTCTAGATATTCGATCAGTTCCAGTTTGAAGTGTTCCATGGAGCGGAACTCCTGCAAATACAGCAGCTCACTTTTGAGCAGCCCGAAGAAATTTTCTATCACAGCATTTGGCGCAGTAAATTTCTGCGACTATTCATTATGGAGGCTCCAAAATGGCAAATAGTTTGGAGATTTTGCGACTTAATTATCTCGGTTATACGCAACGGATGATTGAGTCAACGATTCACTGCTCACGGCATACAGTACGGCAGGTGTTAGATGAGGCTGCGGAGAAGAACATTACGTGGTCCCTCAATGGCGACATCATCAATGAGGATTTGGAGAAAACTTGTTTCCCCGGCAAATACAAGATCACTAACATGTATGAACAACACAAAACGAGGAGCTGCTGCACTTGGGTCTCCTCTGTGCAACAGCTCCTTTTGTTTTCGTTATCCGTTAGAGGCAGTCGGCTCTTCCAGAATGCGCCAGCCGTCCATCAAATTCGCATTATCCATAATAAAAGTGTGAGCCGTATCCTGCCCCCAGGAATTGTCGTATTTCAGCATCAGGTAATCGCTCAACTCAGTTCGATTTTTGAATTTTAATAAACGATATGGCTCCTGAAAAGCGACCTTTTCCACGAAATATACGGCATCCGATGTGGGAAGCATAACGCCGACATGGCCAATCATAAGGGAATTGTCTGTTTCAGAAAACTGATCGTGTAGAACTACGGAGATAAGACGAATTTTATCATCTTCTACAAAGGATAGACCGCGCCTTTTCCATTCCTGCTGAATTGCTTTTAAATGCGTGGGAATGTCGGTTGTGTTGGTAGTTTTAACGGGAGCAAACAGCGCATCGAATTTCTGCCTGTTGTCACCACAAAGGGCCTCGGGGTCAGTATCCAGCGTTTCATAGTCCATAAATAAAGTGTCCTCGGCTGCATTGAAGTCTGCTTCGCCAGTGACGGTGATGAAATCACCGAAAAGTCCACAGGCGGTGATTCGACAGTTCCAGCCAGGGAAGGTGCCATATTTTTCCGCCCATACATCCTGCATAGAATACGGATCATATTTCAAATCCAGAGGCTTTGAGGTTTCAAATCCTGTGGTGAGCCATGCTGGATCTACAGCGCTATTGAATTTTTGAACATGTTCAAAGAAGGTTTGTATCCGAAGGTCAGATACGCCGGCGTTTTGCAAAAGATCGGAAAGAAGATTCTGCGTATCCGCATCTGCTAAGTTGGAATATTCAATCTGCTGAAGGACTGGAAGAGAAGGGGTTTTACTGCATCCTGCCAGAAATGCACCGCAAAAAAGTGCAGCGGTGCAGACAAAAAAGGTTCGGAATTTCAAAAATAATCACCTCGCTGTGTTTTTGAGAAGATTTTTCCTATCGAAAATGCCAATATATGAGAAAGATATAATCGTGTTGGCTTCGCAATAAATGATAGCACAGATAAATGAAGAAAATCAATGATATCTGACAAGTGTGAGCATTATAATATTGTAGTATATACTTTGGGGAAAGGAATGAGGGTTTAAAAAGGGAATGTAATGTATAATAAAACAAAACGGAAAGGCCTATAAGATTCAAGGCAGGTAAACACTGTGAACCTTATAGGCCATGTTTTAGGCTATTGTAACTATGTAATGATTATCTGAAACAGCTAGGTGATAGATTCTTCCTTGCCAATAGAAATTCATTCTGAGCGCTTTCCAGCCGGTTGGCAAAACAGGGGAGAACGCTGGCGTATCTCCATTAAAGTTCGCTCCCAAGAAGCCAAAGAAGATACTTGACCACGTTTCGCCCAAGCAGGCAAGATGAAGACCTTCTTTTCCGGTGTTGTTCATGATTTCGTGTAGGTCGAGATACAGCGCTTTTTTGAAATATTTTTCGGCAGCCTCCTGCAGGCCGTTTTGTGCAGCAAAAAGTGCATGGCTAGCGAAGCTCAGAGTGGAATCGTGCAAGCAGCACGGCTCGAAATCTTCCCATGCGTTCAGACGCTCTTCGGGAGTGAACTTCTTAGGCAACCGGGACATCAGAAGCAACGTGTCAGCCTGCTTGATAACTTGATACCTTTGCAGACGGTCAAAGCAAACATGATGATAGCTGGCACCGTCATCGGTTTTGAGCGTTTTAATGTCCACGGGCTCTAACCGAGTAAAAGTCTCATCCGGCAAATATCGGCCAGTTTGCGGATCGCGACATTCTTTCAAATTGTCTCGCAGAGAATGCCAGGCAAGGACTTCCTCATCGCTGAGGGAAAGCTTCGAATACCGATTGGAATCGGTTTCCTTGAGTTTCAGCGCTGCCTTGATGGCCAAATCAAGATTAAACTTTACCATGCAATTGGTAAAGAGATTGTTGTTGGTAATGCCGCAATATTCATCAGGCCCCTTGCAGAACATGAGGTCAGCAGAGCCATCAGGATGAATGATGCAGCGGCTATACCAGAAACGAGCAGTTTCGATGTAGACTTCCAGGGCCTGCAGGTAAAAGCTTTCATCGCCTGTTGCATCAAGGTACTGCTGCATAGCGAATGGAATATCCGCGGTAATGTGCAACTCACTGGCACCAATGTCCCAGCTTTCGCACTGCTCAGAACCGTCAAAGGATGTCATCCAAGGATACCGGGCACCGGCATTGTTCATCTTTTGGGCGTTCTCTTTCGCCTGCGGAAGGGTTCTTACGCGATATTCCATTAAGTTTTTGGCGGCTTCGGGGTGGCTATACAGGAAGAAGGATAACATAAAGAGATCGGTATCCCAGAAATAGCATCCCTTATACCGTGTGTGCGTCAATCCGCGAGCGCCGATACTTACGCTGCTGTCGCGGGCAGAACAGCTGGTGATAAGCTGGAAAATGTTGTACCGCACAGCGGACTGATCATCAGGAGCTCCATCGATTTCGATATCCGACTCATTCCACCGAGAGGCCCATGCCAGAGAGGATTTTGCAAAGAGTTCATCATAAGTGTCAGAGATTTTGTTGCTCCCAATAAGTGGGTCGATATCTCGACTTGTGGTGATGCGCGTGGTGATTTCCAAAACAACATTTTGACCGCTTTGTAAAATCCCGCACCACTGCTTTCCAAGGACATCATCAGAGATATAGTCTTCAGAATCTGAAAAAGAAGTATGGAAAGACATCTGTTCTCTTACAATCAAGCCGGTACCTAAAATGGAGAAAGTACAATCAACAGAATCCTTGCACATGTCATGCTGGGTGGGCTCGGCAAGTTTGATGGTTTCGTGATTTTCTTTTACCTGATCATCCGGAACAGGGCAGTTGCAGCAAGCAGTATGAATTCCTGCATATACCGAGATATTGGAGGTGCGTGATGCGGAGAAAGAAAGCCGCTGTACGAGCAGTGAGGGATCGGACATACTGCAGAACACATGATGCTCAATATTTAAAGCGGTTTCACCACTTTTGGCTAAAAAAGACTGTGAGCGAACGCCTGTTTTCATATCTAGGGTGCTGGATACGGGAGAGGAAAGTGTAATGGGATGTCCATCACATTCGATATTTCCCCAGACGGGAGTGGGCAGGTTCACGAAATCGGTGATGCCGGGTTTGATTTCACCGAAGATACCGGCAACGAACAGACCTGTCTCAAAGGTGCGTTTCTCCTGCCAGAATGGAAGATATCCACGGATGCCCATGCGGCCGTTCCCGGTGAAAAAAGTGCTTTCTTCAAAACTATCATTTGTGCTATTTGTCGTAAGCTCAATTTGCCAAGGCTTCAAAATTGTGTCTTGACGCATAAAAGCATCCTTCTTTCTTTTATAGTAATGCTTCACGGATAGAATGGCAAAGGAATCCTGCGCAGGTAGCGAAAGCCTCGCCGGTGGTGCAGTAACCAGTCACTTCATCAACGCTTTCGCATGCGATGCCATTGTCCATAGAGATTTTTTCCAAAATGGCGCGGCAATGTTCTACACGCCCGCACAGCAAGCTATTGGCTAAACTTAAGATCCAAGGGTGAGGTGCGTGTGGACACCCGATTTCGTTGATTGGACTGTTAGCAAAGCTGTATTTGTATTCCGGCGAACGAATCATTGCAACGGTATTGCGGTATACCTCATCGGTGAGGCTGCAAAAGCCGAACAAAGGAAGCAGTTGTAGACTTCCCGGCGGCTCGTCATAAACATCATGGCTGCCGTTCAAATCAATAGACCATCCGAAATAAGGTTTCCCCTCTGCGTCCTTTTGGACACAATGCGTCATAATAGCATCTTTGATTTCATCGGCAGTTTTTTCAAGATGTGCATATTGAGGTGCGAGTTGGGCCAAATCTTTGAGTGCTTTCCACACAAGCACATTATCGTATGTAATATAGGGGTAAACGTGCTCATCGTCTGTTGGCTGCAGGAAAGTATCATACAATCTGCAAGATGCGGCTTCATGCTGCCGCAGGCAATTCAAAATGAGGCTTATGCCTTGAGCGATATCGGAATCATTCAAAATGGATTTGTCGTCGGTTTTGTTAATGTAGCGTTCAAGCGCCAGAAGAGGGGCAACGAGTTCGTCCAGCTCAAAGCCAGGCTCCAAAACAGTGCCATCAATGTATCGTGAATGGATGCCAAAATTTCGGCGCTGTCGGCCGAATACATAGGAAAGCATTTCTTTGGCACGTTCGGAATCGGCGTCCAAAATAGCCGGGAAACTCCAAAGCAGACTGTCTCGATCCCAATAAGCGGCACTTACATAGTAGCGGGGGCTTCTGCTGGTAACGAGCACCAACTCTTCGGTGTCAAGTGTAATGCCGGTTGAGAAGAACATACAGAAGAACAGATTCGTATTGTAGAGCTGTGTGAGCTTTGCATCACCATTAAAGGTGACACGACGCTCTTGAAGCCAAGCCCTTGTTTTTGTGAGTTCCGCATCGAAAGTCTGCCGGAGCATTTCTTTGGCGCTTGTTGCGGCAGCAACTTCCTCGAAACCGAGACCCCAATAAAATACGACCGAGGCTGTTCCATCGGCAGCAATTGTACAGTGATGGGATAAATCGTAGGTAATACTGCCATCATCGGAACAGGTAAAAGAAGAATCTGTTTGTGCATCGGCCATAGGAGCAAAGGAGAACATCGGGAATCCTGCATGATATTCGAAAATCAAACTGCTGTTCCAGCCACTGCGGAAACAAGTTGCTTTACCACTTAACGGCTTGTCCTCGTTTACACAGTGCCAAGAGGAGGCCCAGCATCCATTTAACCCTATAACAACATCTTGTGCGCTTTCAGAAGTATTATGAACCGTCATCTGCATTGCGAAACCGCGTTCATCAATAGGAGGCACGTAAAGGGTTTTGAGTTCAAGGCTGCCAAGCTGTGCGGTAGACTGGGGCAGCCAATCATCAAGCCGGGTCCACGCAAGATGAGCCGAAGAGAGGGAACCGACGCCATCTAAATGAACATAAGGCTGAATCAAAGGTGTGGATTCGCTCCCGCGAATATCTATAAGCCCTTTTGCAGCCATATATAGGAATGTTATGTCCTCTATCCCGCCTGTTCGTTCGTTGATGCGGGGCAAAGAAACGAAATCATTGCCGGTTGGCAGATACTTGTCCATAGTGAATCCCCTTATAAAGTGAAATAAGCACACAAATAAGATTAAGCGATTAACCTTGTTGCTATCATCAATATAACAGGAATGTTCGGCGTAGTCAACAATATTTTTTTACAAATAACAGGTTAATTTAATTAACTGTTGACATTTTGCTGCCCGCGTGGTATTGTAATGCCAGAGAAAAGAGTTAAACGCTTAAACTAAATCCGTAAGATTGGTGGAGTCGATATGGCAAGACGCGCAACACTAAAAGATGTGGCAGAGCGTGCCCAAGTCAGTACGGCTACGGTGTCTTATGTTTTGAATGACAAGAAATCAATCTCCGAGCAGACCAAGACCCGTGTGTACGATGCGATTCGGGATTTGAATTATGTTCCCGATCTCAGTGCGCGAAGCCTGTCCAGTAGAGATTCAAAGCTGATTGGAATTGTCATTCCACAGACCGAGCCCGGCAGCAAACTGATGCTGCAAAATGATTTTTACAGTGAAATCGTTGGCAGCATTGAGTATCACGCAAGACAGCATGGCTATCATGTGATTATTTCGGCCACAGATGTAAATGAAAGCTACTTGACTTTGGCTAAAGAACGGAACCTTGACGGGATTATTGTTATCGGTATGTACCCGGATGACTTTTACCGTCAAATGAAGAAAACACAAATCCCCATTGTATTGATTGACAGCTACTGTAACGATCATTATTACCATAGCATACGAATTGATGATGCCTATGGAAGTTATCTGGCTACCAATCATGTGATTGGATATGGGCATAAAAAAATTGCTTTTTTCTGCGGTCAGATCAAAGAAAACGGTGTCATAAAGAAAAGGCTCTGCGGCTACCAACAGGCACTGGAAGAAGCCGGAATCCCATATGATTCCACACTTGTTTATGAAGGCAAAGTTGATTACGATAGTGGCATCGAGCTTGCACGTAAACTGTGCAATGAAAATAAAGATGTCACAGCAGTAGTTGCTACCGCAGATATCTTAGCTATTGGAGCTATGAAGGGGTTCTACGAACAGGGAGTTTCGGTTCCCAATGATATTTCTATCGTTGGATTTGACGATTTGGAGATTTCTAAATATCTGACACCAGGACTGACGACGGTTCGCCAAGAAATCTCACAAAAAGGTGAAAAGGCAGTTGAACTGCTTTTAGATAACATTCAAGACGCGGATATGACAAAGCGAGAGGTTATTATTCCGGTTAGCCTTTCTCGCCGGGAATCCGTTCGAGATATGAGAGGGGAGGAATAAAAAAGGACTGCACCAACCGTCCAAAGTCTGTGCAGCCCAAATCCAAAGAGCGTCTTATTGCTCTTCTATAATAAGTGTAAGCGAAGAAGAGCAAAAAATCAAGTGTTCCACTACTTATACAAGGAGGAAAAACAATGAAAAAGGCGATTCCTTACATGGCATGCTCGATGGCCGCAATGCTTGCACTCAGTGCCTGCGGTTCGGCAGCCTCGTCTGCAAGTACCGTGGCAAGCTCTTCTGATGCAGCTTCTACGGAAAGCACGGCAGCATCGGAGGCTTCTAATGAGCCTGTGACAATCACGTTTGCACAGTACTCCGGGTCCGGAGACAACGAGCAGTATCTGCAGCAGATGGTTGACAACTATATGAAAGAAAACCCCAATGTCACCATCGACCTGCAGACCTATGGCTATGACGACTACTTTACGCAGATGACGGCGAAGGTTTCCGGCGGCCAGGCTCCCGATGTTTTTGAACTGGATTACCAGAATTTCGTCTCTTACGCAAAGAAGGGCGCATTGATGCCGCTGGATGACATCCTGACCAAAGACGGCATCGACACCTCTATCTACAACGATATGGCCCTGAAAGCGTTCAGCGCTGACGGCGTGCAGTATGGTGTTCCTGATAGCTTCTCGAATGTTGTGCTGATTTACAACAAGGATCTGTTTGATCAGGCCGGCATCGACTATCCCACGGACGACTGGAAGTGGGAGGATGCAATGGCTGCGGCGGAGAAAATCCGTGCGCTGGGTGATAATATCTACGGCTATTATCATCCCATTTCCTTCAACGAGTTCTATAAGACCGTTAAGCAGAATGGCGGCAGCCTTTTCAATGATGACTTTACGGAGTTCACGATGGATACCCCGGAAAACATTGAAACGCTGCAGTACATGGTTGACATGCAGCAGAAAACCAATGTTATGCCCACCGAGGAGCAGATGGCAGGCATGGGTGACTGGGACCTGTTTGAGTCTGGCCGCCTTGGCATGATTGTGACGGGTATTTGGGCATTCCCCGAATATACGAGCAATTGCGACTTCGATTGGGATATCGTTGTTGAACCTGGTCACACTCAGAAGGCTACGCACTTCTTCTCCAACGGTTACGTCGTTTCCAAAGATTCTCAGGTCGCGGATGAAGCCGTTAAGTTCATCACCTACATTTCCTCCAACCGTGAAGCAACGCAGATCCGCCTGGACGCAGGCTGGGAGCTGCCTCCGGTTCAGGACGAGGATATCATCGCTCAGTACAAAGAAAAGACTCCTCCGGCAAATCGCGAAGCGGTCTTTAAGAGCCTTGATTACCTTGTGACTCCTCCTGTTATCACCCAGTATGCAGAGCTGCAGGACATCGTTGGTCAGCATTTGAGCGCTGCGGCCGCCGGCACTGTCACCCCGGAGCAGGCGCTGAAGGATATGCAGGCTGAGTGCGAACAGAAAATCGATTTGACCAAGTAAATAGTTTGACGGGGGCAGGCGGGAGCCTGTCCCCGCATTTTTATCGGAGGGTTTATAGAATATGAAAAATTCCCGATTGGCAAGCTGGAAAACAGCATTACCATTTTTGCTTCCAAGTTTGGCTGGTTTTGTTGTGTTCAGTATCATCCCAATGATTATGCAAATTTTTGTCAGCCTGACCAGTTGGGATGGATTGAGCGAACTGACATTGTTCAGTGATTTTAGCGGATTCATGGATCGATTCTACGTAGGGATCGAGAACTATAAGGAAATTCTCACATCAAAAGAATTTTATCAGGTGATTGGAAACACGCTGGAATTTGTGATCCTCTACATTCCTTTGATGCTTATTGCCTCTATGATTGTGGCGCTCATTTTGAACAGTCATGTAAAGGGTGTTGGAATTTTCCGCGTTCTTTACTATATCCCGGTTATCACCTCATGGGTTGCTGGCGCATTGATTTGGAAATGGGTTCTTAGTCCTGAGTATGGTGCTATTAACAATATTCTGGCCTTGTTCGGAATTGAGGGGCCCTCGTGGCTTCAAAGCTCAAAGTGGGCAATGCCCGCAATCGTTCTTGCCTCGGTCTGGAAGGATATGGGGTACTTTGGCCTTATGCTGATGTCTGGCCTTCAGGGAATCAATCAGGAATACTACGATGCGGCGGCAATCGATGGCGCCGGTAAAATCAAACAATTTACAAGAATTACATTGCCATTGCTGACTCCTACGCTTTTCTTTGTCTTGATTATCAGCTTGATTAACTCCTTCCAGCTGTTTACGCAGATTATGATCATGACCCCCGATGGTGGCCCGCTTGGCTCGACAATGGTGATGGTTGAACGCATTTATAAGTGCGGCTTCCGTTACTATGAAATGGGTACGGCTGCCGCATATAGCTGGATTCTGTTTGCGATTTTGCTGCTTCTGACAATGGTTCAGATGAAACTTCAGAACAAGTGGGTGAACTACGATGACTAACGCTAAAACATCTTCTTTGACAGGGCTGAAACAAAGACGAATCATTGGAAAAGTGGCATTTTATGTACTGGGATTGTTGATGGCCATAATTGTCTGCATCCCGTTTTATTGGATGATTATCACCAGCTTAAAAGGCTGCGGCGCTATTATGAGCATTCCCGTGGAGTGGATCCCAAAAGAACCGACACTTGATGCATACAAAAAACTTTTTGCTATGCCGGAATTTGTGGGTTCTATCTTCAACAGCTTTTACGTGTCTGTTCTTTGCACGGCAGTGCGGCTTCTGTGTGCCGCGATGGCTGCATTTGCACTGACAAAAATTCCGTTCAAGGGACGTAATGCGGTCTTTGGTATTTATGTTACGGCGCTGATGATTCCGTCGCAGATCACTTTTATTCCACTGTTCATTATCATGACGAATATGCATCTTACCAATAGCTTAAATGCGTTTATGCTGTTGCAGCTGTTTAATGCCTTTGCCATTTTTATGATGCGGCAGAAAATGATGACGATCAACGATGCCTATATTGAAGCTGCTGTTATTGATGGCGCGAGCATGTGGCGCATTTTTTTCAAAATCATACTGCCCATGAGCGGCAGTGCTATGGCAACGCTGGCAATCCTTGCATTTATGGACATGTGGAATGATTACCTGCTGCCGTTGGTTTTGCTGAGCGAAAGAAGCAAATTTACGCTTCCACTGCTACTGAGCACGTTGTCCGGCCAGTACAAGAATCAGTACAACCTGACAATGGCAGGCGCACTGATTTCGATTATTCCGATTCTGATCGTTTATATTTTTGCGCAGAAGTATTTCAAAGAAGGCCTTACGGTTGGCGGCGTGAAAGGATAAAAGTATATGATTGAGTGGGAGCCTAATAAGAACGATGCCAATCTGAACATGCCAGTAGACGGTCAGGTGGCTTCTATATGCTGGAATGAACAGACAAAACTGCTCACCATGAGTCTTGCGTATTCAGCAGTTTATGGAATGGGTGAACGGTATAATGGACTCAACCAGAATGACCGCATCGTGAAAATCGAGGTGGAAGAAAAGTTCTGTAATCAAGGGGATAAAAGCTATTGTCCCTCGCCGTTCTTTTTCACGGATACAGGGTTCTCTTTCTGTACACTGTCTGGTGGCACATTGATATTCGATTTCACACAGAAAAACGTCATAACGGTTCATGTGCCTAGCAATTGTAAGTTTATATTCAACGCAGGAATGCCTGCAAAACTGATTTCTGAGTATATGTCTTTGTCCGGGCCTGCGATTCTTCCGCCTGACTGGGTCTTCGGGCCGTGGATTTCCGCAAACCATTGGAACACGCAAAAGGAAACGGAAAAGCAGATTGAACTTCTGAAGAAGTATCAATTCCCGGCTACCGTGCTGGTTCTTGAAGCATGGAGCGATGAAGCAACCTTTTACATTTTTAATGGTGCCAAATATAAGGAAAAGCCGAACGGAGCGCCTTTTGCAGTAGATGACTTTGACTATTCGGAAAGCGCCTATTGGCCGAACCCACAAGAAATGATTAAAAAGCTGCATAAGGCAGGACTTCATCTGGTGCTCTGGCAGGTCCCGGTGTATAAGCAGCAAGGCGATGATGAAATCAGAAATCATCAGAATGATTTGGATCGGGAGGATGCAGTAAAACGCTCCCTGTGTATTCATAACTTGGATGGGACGCCCTATAAGATTCCGGAAGGACATTGGTTTCCCGGCTCGATGATCCCTGATTTTACAAATCCAGAAACTTGCATTACGTGGTTCGGAAAAAGACAGTACCTGCTTGATATGGGCGTAGATGGATTCAAAACCGATGGCGGCGAATTTGTTTGCACAGATGCAGTTTCCTTTTATGACGGCAGTACGGGCAAGGAAAGCCGCAACTACTATCCGCAGCAATACACGAAGGCATATACCAAATTTCTTGGCGATAATCATGTTCTTTTCAGCCGTGCAGGCTACATGGGACAGCACACAACACCGTGCTATTGGGGCGGGGATCAGCAGTCCACAAATGATGAACTGCGGCATGTCCTTTCCGCAGGGCTTAGTGCAGCTTTAAGCGGCATTCTGTTCTGGGGATTTGATCTTGCCGGGTTTGCAGGGCCGCTTCCGACGTTGGATCTCTATCGCCGTGCAACGATGCTGGCGTGTTTTACGCCAATTATGCAATGGCATTCTGAACCCGATGGCGGTCAGTTCAAAGAATTGATGCCAGGCGGCGAGGGAAACAATGAACGCAGCCCGTGGAATATGGCAGCAGTCTATAATTCTCCTGAATTCGTGACAGAGATGCGTTTTTGGCATTGGCTCAGAATGAATTTGCAGCCCTATTTGATGGCCACTGCATTCAGGTGCGCAGCAGAGAAAGTCCCAATGATGCGTCCGCTGGTGTACGAATGGCCGCGGGACAAAGCCGCTCGCCAAGTTGAGGACGAATTCCTTCTGGGGGATGCTATCCTTGTTGCACCGCTGTTGGAAGAAAACCAAACTGCAAGAGAAGTCTATCTGCCGGAGGGCGAATGGTACGCCTTTTTTACGGGAAAATGCTATCATGGCTGCCAGACAATTTCTACGACGGCAGGTATGAAATTCCCTGTTTTTATCCGCGGCGGCTATGCAGTTCCTCTGCATGCTGATGGCATGGATTCACTTGGCAATCCAGTTTCTCAGAATCTTAATTCTAAACTGATTCTGCTTGTCGCTGGAGCGGTAGGCAAAAGTACTTTCACCACAAATAAGTCGGTTCTTACCTGCGAGTGGAAAAACGAAAAGGTCCGCGTGGAAGGAACTGGAGCAGAAACCGTTCAAATTCACCATTTTTGCTGACCGCAAGAGGCTTTAGCACACAGCAAGAGGCTGTTTATTTGCAGTCAAAAGGATTTGCCTATGAACGCTATTATTTTCGATTTAGATGGTGTTCTGTGCCATACAGATGAATATCACTATATGGCATGGAAAGCCATAGCTGATGAATTGCATATTCCTTTTAATAGAGAAGTCAATAACCAGCTGCGAGGCGTTTCGCGGATGGAGAGTCTCAAACTAATCCTGCGCAATTCGCCAGTCTGTTATAGCGAGCAGGAAAAATTTCTGCTTGCGGAAAAGAAAAACAATATTTACAGAGAACTGCTACAAAATATAACTTCAACGGATTTGGCAGATGGTGCATGGACAGTGCTGGAAAAGCTGCATGCCATCCATATTCCGCTGGCTATCGGATCTTCAAGTAAGAATACACCGCTTATTGTAGAAAAACTCGGGATTGGAAAGTTCTTTGATGTTATTGTAGATGGAAATCAAATTTTACATTCAAAACCAGATCCGGAGGTGTTTTTGCTGGCGGCAGAAAAGCTGCACCAAAAGCCAAGTGATTGCCTTGTCGTTGAAGATGCAGAGGCAGGTGTGAAAGCCGCCCTCAATGGGGGCTTTCTGGTGGCAGGAATCGGGCCGGCTAAAGATTGTTCGAACATCAATTATCCGCTTCTATCGTTAAGTGAACTTCTTGCAATAGAGGGCCATCCAGCCTGATGGAAAACTAAATAAAAGGTGATGATAAAAGAGCCTGCATTCTGAAGTCCAGTTGGACTTGGATGCAGGCCTCTTTTTTGTTATAAGCCATTTTATGTTATGGAGTTTGATGATGACATGTATTTAGCCTAGCACTGATTGCCGGAATCACGCAAGATTTTGATTGAACAGAGTAGTATGGTGATGCACCACATGTAATTCTAACTGTGCTTCTGATCAAAATAATTAACAGGGACTTTTGTATCTCATGCCCACATTCAGGCGTAGCTGTTTCTGCTAATTTTTAGGTATTTCTAAAGCGTGTTCGTTTACTGGCGGTAAATTAAAAATCGCAAATTTAAATTTGAATTTCGTTAAAATCACAAGTTTTATAGAGCATATTTGTAAGTTTTTACAAACTTCTTTGCGAGGTGTTGAAATCAAAAAGCGAATATGTTACTATTTAGACGCAATAAGTAAGATAACTTAACTAACTAACTAACGAACCAGACCTGATATTTGCTACACGAAAGGCAAAATTTGTAAATGGTTATTCAACAGCGCATCCGTGCAGAAAACCTGAAAAAAATCTACCAACTGGTAAACCAAAATAGAAGTATCTCGAGGGCGGCGTTGTCGAAAGAAACCAATCTCAGCAAACCCACGGTTTCCAGCTTGGTTGATGAGCTGATTGTCAACAAGTATCTCATTGACTGCGGGACCGTTGTCAGCCAGCAAATGGGACGCCGTCCCAGCGAACTGAGGGTCAATGGTACAGAAAACCTAGTGGCGGTTATCAGCTGGCGGAGAGCGCGCTTGGATATTGCCCTGATCACGGCGGATAATAAGATCGCCTTCCGGGATCAGATTCCCCTTACGGAAGAAGAGGATAAGGTCGACAAGATCACATCCACCTTTTTCAACATTATGAAGCCGAAAGTAGGGGATAAACGCATCATGGGTCTCTGCATCATTATACCGGGCATTATTGATGCAGAAAATAAACGGATCCTCTCCACAGTCATCGGCGTAGGCTACAGTGACCCTGTGGTCCAGCGCTTTGAAGAAGCTTTTCATGATTATCCTTTCTGCCTGCTGAATGATACCGCCTGTTTCGCTTACGCAGAATATGTGTTTGCCAACATTACAGAACCCAATTTTGCCTATATCAACGTCTCAAAAGGTGTTGGCGCTTGCCTTTTTGCCAATGGAAAAATGCTTCGTGGGGCTGGCGGCAATGCAACGCAGTTCGGACATTTCTCAGTTGACAGAAACGGACCGCTTTGCGCTTGCGGAAATCATGGCTGCGTTGAACGTGTTGTAGGTGAAAATGCCTTGACGGAAAGAGCGGAGGCGTGCGGTATTGATTTGACCCGTTTCGCTGGACGCAAACCTTTGTACTGTGATATCGGTGCCATGGCTGAAGATGGGGATGCCCATGCAAAAGAGCTGATAAAAGATCTAGCGGTCGATTTGTCTTTTGCGATCTCAAATCTGATCACGCTTTTCAATCCGTCGCTTGTGGTGATTGGCGGTATGGGCGTAAATCTTGGCCCGTTCTTCCTTTCGAACATTCGCGATGAAGTACAAAATAGCGGCTTTAAAGAGTTCGTGTCCAATACCTGGATCCAGTATTCTACACTGGGGCTGGATTCCGAGCTTGGCGGTGCTGCAAGATATTATATTGATCACTACTACGATTTCTTTGAACAGATGCAAGGCGGCCTATACGCTGACTGATGCAGAAAAGAGGCTTGAGATTATGATGCCCAGAATTATTGGTGTCAATTCCAACTGCTACCATGGTTACTCAATCGATGAAGCACTGGAGGGAATCGCCGCAGCGGGGTTCCATTATGTAGAACTGACGGCAACAAAGGGATGGACAGAACACGTCTTTCCGGACCAGAGCTTTGCAAGTCTTTGCCATGTGCAGGACAAACTGAAAGAGCTGGATCTAGTCCCCTTTGCGATGAGCGGTCATACAAACCTTATGGATGTAGACAGACTGCCTGATTTTATTATGAATATGCGCCTGGCGCATTTCTTCGGCTGTAAATACATTGTCTCCTCAATCGGTGAGGCCCATTTAAAGGATAAAGCAAAAACCGGAAACGAAGTTCTGGTGCAGAACATCAAAGGACTGATCCCGCATCTGAAAGAAAATGGCTTGATGCTGGTCCTGGAGCTGCACGGTGAGCATGCGACCGGCACAATCATGAATGAGATTGTCACGGCAGTAAATTCCAATCTGGTAAAAATCAACTACGATACGGCAAACTGCGTGTTCTATGGCAATGTAGATGCAGCAGATGATATCGATACCTGCATGGACAATGTGGCGTACCTGCACATCAAGGATAAGGCAGGCGCACGCGATGCATGGGATTTCCCTGCACTTGGAAAAGGCTACGTCGATTTCAAAACGCTTTTCAATAAACTGGACAAGGCTAATAACGATGCCCCGTTCAGCCTCGAAATTGAGTTTACCGCAAAAGGACCGAAAGACCTGGATGAGATCAATACCGCCGTTAAAGAATCTGCGGTATATTTGAAAAATCTCGGTTACAAGATTTAAGTACATTCTGCGGTAGGTACCACCGCCGGATAATATTATTTTCTACATTATTTATATGGAGGTTTTAGAACACATGAAAAAGGCACTCTCTATTGCAACAGCCACCGCGCTCATGCTTTCTTTGGCAGCATGCGGCAGCTCTGCTGCATCCAGCTCGGCCGCACCGGCAGCCGACAGCACTGCTTCTTCCACGGCAGAGTCTTCTTCTGCTGCGGAAAGCACCGGCGATAAGAAGGACCTGACCTTCGGCTATATCGCCTACGATATGTCGGATATCTGGAATGAGTATTCTGCCAAGGCATTTGAGTATGCCGCTGAGCAGAATGGCGTTAAGACCGTCGTCCTGGATTCCAAGAACAGCCTGGAAGATTCCGTCACCGCGATGGAATCCCTGATTCAGCAGGGCGTTGACGGCATCTCTGTCTTCCCGATCTCCACCGAGCAGGGGTCTCAGCTGGTCAAGATGGCTAACGAGGCCGGAATCCCCGTCACTATCGAGAACTTTGCTATGGACGGCCTGGATGATCCGGGCGATTACATTGCTTCCGTTGCCTGTGAATACGACAAGATCGGCGAAGCTGCTATCAAGTGGATCGCTGAGCAGGACCCCGAGGCAAAGATTTTCTTCTGCGCTGGCCAGGAAGGTGCCGGCGTTTACGAGAAGTACCAGGAAGGTGTTGATCGCGCCCTGGAAGAGCTGGGCGGCGATGTGAAAGTCGTTGCTACGCTGCATGCCGACTGGCTGACGGATAAGGCTTACAACGTTACTACCGACCTAATCAACTCCGGCACCGAGTTCAACTACATCTTTGCCAACAACGATATGATGGCTCAGGGCTGCTACAACGCCCTGAAGGACGCTGGTAAAGAGAACATCCCTATCGTTTCCACTGGTGGCTCTCCGGACGGCTTCAAGATGCTGCAAGACGGTATCGAAGCTGCGAATATGACCGCTCCCGTTTCCATTCAGGGCGTCAAGACCTTCATGAACCTGTACAACAAGGTTGCTCTGGGCGAAGATCCTGCCGAGAAATTTACAGCTTTGCCAGTTATCCCTGTTTCTGCTGATGATACCAGCTCCTACATTGCTTGGGATGACTATGCAGCCGCTTACAAGTACCTGGGCGAGAACAAATAACTAGCCTATTGAATACTACGATATGAGTTAATATACCGCCAGCCGGCCGTGCCGTGAAATTCGGCGCGCCTGGCTGGCGTTTTTGTAAGAGGGTGAGATCAGACATGCCTTGTGACTACAAAAATACAAAACCCATTATTGCCATGAAAGATATCAAAAAGGAGTTTTCTGGCGTTTGGGCTTTGTCCGGTATCACTTTTGAAGTATATCCGGGTGAAATCCACTGCCTGGTAGGCGAGAACGGCGCAGGAAAATCTACCCTGATGAAGGTTCTTTCGGGTGCTTACACACCTACCGAGGGAACCATCACGGTGGATGGAAAAGAATACAGTAAGTTCGATCCATTCTTGTCCAAGCAGCTTGGAATCAACATCGTTTACCAAGAAAATGACCTGGTTCCAAGCATGGACGTTGTGGAAAATATTTTTGTCGGCAACGAAAAAACCAAGGGACTGGGAATCATAGATTATCCCGCAATGCGGAAAGAAACACAAAGGCAGATGGATGACCTGGGTATCCATTTGAAGCTGGATACCAAAATTGAAAATCTGTCTGTCTCGGATCAGCAGTTTGTCAAGATCTTGAAAGCGTTGAGCGTGCAGCCCCGTGTGCTGATTATGGATGAACCGACATCAATGTTCAACGTAGAGGATGCCGCAAAGGTCACGGAGCTGACCAAGCGTATTGCAGGCATGGGAATCGGTATCATCTACATTTCCCACTTCCTGAACGAAGTGGTCGAGATTGCGGACCGTATTACGGTAATCCGCGATGGAGCCGTGATCAGCACCTTCTCCAACGAAAATCATGATACGCAGATCACCAAGATCACGCAGGACATGGTAGGCCGCCCGATAGATATGTTCTATGACCGCGAGAAATGTCCTATCGGTGATGTGATGCTGGAAGTCAAAGACTTGCAGCTGACGAAAGACTCCCCCAAAATCAATTTTACTGTGCACAAGGGCGAGATCGTAGGCTTCTCTGGCATGGTCGGTTCCGGCCGTACCGAGATGATGCGCGCTATGGTAGGCGCAGACAGCCGCTACGGCGGGCACATCTACATCAACGGCAAAGAGGTGCAGATCAAGGACCCGAACGACAGTATTAATGCAGGTATCGCATTTATTACAGAGGATCGCCAGAAGCTTGGCCTGATGCTGCATGCCAGCGTGCTGGAAAATGCAACGATCATAGGCCTGCGGGAAAAGATCAAAGGATTCTTTGTGAATATCAAAAAGTTTCCGCCGCTGATCGAGCCGCTGCTGAAAGAACTGCGAGTCAAAACGCCCAGCGTGTGGACCGAGGCAGTTTACCTTTCCGGTGGCAACCAGCAGAAAGTAGTCCTGGCAAAGTGGCTGTATGCGGAACAGGATATTTACATTTTTGATGAACCTACCCGCGGTATTGATGTCAATGCCAAAGCCGAGTTTTACAAACAGATGAGCAACCTGACAAAGCAGGGCAAGTGTATCCTGATGATCAGCTCTGATATGCCGGAACTTATCAGCATGAGCGACAGAGTTTTGGTGGTTCGGGATGGCCGCATTGATTGTGAGCTGAAAGGCGAGCAGATCAACGAACAGGAAATCATTAAACGTGCATTGGGAGTAAATAAAGATGGCTGATAAAAAGACTAGCCTTTCTCCGGCTAAAAATATTTTTAAGGACCAGCGGGTCCTTTTGGCAATCGTTATCGCATTGATTGTCGTAATTATTTCGTGTATCAACCCTAATTTTATTGGCATCAATAACATTGTCGCAATTTTCCAGCAGATCTGCGTGCTGGGTATTCTGACAATGGCAATGAGCATTCTGCTGATCTCCGGCGGTATTGACCTGTCCATCGGCAATATTATGGTCGTCTGCGGTGTTGTTATGTACGTAGTGTTGGACAATGGTCTGCCCACCTTTATCGCTGTGCTGGCTGGCCTTGTTACCGGTGCAGCCTGTGGTTTGCTCAACGGCGCTATCATTGCAAAAAGTAAGTGCATTCCGCTGGTCATTACACTGGGCACCAGTAAGATGTTTTATGGCATTGCCCTAACGGTTTCCGGTGGACGTATCATGAACTTCGGCGGTGCATTCAACGGCTTGAAAACCAAGTACTTCGAAATTTTCTCGCCCATGCTGCTGGTTTTGCTGGCCATGGTCATGGTAGCGTATCTCATGATGACTTACACCAAGTTCGGCCGCCGTGTAGTCGCCCTGGGTGGTAATGAAAAGAACGCTTTCCTGTCCGGTATTAACGTGAACCGTTATAAGATCATTGTTTATGGCATTTCTGGTCTGTTCTGCGCGGTTGCCAGCATCGTATTTGTTGCCCGTATTGACTCCATTACCTCGAACGCCGGTACCAACTATGAAACGAACGCCCTAGCCGCTGCTATTATCGGCGGTGTCACCTTCGACGGCGGCAAGGGTACGATCAGCGGCGCATTCCTCGGCTGCCTGCTGATGGGTGTCATCTCCAATGCTATGAACATCCTAGGCGTTGATAATAACGTACAGACGATTATTACCGGCGCTATCATTGTTGCGGCAGTCGTCCTGAGCAACATCAATAACATCAAGAAGAAATAAATCTGAAAGGTTGTGTAGTAAGTGGTAAATGTTGCTGTTATTGGAGCAGGATTTATGGGACGTACCCATGTAACAGCCTACAAGGCCATGCCGAACGCAAAGGTTACAGCTGTTTGTGATCTGAATGAAAAGCAGGGCAAAGACCTCGCTGAGTTTGCCGGATGTGATTGGTATAACGACGGTGAAAGCATGCTGAACACAGCAGATATCGATGTTGTGGATATTTGCCTGCCTACCTTTTTACATGAGCAATATGTCCTGCTGGCTGCGGGGCATAAAAAGCACGTCATCTGTGAAAAACCTGTCACGCTGTCGCTCGAATCACTTGACCGTATGATTGCCGCTACCAAAGAGGCCGGTGTTCAGTTTGCCGTGGGACAGGTCGTCCGTTTCTGGCCTGAATACGTCCGGGCCAAGGAAATGGTAGAAACAGGGAAACTGGGAACGATTAAGTATGCCCGTGCCAGCCGCCTTTCGGAGCATCCCGCCTGGAGCGAGTGGTATCGCCGTGCCGAAAACAGCGGCGGAGGCCTGTTCGATCTGCACCTGCATGATATTGATTATCTGTGCTACCTGTTCGGCAAGGTGAAGCAGGTCTATGCCATCGGCCACAAGAACAACGTCGGCTGCTGGAACCATGTGGCAACATCCTTGACCTTTGAAAACGGTATGGAAGCTACGGCTGAGGGAATCCTGGAAATGCCCAGCGGATTCCCCTTTACGACAGAGCTGAATGTTGTTGGCGATAAAAAGGCATACTGTTACCATATGGGTGCTGGTGCTAACTTGGAAAACATCGCGGCGGCGTCCCGCTCCACCACGGTCTATGGTGACGGCAAAACCGAAACTCTGGCCATAGATCCCTATGATGCCTACCAGAAGGAACTCGAAGATTTCATCGGCCATATCGAGGCCGGTACGCCGATCACGGTAATTACCCCGGCCGATGTCCGCCATGTGCTCTCTGTGATCGTGGCGATTCGCGAATCTTTGGAAACGCAGAAAACCGTAACGGTTTCGTGAGGATGTTATGAAACAAGGTATTAGTTTGTTCTCTTTTTCCGAAAATACGGATGTCCGCTGGATGTTTGAACATGCGAAAAAAGCAGGCTATGATGGCGTGGAGCCGGTTTTGAGTGAATCCGGCTATCTGAACCCGCAAACCCCGGAAAAAGATGTCCTGGCCATGAAAAGGATGGCCGATGATATGGGCCTGGAGATCCCCAGCGTAGGGGTATGGAGCCTGTGGCAGAATAATCTCGTCTCTGACAGCGAGAAGACCCGGCAAAAAGCGTTTGGCATTGTACAAAAGCAGATCGAAGCTGCGTACCTTCTGGGGGCTAAAACGATTCTGGTTGTTCCCGGTTATGTCGGTTGCAATTTTGTAGAGCACCCAGAAAAGATCCGGTACGATATTGCCTATGAGCGTGCGCAAGACGCATTGAGCCGACTAGTACCCGAAGCAAAAGCTGCGGATGTGGCAATTGGCATTGAAAATGTTTGGAATCGCTTCCTCCTTTCCCCATTGGAAACTCGGCGGTTTCTGGATGAGATCGGCTCCGACTATGTAGGTATGTATCTGGATGTCGGCAATGCCGTGTATATCGGCTACCCGGAACAATGGATCGAGATCCTCGGCCACCGCATCAAAAAGCTACATATGTCTGACTATCGCTTTGATCAGGCAGGCATCGGCGCTTTCGTAGATCTCTTTGCAGGTGATGTTGATTTCCCGGCGGTTGCAAAGGCCATCGCAGGAATCGGGTATGATGATTACATCACGCTTGAAATGCTGCCCAACTATAAGCAGTTTCCCGAGGTAAGCCTATATGCAGACAAATATGCCATGAACAAGATTATAGAAATGATTCATTTATAAAAAACGCTAGGTGAACAATAAGTGCGTCTTCACGGATGCAAAGGAGAAACCTGCTATGTGTGATACCGGAAAAATCTAATTCTCATTACACAATGAGTGTGGATTAGGTTTTCTGCGTTAAATTCGAAAAAGCTTGCAAACGGGACATGAAAGTACCACTGTTTGCAAGCTTTTCTAGTTCTAGAATCAGAATATGACCACTTCATGAATACTGTTTATTCTTATACCTATTCATATAAAAAAGGAACTGCCGTATTGCAACAGCCCCTTTTTAGAAGGAAAATAGTAAATATCAGTTTTTCATTTCGGCGCGGATCTTATCGTTGGCCTCCTCGACCTTCATGCGGGAGAGAATAAAGGTAATGATGGCGTCCAGCACCAAGGGAATTACGAGGCACATGAGTTTCAGCATATTGATGCAGGATTCCGGCTGCACGGCCAGTGCCTTATCATAGTTGCTGAATGCCAGCAGCCAGCCGGTGATGGCGGTGCCGAGACCGCCGCCCAGCTTGACGCCGAGCGAGGTGCAGGAGTACATCGTGCCGTCCACACGCTTATGCTTCGTCAGCCAAGTGCACTCTGAGCAGGAGGCGATAACGGCGTTCATGTCACCCTGCCACGGGCCCTGACCCAGTGCAGCAATGGCCGTAAAGAGCAGCATCATCTTGACATCGCCGGAACCCGTATAGCCGGCCACCACAACGAGCGCACGGGCCACGGTAGCGAGGGCGTAGCTGCCGACATTCAGTTTGTACATACCGTGCATCTTGGCAACGAGGGTCGGTGTAAAGACCAGTGCGATGATCAAAGGGATGTTGATGGCCCGGGAGAACACGCCGGACAGGTTTTTGTCACCAAGAATATGGGCGGTGTAGAAGGTACCCATACTGATCATGGCACCATAGATCTGCTGCAAAATGTAGGTGACGCAGATCATCAGGTAGTATTTGTTGGAAATCAGCAACTTGGCAGCCTCGACAAGACCGTACTTCTCGTCTTTCTCGATTTCGGCTTTATCCGTGGTATCGACAAACTCTTCCTCCGGCAACTCCTTGACGGAGAAGACAGAGAGCGTGTTGACGATCAGACCGATAATGGCGTAGACGATAGCCACGGTGCGCCATGCTTCGGCAGTGTCACCCAGTGCGGAGACGGCCAGCAGCGTGAAAGACTGGATTGCAAGGCTGGTGGCGAACGCGAACATGAAGCGGTAGGAACCCATCTCAACACGCTCGGCGCTGTTCTTGGTGACAAGGGAAGTCAAGGCAGAGTACGAGCGCACCAACCGCAACCTGAGTGTCCACGGCTACCAGGAGGAAGGCACCATCACCACGCCGTTTGATATGCGTGTGCAGAACGAGATCGACCGCTTCCATCTGGTCAAGGATGCGCTGCTGCATCTGCCCCAGCTGGGCAACCGCGGTGCGTACCTCATCCAGCAGATGAACGACAAGCTGGTCGCTCACAAGAACTACATCCACGAGATCGGCCAGGATATGCCCGAAATTTTGGATTGGAAGTGGCATCTGCCGGAAAACAAGTAAGGGGTTTACGTCAAGTAATCCCTTGCAAACCTCCTTATAAAATGCTATACTGAATCAGTACGATGCAAACAGGTCATGAGCCAATGTGTACGCACGGCTCGTGACCTTTTTGTATTTGTGGGATTCCTAAATCGAGAGGGAATGGGGAGGATTATGTTAGAAACGATTGCGGCTGTCAACCAGACAGTCAACAACTTTGTCTGGGGTGTCCCGGCCATGGTGTGCATCATTGGCGTGGGGCTGCTGCTCAGCGTGCGGACAGGCTTTTTGCAGATCCGCAAATTTCCGTATGTCATCAAAACCACCATCGGCCGCATGTTCCGCAAAAAGGATGCCTCGGACGGCGCTATGACGCCGTTCCAGGCGGTATGCACTGCGCTGGCGGGCACCGTAGGCACCGGCAACATTGCAGGCGTGGCGGGTGCCATCGCCATCGGCGGACCAGGCGCGGTGTTCTGGATGTGGTGCTCGGCACTGCTGGGCATGTGCACCAAGTTTGCCGAGGTCACGCTGGCCGTCCATTTCCGTGAGCGCAACGCCGCGGGCGAGTGGGTCGGCGGCCCGATGTACTATATTAAAAACGGCCTGGGCAAGCATTGGCAGTTTTTGGCTGTGCTGTACTCGCTGTTCGGCGTGCTGACGGTGTTCGGCACCGGCAACGCCACTCAGGTCAACACCATCGTGGCGGCCATCGATACCGCCCTGCTGGAGTACAACGTTGTCGGCAATGGTGCGCTCTCCACACTGAACCTCGTGGTCGGCATCGTGGTGGCCATGCTGGTCGCCATGGTGTTGCTGGGCGGCATCAAGCGTATTGGCAGCGTAAGCGAGCGCCTCGTGCCCTTTATGGCGCTGTTTTACATCGTGCTGGCGGTGGGCGTTGTGGTGCTGAATCTCCCACGTTTCCCGCTGGTGCTGGAAGCTATTTTTGCCGGCGCCTTCAACCCGGCGGCCTTCACCGGCGGCACCATCGGCAGCCTGTTTATCAGCATGCAGAAGGGCGTTTCCCGCGGCATCTTCTCCAACGAAGCCGGCCTTGGCACCGGCTCCATCGCCCATGCCTGCGCCGACACCAAAAAGCCGGTCAAACAGGGTATGTTCGGTATTTTTGAGGTCTTCGCTGACACCATCGTCATCTGCACCCTGACGGCGATGGTCATCCTGTGCAGCGGCATCACTGTCAACTACGGCACCGCCGCGGGCGCCGAACTGACCATCTCCGGCTTTACTACCACCTACGGCGGCTGGGCGTCCATCTTTACGGCGGTGGCACTGTGCTGCTTTGCGTTCTCCACCATCATCGGCTGGGGCCTGTACGGCTCGCGCTTTTTGGCGTTCCTGTGCCATAATGACAAGGTCGTGCGTCCGTTCTTTGTGGTGTACTCTTTCGTGTCCATCCTGGGCGCTACGGTGGACCTGGGCCTGCTGTGGAGTGTAGCCGACACCTTCAACGGCCTGATGAGTATCCCGAACCTGATTGCCCTGCTGCTGCTTTCCGGCACGGTAGTCAACCTGACCAAAGAATTTTTTGCATCTGAAAAAGCCAACGGCTAAAGCGGGGAAAATTCCATGCTGCATCTATACTGGGGCAACGGCAAGGGAAAAACTACGGCGGCCATGGGGCTGGCGCTGCGGGCGCTGGGCCATGGGCGGCGCGTGGTGATTGTGCAGTTTTTAAAGGACGGCACCAGCGGCGAAATTGCCCCGCTGCGCACAGCCGGGGCCACAGTCTACGCCTGCCCCAACGCCAAATTCACCTGGCTGATGGACGAGAACGACAAGGCCCAGGCACGGGCCGTATCCGCGGACGCACTGGAGAAAGCCCTGGCACAGCCCTTTGACCTGCTGGTGCTGGACGAAGCCTGCGCTGCGTTAAAAAGCAACATCCTGGACGAAGCCCTGCTGCGCAAAGCGGCAGCTTTTGCCAAGGGCGGCAGGGAAGTCGTCGTCACAGGCCGCGACCCGGCCCCTTGGCTGCAGGACGCCGCCGACTACTCTACCGAAATGCAGATGCACAAGCACCCCTACACCCAGGGCATTGCCGCCCGCGAGGGTGTGGAGTATTAACGCCCCTTTATAAAACCAAAACAAAAGCAAAGCGGAGGACACCCACCCGGGCATCCTCCGCTTTTAGTATTGTGTAAAT
This sequence comes from Oscillospiraceae bacterium, assembly GCA_025758045.1. Taxonomy (NCBI): domain Bacteria; kingdom Bacillati; phylum Bacillota; class Clostridia; order Eubacteriales; family Oscillospiraceae; species Oscillospiraceae bacterium. Next base: position 2,799,110 of record CP107208.1, on the reverse strand, counting down.
TTACAGCACGCCAAACTTGGCAAACGCCTCGGTCACCAGCATGCCGTTTTCAATGGCCTTGCGCATCGTCTTTTCGGTGCTGGCTTTTTCCAGAGCCTTTTCCAGCACTTCGGGCGCGATTTCTTTCGGGATGATCAGCACGCCGTCAATATCGCCGAACACGATGTCGCCGTTGTGGATCGTGACCTGCCCAATCTCGATCGGGCACCGCCACTGGAACACATAGGTGCGTACCGAGGAATCCTGCGCCCAGGTGCCGGTGCAGAAAACCGGGAAGTTCTGCTCGATCACTTTCGGCGTGTCGCGGGTGTAGCCGTCCAGCACGGCGCCTACCGCACCGCGGGCCTTGCCGCAGGCGGTCAGCAGCTCGCCCCACAGGGCGCTGTTGTGGGCACCGGTGGCGATATAAATTTCGTTGGGCTTCAAGTCGTCCAGCGCTTCGGTCATATAGCCAAAGGGCTTCTGTGCCTGGTACTCGTACACGTCATTTTCCAGCACGGTGCAGGCGTAACCGGCCAGTATAAGCCGCTTGTCCTCGGTCTCGCCGGGCAGGATGTAGGGCGCCGTGGGCACCTGGGCCGCCAGCGGGCGGATGGAGGCAGGCAAAAACTGGTGCTTGTATCCCATCTGATCCAGAATATCGCCCACAACGGGGGTGTACAGTTTCTCCTTCATCAGGGCGAACATTTCGTCGTCGTTTTTCCACATGGCCATAACAGCACTTCCTTCTTTATATTACAGCGTGATCTTCTCCAGCTCGGCCATCCACAAAGCGTTGCAGGCATCGCTGGGCATGCGCCAGTCACCGCGGGGGGACAGCGTGACCGATCCGACTTTCGGGCCGTCGGGCAGACAACTGCGCTTGAACTGCTGGGCAAAGAAGCGGCGGTAGAAATTCTTCAGCCAGGCCAGCAGTACTTCCGGCTCGTACTTGCCTGCAAAGGAGGTGCGGGCCAAGTGGTAAATTTTGGCAGGTCCAAAGCCGAAGCGCAGCACGTAGTACAAATAAAAATCGTGCAGTTCATAAGGGCCAACCAGCTTCTCGGTCTGCTGGGCGATGGTGCCGTCCTCAGCGGTGGGCAGCAGTTCGGGGCTGACGGGCGTATCCAGAATATCCAGCAGCACATCGCTCAACTGCTTATCGCCGCAGGTGTCGGCCACATACTGCACAATGTGACGCACCAGCGTTTTGGGCACGCCCGCGTTGACACCGTACATGCTCATGTGGTCGCCGTTGTAGGTGGCCCAGCCGAGGGCCAGCTCGCTCAAGTCACCGGTGCCGATGACAAAGCCGCCGTTTTTGTTGGCGTAGTCCATCAGCTCCAGCGTGCGCACGCGGGCCTGGCAGTTCTCAAAGGTGACATCGTAGGTCTGCGGGTCCTGCCCAATGTCCGCAAAATGGCTGTTGACGGTGTTGGTGATGTTGATCTCGGCAAAGCTGACACCCAGCGCCTCGCACAAAATTTCGGCGTTGGAGCGGGTGCGCTTAGTGGTGCCGAAGCAGGGCATCGTCAAGGCTACAATTTCTTTCGGGTCGCGGTGCAGCACCTTGCAGGCACGCACGGCCACCAGCAAAGCCAGACAGCTGTCCAGCCCGCCGGAGATGCCCAGCACGGCGCACTTGGCGTGGGTATGCTCGATGCGCTTGGCGAGGCCCTCCGCCTGGATGCGCAGGATCAGCTCGCAGCGTTCGGCACGGGCGGCGGTATCCTGGGGCACAAACGGCGTGGGGGAGACCTGCCGCGTCAGGGCCAGTTCCACAGGCGGCAGCTCAAACTCCACGCGGGTGTACCCGGCGGTCTCCGGCATAAAGGTGGTGTTGCGCTGGCGCTCCTGCACCATGCGGTCCAGGTCCAGCTCGGTCATAGCGGTGCCGCCTTCAAAGGGAGCAGTCTCGGCCAGCAGGGTGCCGTTTTCGGCAATCAGGTTATGCCCGGCAAAGGTCATATCGGTGGTGCTTTCGCCGTGGCCGGCGTCGGCGTAGAGATAGGCACACAGCAGCCGTGCGCTCTGCCCGCTGATAAGCTGGCGGCGGTAGGCGGCCTTGCCGATGGTCTCGTCGCTGGCGGAGAGGTTGGCAATCACGGTCGCGCCGGCCAGTGCCAGCGCGCAGCTGGGGGGCACGGGGCTCCATAGGTCCTCACACACTTCTACGCCCAGCACAAAGCTTTTCAGCTGCTTGCAGCTGAAAAGCAGCCGCGTGCCGATGAGCGTTTCCTGCCCCGCAAACTCAATGCACTCCGGCTCGGCCATGCCGGGCACAAAGTGGCGCTTCTCGTAAAATTCGCCATAGTTAGGCAGGTGCTGCTTCGGCACCAGGCCCAGCAGCTCACCGTTGCACAAAACGGCGGCGCAGTTGTACAGCTTGCCGTCATGGGCAACTGGCAGGCCCACCAGCGCCACCAGGTTCAGCCCGCGGCTTGCCTCCAGGATGGCAGCCAGGCCGTCTTCGGCACCCTTCAGCAGGGTCTGCTGCAAAAACAGGTCGCTGCAGGTGTAGCCGGTCAGGCAAAATTCAGGAAAGCAGACCAACTGCACGCCCTGGGCTGCGTACACGCTCATAGCGTCAATGATCTGCTGGGCATTATAGGCGCAGTCTGCCACGTGCAGGGCGGGGGTGGCGGCGGCTGCGCGGACAAATCCATTTTCAAAAGCGGGAAAGCTGTACTTCATTCGCCAAACTTCCTTTTTATAAAGTAGTATAGGCCTATCATAACACGGCGCAGGGCCAATCGCAAGCAAAACGACAAAAAGAAAAAAATAAAAGATAAAATGTAATATATACTTGACATTGCAGAAGGGCGGTGCTATACTGGTTACACCATCTGAAAGGAGGCAGGGAAGTTGGCCAAAAACCTGAAACTGAAAGCCGCCCGCGCCGAAAAGGACATGACGCAGGGAACACTGGCGGAGGCTGTCGGCGTATCGCGCCAGACCGTCAACGCCATTGAAAAAGGGGAGTATAACCCCACCATCAATCTTTGCCGCAGCATCTGCAAGGTGCTGGGCAAAACCTTAGATGATCTATTCTGGGAGGAATAACTATGAAATTAGCACAACTTTTCGGCAAAAATCAGTTGGACGAAATGCAGGAACGCACCATGCTTACCATCGAAAGCCGCGGCTTCTGGCTGGTCTGGTCGCTGCTGCTGGTTGTCTTGCTGGGGGAGGGATTGCTCGGCTTTACCATGCGGGAGATGGCAGGCACCTGGGCTGTGTTTATGATTAGCTGCGTCTACATTGTCGTCGCCTGCCTGCGTGCCGGGCTTTGGAGCCGCCGCATTAAAAACGCTGCCGGCACCAATGTGCTGTTCAGCCTTGCGGGTGCGGCGGTCATCGGCGTTTTTACATTTGTAAGGATGTCGGCGTTCGATGTGCCGCTGGCCATCCATCTGGCCTGCGCGGCCATTGCGGCGGGCACCACCTTCGTGTTGGCGCTGGTGGTACTCCAGCTTTGCAGCGCTGTCTACAAAAAGCGCCATGAACAGCTGGAAAACGAGTTTGACAAAGAAGAAAAAGACGACTAAATAACATACGTACCAACGAATAAAAGGGGCGGCACTGCGCTATGCGGTGCTGCCGCTTTTTGCTGTGTGCTGCCCTCAAAAACTGTGATGAGGTCAGAAACCGGACCGAAGCGCAAAAAATCCAGAACTAGCGCTTGTGCTTTTGCGCCTGATTTGCTATACTAATATGGTATATCTGGATTTTGTGCCTGTATGCAGGCACCTGCAAGGAGAACTGGACTTGGAAAAACTGACCTATACCCACAACGAAGCCGCCGCCAAGGTGCTGGCCTCGTTTTACGATACGCCGCCCCTGGCCTATGTGCGCAGCTACGGCTGCCAGCAGAATGTCAACGATGGCGAGAAGATCAAGGGCGTTTTGCAGGATGTCGGTTTCGGCCTGTGCGATAACGTTGAGCATGCCGACCTCATCCTTTTCAACACCTGCGCCGTGCGCGAACATGCCGAGCAGCGTGTTTTCGGCAACGTAGGTGCGCTGAAAAAGCTGAAAGAGCAGAACCCGCGCCTCATCATCGGCGTTTGCGGCTGCATGGCCCAGCAGGCCCACATCGTGGAGAAGCTGCGCCAGAGCTACCCCTACGTCGACCTGGTCTTCGGCGTGGACGGCATCGACCGCCTGCCCGCCATGCTGGCCCAGCGTATCAGCCGCGGCAAGCGCTACCTCGAAAACCCCGAGGAGCGCAACGCCGTCGTCGAGGAAATGCCCATCCGCCGCGATTCCGGCTTCCGCGCCTGGCTGCCCATCATGTACGGTTGTGATAACTTCTGCACCTACTGCATCGTGCCCTACGTCCGCGGACGGGAGCGCAGCCGTGAACCCGCCGCCATCCTGGCCGAGTTCAAGGAGCTGATTGCCCAAGGCTACAAGGAGATCACCCTGCTGGGCCAGAACGTCAACAGCTATGGCAAGGGCCTTGCGGAAAAGATCGATTTTTCCGACCTGCTCAACCTGCTCTGCACCGTGCCCGGCGACTACCAGATCCGCTTCATGACCAGCCATCCCAAGGACGCCAGCCGCAAGCTGATCGACACCATCGCCGCGCAGGAGCATCTGTGCAAGCATATCCACCTGCCGGTGCAGTCCGGCAGTGACCGCCTGCTGAAAGAGATGAACCGCCACTACACCGTGGCCCAGTATATGGATCTCGTCGACTACGCCCGGGAAAAGATCCCTGGCGTGACCTTCTCCAGCGACATCATCGTCGGCTTCCCCGGCGAGACTGAGGAGGACTTCCAGGCAACGCTGGACCTCGTCCGCAAGGTGGGCTATATGCAGCTGTTCACCTTTATTTACTCCAAGCGCACCGGCACCCCGGCCGCCAAGATGGACGACCCCACCACCCACGCCGAGAAAGCCGCCCGCATGGAGCGCCTGCTGAAAACGCAGGATGAGTTTGCCTTTGCGGCCACCGCTGCCATGGCCGGCCAGACCGTCCGCGTACTGGTCGAAGCCGCAGGCCGCACCGCCGGCACTGTCAATGGCCGCCTGGACAACAACCTGGTGGTCGAGTTCCAGGCTCCGGAATCCCTCATCGGTCAGTGGGCAAACGTCCACCTGACCGGCTCCCGCGCCGCCTTGCTGGTAGGCGAGCTGGTGCAGGACTAAACCGCAAAAATTTCACGCTTTATTACATTTTTATTCATAAGGAGAACCTATCATGGATTGCATTGATCTGTTTAAAAAAGCCGCCGCTGCCCTGCAGACCGACCCCCGCTACCTGGAGCTGGACGCTGCCCGCCGCGAGAACGACAGCGACGAAGAACTGCAGAACCTCATCGGTGAGTTCAACCTGGCCCGCCTGGACCTGAACAACGAGAGCGCCAAGGCCGAGACCGACGCCGCCCGCGTGGCCGAGCTGAACCAGCGCGTCAACGACCTGTACAGCCAGATCATGGCCAGCGAGGGCATGGTCCGCTACAATGCCGCCAAGTCTGAGTGCGAGGCCATGGTCAGCCACATTGACGCCATCATCAACACCGCCATGAATGGCGGCGACCCCATGACCGTGCAGGCTCCCTCCGGCGGCTGCACCGGCAGCTGCTCCACCTGCGGCGGCTGCCACTAAACCCTGACCCGTACAACCAACTTTTGCAGAAAACACAGGAGTGTGAACCATGGCGGAACAAGCAGTTTCCCCAATGATGCAGCAGTATTTTGAAATCAAGAAACAACACCCGAACGAGATTCTGTTTTACCGTGTCGGCGATTTTTATGAGATGTTCTACGACGATGCCTTAACGGCCTCCCGAGAGCTGGAACTGACACTGACCGGCAAAAACTGCGGCAAAGAGGAGCGCGCCCCCATGTGCGGCGTGCCCTTCCACTCCTACGAGACCTACGTCGCCCGCCTCATCGCCAAGGGCTACAAGGTCGCTATCTGTGAGCAGATGGAGGACCCCGCCCTGGCCAAGGGCCTTGTCAAACGGGACATCATCCGCGTGGTCACCCCCGGCACTGTCATTGAGAGCAGCATGCTGGCCGAGGACAAAAACAACTACCTTTGCAGCGTTTACACCAAGCGCACCCGCGGCCGCTGGAAGGCTGGCATCTGCTTTGCTGACATCTCCACCGGCGAGGCCTACGCCACCGAGTTGAACGCCGAAAAGATCGGCGGTGCAATCATTACCGAGCTATGCCGCTACATGCCCAGTGAGATCCTGATTTGCCCGGTGATGCTGGACTTCAAGGATGTGACTGCCTACATCAAGCAGCATACCAACGCCCTGGTGGAACTGCGGGAGGATGCCTGCTTTAAGGACAGCGTGATGGAAGCCGCCATGGCGAACCAGTTCGGCCCCGATTGGCGGGATGCCCTCGGCTACGAGAAGGATGCCCTGGTGCCTTATGCTGTGGCTGCCATGATCAACTACCTGCACGAAACGCAGAAGCACGGCGTCGAGCGTATCAAGACCGTGCAGAACTATGCCGACGCCCAGTACATGCGCCTGTCGCCTGTGACTCGCGCGAACCTCGAACTGACCGAGACGATGCGCGGCCGCGAGAAGCGGGGCACCCTGCTTTGGGTGCTGGACAAGACCGAGACCTCGATGGGCAAGCGCCTGCTGCGCTCCTGGATCGAGCAGCCCCTTGTGGACGCCGAGGCTATCAACCGCCGCCTGTCTGCTGTGCAGGCGCTCTACACCGCCAACATGGCCCGCGCCGATTTGAAAGAAGCGCTCTCCCACGTCTTTGACATCGAGCGCCTGACCACCCGTATTCTCTACGGATCGGCCACCCCGCGGGAGGTCAAGGCCCTGGGCGATACCTGCGCTATGCTGCCGGAAGTGCGCAGCCAGGCCGCCGCCTGCGGTGCACCGCTGCTGAAAGACCTGGCTGACCAGATCGACCCGCTGGAAGATATTCTGAACAAAATCACGACCGCGCTGGTCGATGACCCGCCCGCTACCTTAAAGGACGGCGGCGCCATCCGCGCCGGGTACAACAGCGAGGTCGACGAGCTGCGGGATATCATGCACGGCGGCAAAGGCTATCTTTCCAATCTGGAAGCCAAATACCGCGAGGAGACCGGCATCCCTAAGCTGAAGATCGGCTTTAATAAGGTGTTCGGCTACTACATCGAGGTCAGCCGCTCCTACACTGACTCGGTGCCTGATACCTTCACCCGCAAGCAGACCCTGACCACCGGCGAACGCTACATCACGCCGGAATTGAAAGAGCTGGAAAATAAAATCCTCGGCGCCAATGAGCGTCTGCTCGTCCTGGAACATCAGCTTTTCTCCGACCTGTTGACGGAAATCTCCGACCAGATCGTGCGCATCCAGCGCACCGCCTCGGCGGTGGCCCAGCTGGATGTACTGGCTGGTTTTGCCGAGGCCGCACTCCAGAACAACTACGTCCTGCCGGTGGTGGATACCAGCGGCGAGATCGAGATCAAAGAGGGCCGCCACCCGGTCATTGAGCAGATGCTCAAGGGCAGCTTATTTGTCCCCAACGACACCCTGCTGGACGAGGACGAGAACCGCATGCTGCTCATCACCGGCCCCAACATGGCCGGTAAATCCACTTATATGCGCCAGAACGCCCTGATCGCCCTGATGGCTCAGATCGGCAGCTTCGTGCCCGCCGCCAGTGCTCATCTCGGTGTTGTGGATGCGATCTTCACCCGCGTGGGTGCTTCGGACGATTTGGCTGCCGGACAGTCCACCTTTATGGTTGAGATGACCGAGGTGGCCGAGATCCTCAAGCATGCCACCAGGGACAGTCTGGTCATTCTTGATGAGATCGGCCGCGGCACTTCGACCTTTGACGGCATGAGCATCGCCCGTGCTGTGGTAGAGTATATCTGCGAGAACATCGGCTGCAAAACGCTGTTCGCCACCCATTACCACGAGCTGACCAGCATGGACCAGGACATCCACGGCGTCAAAAACTACAATATCGCCGTCAAAAAACGGGGCGAGGACATCACGTTCCTGCGCCGCATCATCGCCGGCCCGGCGGATGACAGCTACGGCATTGAGGTCGCCAAACTGGCGGGCCTGCCGGGCAGCGTGACCAAGCGCGCCCACGCCGTGCTGCGCCAGTTGGAGGCCAACGCCCCCGGCCGCAGCAACACGATGCAGTTGGACTTTGAGACCGTAGAAGCCTACAACAACCCCAGCGTGCCCAGCGAGGTGGTGGACAAGCTCCACAGCGTGGATATTGAAACGCTGACCCCGCTGGAAGCGCTGAACTTCCTGTACGAACTGAAAACCGTTTTAGATAAAGAATAAAGGCAGGTGAGACCCATGGCGAAAATTCGTGTGCTGGACAAGCATACCGCCGAACTGATCGCGGCCGGTGAAGTTGTAGAACGACCGGCCAGTGTGGCCAAGGAACTGCTGGAAAATGCCATCGATGCCGGGGCGACCCAGATCACCCTCTCGGCGGCCCGCGGCGGCATTGCCCAACTGCAGATTGCTGATAACGGCACCGGCATCGAAGCAGAATATATCGATAAGGCGTTTATCCGCCATGCCACCAGCAAAATTGCCACGGCGGATGACCTGGGGCATATCCATACCCTGGGATTCCGCGGCGAGGCCTTGGCGTCCATCGCCAGCGTGGCCAAAGTGGAAGTGCTGACCCGTACCGAAACGGACGAGTACGCCTGCTGCTACCGCATCGAGGGCGGCGAGCCCCAGGGCATGGAGCCGGGCGCGCGCCCCGTGGGCACGACCATCACGGTCAACGACCTGTTCTACAACACCCCCGCCCGCATGAAGTTCCTGAAAAAGGACGCCAGCGAGGGAACCTTCGTCTCTGAGACCGTCCTGCACGCTGCACTCTCCCACCCTGAGATCAGCTTCCGCTTTCTGCGGGACGGCAAGCAGCAGTTTTTGACCCCCGGCGACGGAGACCTGCGCAGCACGGTCTACGCGGTGCTGGGCCGCGAGTTCGCCCGCGACCTTTTGCCTGTGGACGGCGGCAGTGAGCTGTATAAGGTCACCGGCCTGGTCACGCCGCCCCGGGCCTGCCGCGCCAGCCGCGGTGCCCAGCATTTCTTCGTCAACGGACGCTATGTCAAGAACCGCACGATGATGGCCGCGCTGGAAAACGCCTACAAAGGCACGATGATGCAGGGTAAATTCCCCGGTGCTGTGCTGATGCTGGAAATGCCCGCCGACCTCGTGGACGTCAATGTTCACCCGGCCAAGACGGAGATTCGTTTTGCCAAAGAGAGCGATGTCTTTGATGCCGTCTACCGCGCCGTACGCACCGCTTTGGCTACGCCGGGGAGCGGGGAGTGCCGCTTTGAGATGGGCCACACCGCCTCCGAGGCCGAACAGACCACCATGCAGCCCACTGCCCCGGCGGCACCTGCGGCCCAGCCTGCCGCACAGCACCGCCCGGCACCCGATAAAAACCGCTTCACAACGCTGTCAGCGGCCGAGTACCGCGCTCTGGCGGGCCTGGCAGCGGGCATCCCGGCCAAAGAAGTTCCCGGCCTGACGGTGGTGAACAGCCCGAAGCCCGTCTACAAAACCTCGGCCGGCGCTGCGCCTCAGCCTTTGCAAGGCCAGCCGCCCCGCCCGGTGACCTACCAGGCCCCCAGCGAGTCGGTGCTGGACATTTTGCCGGAACCGGAAGGGGAGCCTGCCCAGCCCGCCGCCCTGCAGCAGGAAGTGTCCGCACAGACCACACCCCAGCCGGAGGCCGAGGCCTCGGTTTCGGAAGCGCCGGACTACGTCGTCAACGACCCCCACGCCTTAAGCGCCCTGCCGGATGTGGTCAACACCACGCCGGAGCAGACTGCCATGACCCCGCCGCCAGAATCCGAACCCCTGCGCCTGGTGGGCGAGGTGTTCAAGACCTACATTATTACCGAGCGTGCGGGCGAGCTGTGCGTCATCGACAAGCACGCCGCGCATGAACGCATCCTGTTTGAGCAGCTGGCCAAGGACTACGGCAATGTGCCCGCCCAGATGCTGCTGGTGCCGGTGCAGGTCAACCTGACCGCCGCCGAAAAGCAGGCCGTTTTGCAAAATATTGACCTGTTGACCGATGCGGGCATTGAAGTCGAGGACTTCGGCGGTGCCACGGTGGTGGTACGCGCTGTCCCGGCGGACGTCCCGGTGGATGATGTCGAGGATATGATCATCGAACTGGCCGCCCGCCTGATCGATGGTGCCCGCGATGCCTTGCGGGAGAAAACGGAGTGGGTGCTCCATTCCATTGCCTGCCGCGCGGCCATCAAGGCGGGCGACAAGACCGGCGCAGCCGAGATGCTGGCGCTGGCCCAGCACATCATGGACGGCACCATCCCGCCGTTTTGCCCCCACGGCCGTCCCTGCGTGCTGAAAATCACCCGGAAGGAGCTGGAAAAACAGTTTGGACGCCTTGTCTAAACCGCGCGTTGTCGCTGTCGGCGGGCCTACCGCCACCGGCAAAACCGCCCTTTCCGTGGCCCTGGCCAAAGAATTTGGCGGCGAGATCATCAACGCCGACTCGATGCAGGTCTACAAAAATTTAAACGTAGGAACGGCAAAACCGACCGCGGAGGAGCGGCAGGGGATACCGCATCACCTGCTGGATTTCCTCACGCCGGAAACGCCTTATAGCGTGGCGGATTTCACCGCCGCCGCGGCCCCGCTCATCACCCAGATCAACGCCCAAAACCGTCTGCCGCTGGTGGTGGGAGGCACGGGGCTGTATATCTCGAGCCTTTTAAAAGGTGTAGCGTTTGAAACGCAGAACACCGCCCCTGCCCTGCGGGAGCAGCTGCGCCAGGAGGCCGAGGCCAACGGTCCCGCCGCCATGTACGCGAAGCTGCGAGAATTGGACCCTGACTACGCCGCCAAGGTCCACCCCAATAACCAGGTGCGGGTGCTGCGGGCGTTGGAAGCCATCGCCGTGACTGGCAAAAAGATGAGCGACCAGCAGCAGGATGCCCTGCCCGCCGAAGCGCCCTATCGCGCCCTCTGCCTGTGCCTGACCTGCCGGGACAGGAATGTGCTCTACCGCCGCATTGATCTGCGGGTCAGCCGGATGGTGGATGCGGGCATCCTGCAGGAGGCCGAGTGGGTCTGGCGCAACCGGGATACCTTCCGCACCGCCGCCCAGGCCATCGGCTACAAAGAGTATTTCCCGTACTTCGAGGGCACCCAGACCCAGGCCGAGTGTACCGAAAAACTCAAACAGGCCACCCGCAACTACGCCAAGCGCCAACTGACCTGGTTCCGCAACCAGAACGACGCCGTTTGGCTGTATGTGGATGAGGACGATGTCCTCGCCAAGGCCACCGCGCTGGTACGCGATTTTCTGGGGAAATAGTTTTGCAATAAGAGGGGAGATGGACACACAGCATGGAGCATAAAACTCAACGCACCATGGCGAAAAAAGTATTTCGCATCCTGTTTATGCTGCTCATTGCGGTGTTTGGCATCTACCTGGCCATTCAGTTCATCATCATCTTCCACCGCGGCTACAAGACCGAGACAGCCATCGCCTACACGATGGCCGACAGCATCAGCCTGCAGGGCGTTGTCTCGTTTGACACCGTCCGGGTGGATGGCAGCGGAGATCTGGGCTATCTCGTCTCGGACGGCGAGCGTGTGACCAACGGCACCGTCCTGGCCGAGTGCTACACCGATGATTCCCAGGGTCTTCTCCGAGAGCGTCTTGACCGCCTGGGCCGCACGATCGACCTCTTGAGCAAGTCGCAGAATTCCTCCGGCAGCGACCTTTCGCTGCTGACCAGCCAGACCCGGCAGGCGCTGTACAACCTGCTGGATAAGCTGGACACCGCCCAGTACAGCGGCATCACCGATGCCGAGGATGCCTTTCTGCTGGCCCAGAACCGCATGCAGGTCAATACCGGCCAGACCGAGGGCTTCACTCAGACCATCCAGGTCTTGCAGACTGAGTACGACGGCATCAAGGCCCAGCTGGACACTTTGCAGACCATCACCGCCGCCACCAACGGCTATTTCAGCAGTGTATCAGCATCGCCCACCATCGTGACTGATGCTGCCCAGCTGGATGCCGCCACCCCGGCGGAGCTGAACGAACTGCTGCAAAACGGCTTTCCGGCGGCAGACACCACCAACTGCGCCGGGCAGATCGCCACAGGCTTCAGCTGGAAGTTCTACGCTGTCTGCGACCTGGCCACGGCGGATCGGCTGGACGGCATTTCCAGTGTGAAGATCAGTGTGCCCGGCAAGCAGAATACCCCGCTGTCTGCCGCCGTGCAGGAATTGACCCGGGACGAGGACGCCGGCCTTGCCAAGCTGGTGGTCTCCTGCCAGACCGTCAATGCCGAAATTTTGAGCTTTGGCGTCGAGACCGCGCAGATCGACCTCAAGACCTACGAGGGCATCCGCATCGACAAAGCGGCGCTCCACATCGTGGACGGACAGCGCGGCGTCTATGTCAAGTATGGCAACCTGCAGCGGTTCTTGAAGATCGAAACTTTGTACGAGGATGAGAACTACATCCTGATCCCCGATAACGGCAAGCTGGGCACCGATAATGAGGTGCGTCTGTACGATGAGATCATCGTGCAGGGCACCAATCTGCAGGATGGCAAGCTGTTGTAGCGGCGTTTTAGCAAGAATCTTGCGGCCCCGTATTGACAACTGCTATAAAAAAGAAGATAATATTTAGTGTATATCGCTGTAATAGCGCATATCCACTGCCAAAACGATATGCGTAACCAAAGGAGTAAACGACCATGTCCATGTTTGACAATTTGAAAAGCAAGCTCGGTATCGATACGGAAGCCGATTCCTACATCGATGATACCGAGGACGAAATCTTCGCCGGCGGGCAGGGTGCCCCCCAGCAGGATTACGAACAGCCGGAGGTCAAACAGCACAGCAACAAGGTGGTAAACATCAACGCTACCACCCAGCTGCAGGTCGTGCTGGTCAAGCCGGAGCGTTTCGAGGATGCTTCCACCATCGCGGACCAGCTCAACGCCAAGCGCACCGTCGTGTTGAACCTGGAATCCACCGGCAAAGAGGTTTCCCGCCGTCTGATCGATTTCCTGTCCGGCGTGGCGTATGCCAACAACGGCCAGATCAAGCGCGTGGCCACCAGCACCTTCATCATCACCCCCTATAATGTTGACATTATGGGTGATCTGATCGACGAGTTAGAAAATAATGGCGTCTTCTTCTGATCCCGCCGCCAAAACGCGGGGCTATATCCCGCCGCAGAACGACGAGGAACGCCGCTTAATGAAGCGGGCAGAAGAACTTTGCCGCGTTGCCGAAAGCCGCGGGATTCCGCGGTATACCGGCTTTCTTTCTGACCGGGAACAGATGTTGGCCGAAGCTGCCTGCCACAAAGCGGGCTGCGAGAGCTTCCGCTTCTGGGGCGGGTTTGAGGGAGCCGAGCGGCAGGTGCTCTGTATCGAGCCGCCGGACGCCTGGCAGGAGGAACCCACCGCTTACCTGCGCATGCAGACCTACGACAGCGGCGCTAAACTGCCAACCCACCGAGATTACCTCGGTTCACTGTTAGGCTTAGGTTTGGACCGCGCCTGCATCGGTGACCTTTTGCAGGACCCCGACGATGCCGCTGTGTTTTATGCGGTGGTGCTGGCGGATAAAGCGGAGTTCATCACCGTAAACTTTACAAGTGCCGGGCATAGCCCCGTGCATGTGGAAACCTGCACCGAACTGCCGCCCCGCCTGCTGACCGGCCCCGAACGGGAACTGCACGAAGCCACCGTTTCGGCTCTGCGTGCCGATGCGGTGCTGGCCGCCATGATGCACACTTCCCGCACCAAAGCAGCGGAATATATCGCCGCAGGCAGGGTAGAGGTCAACCATCTGCCGCTGCGCGCCGCCCACGAGGCTATGTATGAGGCCGACATTATCACCGTGCGGGGCGTGGGACGCTTCCGCTTGGCGGAGATCGGCGGCAAAAGCAAAAAAGATCGCCAGTTCATATCCTTTTACCAGTATTGAGACAAAGAGTCCCGGACTCTTCGTATAAAATGCAGGACCCTGAAATCCGGCAATAACGGGCTTTGCCCGCAAACAGGAGGAAAGCCATGATCTCTTCTGAGGATGTCCGCCGCGTAACATTTGACAAAGCGATGCGCGGCTATCGCTGCGATGATGTGGATGACTACCTCAAGCAGGTAGCGGAAAGCATGGATGCCTTGGCGGCTAAAAATGACGAGATGCAGAAAAACCTCGTCGTCCTGGCCCAGCGTATCGACCAGTACCGTGCCGAGGAAGACACTCTGCGCACCACGATGATCAACGCCCAGCGCTTGGGTGAGAACGTGATCCGTGAAGCCAAGCAGAAGGCTGCGGAAATCATCCGTGCTGCCAATATGAAGGCCGACGACCGCGAGCAGCGCGCCCGCGACGATGTGGAACTGGCCAAGCAGGAGATCGTGACGCTGAAAAGCGAAGCCGACAGCTTCAAGCGTTCGCTGATGGAGATGTACCGCAAGCACATCAACCTCATCAGCAAGATGCCGGAATATAACCCGCCTGCGCAGGAGGAAGCCCAGCAGCCTGCCCCGCAGCCCGCTGCTGACCAGCCTTATGCTGAGCCCGCCCCCGAGGCTGTGCCTTATACCGAGCCTGTCCCGGCCCCCGCGCCTGTGCAGGAGCCGGAACCCCAGGCCACCAGCTACTATAACCCCGCTGAAACTGCCCCGGCGCCGGAGCCGACCCCTGTGGCCGAGCCCGCCCCGGAAAAGATAGACACCGTTGAGTTCGCTATCGCCCCGCACCCGGAGGAACCGGAAGAAACCGCCCCCGCCGCAGAGCCGATGCCGATCGACGGCAGCCGCTTCCAGCCCGGTGCAGGGCTGTACAGCGATGCGCCGGAAGCTGCCCCGGCGCCTGCCAAACGCAGCACCCGCAAAGCCCCGGCCAAGCGCAGCACCCGTAAAAAAGTAAGTGCCGAACCGCAGGAGGAGCTGAATTCTCCGGCGTTCGATAACTTTGAGGGCGTTGACTTTGACAGTTGATGTCCGATAAACCAATAAGGTCAAAAACTATTTCTATAGAGGAGAGTAGGAAATCTTGGCGCAGAATTACAACGACACCATCCACAAGATGCAGACCCCGTTTGAAATGCGTGCTGGTCTGCCGAAAAAAGAGCCGAAAATGCTGGAAGACTGGGAGCAGAACCACGTCTACGAGCAGATGATCAAAAACAACGAGGGCAAACCCCGCTGGGTCCTGCACGATGGCCCTCCGTATGCCAATGGCAACATCCACATGGGCACCGCGCTGAACAAGATCATCAAGGACATCATTCTGCGCTACAAGAACATGGCTGGTTTCCAGGCCCCCTATGTGCCGGGCTACGATACCCATGGCCTGCCCATCGAGCTGAAAGCCCTGAAGTCTCTGGGCGATAAGAAGTCCGGCGTTTCCAAGCTAGAACTGCGCAAGATCTGCAAAGAGTTCGCCACCGAGCATATCGATGTCATGAACTCCCAGTTCAAGCGCCTGGGCGTCCAGGGCGATTTCGCCAACCCCTACCTGACCCTGCGCCCCGAGTTTGAGGCCCGCCAGGTCGAGATCTTCGGCGAGATGGCCAAGAAAGGCTACATCTACAAGGGCATGAAGGCCGTTTACTGGTGCCCCGAGGACCGTACCGCCCTGGCTGAGGCTGAGATCGAGTACGCCGAGGACGAGTGCGACTCTATCTACGTCCGCTTTAAGCTGACCGACGACCCCAACGGCGTGCTGGCCAAGCACAACATCCCGCTGGATAAGGCCTGGATCGTCATCTGGACCACCACCACCTGGACCCTGCCCGCCAACGTGGCCACCTGCCTGAACCCCAACCTGGAGTATGCCTTCGTCAAGATCGGCGATGCTTACCACATCATGGCCCGCGAGCTGGTCGAGTCCACGATGAAGGGCTGCCACATCGACGAGTACGAAGTCCTGCCCGACACCGTTCTGGGCAGCGAACTGGAGCTGATGCAGTATCAGCATCCCTTCCTGGACCGCAAGGGCCTGGTCATCCTGGGCGACCATGTCACCCTCGAAGGCGGCACCGGCTGCGTCCACACCGCCCCCGGCCATGGTGTTGAGGACTTTGAAGTCTGCGTTAACCACTACCCGCAGGTTCCCGTCGTTGTTCCCGTGGATGACGCCGGCCGCCTGACCGCCGAAGCTGGCGAGAAATTTGCCGGCCTCAAGGTCTGGGATGCCAACAAGGTCATTCTGGAGCATATCAAGGAGAGTGGCCACCTGATGGGTGTGCAGCACATCACCCACCAGTACCCGCACTGCTGGCGCTGCCACCATCCCATCATCTTCCGCGCGACCGAGCAGTGGTTCTGCTCCATCGATGCTTTCAAAGAGGATGTCTACAAGGCTATTGACAGTGTACACTGGCAACCGGCCTGGGGCCATGACCGCATGGCTGGCATGGTCCGTGACCGCAGCGACTGGTGCATCAGCCGTCAGCGCGTCTGGGGCGTGCCCATCCCGGTCTTCTACTGCAAGAAGTGTGGCAAGTACCACATCACCGATGCTTCCATCAAGGCTGTCTCCGACCTGTTCCGCAAGGAGGGCAGCGACGCCTGGTATAAGTACGATGCCAACGAGATCATGCCCAAGGGCGAAGTCTGCGAGTGCGGCGCTTCCGATTGGGAGAAAGATCCCGACATCATGGACGTTTGGTTCGACTCCGGCTCTACCTGGAGCGCTGTCTGCCGCGAGCGCCCGGAGCTGACCTATCCTGTTGATATGTACATGGAAGGTGCCGATCAGTTCCGTGGTTGGTTCCAGTCCAGCCTGCTGACCAGCGTTGCCACCCAGGGCCAGGCTCCGTACCGCGAGGTGCTGTGCCATGGCTGGGTCGTCGACGAAAAAGGCAAGCAGATGCACAAGTCCGCTGGCAACGGCGTGGAACCCAGCGAAATCATTCGTGACTACGGTGCCGACATCGTCCGTCTGTGGGTCGCTTCCAGCGATTATACCGTCGACGTCCGCGCCGGTAAGGAGATATTCCGCCAGCTGTCCGAGGCTTACCGCAAGATGCGCAACACCGCCCGCTTCATGCTGGGCAACATCAACGATTTTGATCCCAACAAGGATATGGTCGCTGACGATCAGCTGTTCGAGATCGACCGCTGGGCGCTGGAAGCATGCAACCAGCTGACCGCCACCATGCGCGATGCCTACGACCACTACGACTTCAGCCGCGCTTACCATGCGTTGTACAACTTCTGCGTCATCGATATGTCCAACTTCTATATGGACGTTATCAAGGACCGCCTGTACTGCGCTGACGACCATGCCCGCCGCTGTGCACAGACCGCGCTGTACCGCATCCTGGTCGACTTTACTAAGCTGCTGGCCCCCATCCTGAGCTTCACCAGCCAGGAAATCTGGAGCTATGTGCCCAAGATGCCCGGCATGAAGGACTATGTCGTCTTTGAGCAGATGCCCGAAGCCAAGGCCGCTGCTGACGAAGCCTTCACTGCCAAGTGGGACCGCATCATGGCCATCCGTGATGATGTCAAGAAGGTGCTGGAGCAGGCCCGTGCCGATAAGACCATCGGATCTTCTCTGGAAGCCTGCCTGACGCTGTACTGCAACAAGGAGGTCTATGACTTCCTGAACACCATCCCCATGGATGAGCTGGCCGACCTGTTCATCGTCTCCAAAGTCGATCTGACTGAGGGCGAGGGCGGTGTCAAGGGCATCGTCGAGGGTCTGGGCGCTGCCGCTGCCCACGCAGCCGGCAACAAGTGCCTGCGCTGCTGGAAGTACGAGCCCGCCGTTGGCGAAAACGGCCTGTGCCCGCGCTGCGCTAAGGTGCTGGGTCTTTAATCTACCGTTCAGCGGTGCTTATAATTGCATAAGCACCGCTGATTTTTTTGAATAAGGGAGTAACCATGATTTTTGGTGTTCTTTCTGTGCTGGCGGCGGCTGTGCTTGTGGGCGTTGACCAGCTTATCAAGCGCTGGGCCACGGCGGTACTGCTGCCCAAAACGGCCATGACGCTGATCCCCGGCGTGCTGGAGCTGCGCTACTTTCTCAATGATGGCATGGCGTTTTCGATGCTGGCAGGCAAACAAAAACTACTGATTGCCGCCACCTCGCTGATGCTGTTGGGCGTATTGTGGATGTTGTTTGCCCGCAAGCTGACCCCGCTGGAGCGGGTAGCCTGGACTCTGGTACTGGGCGGCGGCATCGGCAACCTGATCGACCGCATCGCTACCGGCGTGGTGGTCGACTACATCAACGTCCTGTTCATGAACTTTGCCATCTTCAACTTCGCTGACATCTGCGTCTGCGTAGGCGTCGGTCTGCTGATGGTGTGGGTGCTGTTCGACTCCTACTTTAAAGAAAAAGCCGAGAAAAGCGTAAAAACAGAATCGGCCGCCCCCGCAGATGATGCTAATGGAAAAAATTGAACTTATCGCTGGGCCTGATGCCTCCGGCCGCCTGGACGCTTGGCTGGCAGGGCAGTGCGCCGAGCTTTCCCGCAGCGCCCTGCAAAACCTGATGGAGCAGGGCAGAGTGACCCGCGGCGGCAGCTGCGTCAACAAAAAAGACAAAGTTGTCCCCGGCGCTGCCTACTGTATCGACCTGCCGGAACCTCAGCCCATCGAGGCCCAACCCCAGAACATCCCGCTGGATGTCGTCTACGAGGATAACGATTTGATCGTCATCAACAAGCCCAAGGGCATGGTGGTGCATCCTGCCCCCGGCAACCCGGACGGCACGCTGGTCAACGCGCTGCTGTACCACTGCGCCGGGCAGCTTTCCGGCATCGGCGGGGCCATCCGCCCCGGCATCGTCCACCGTATCGATAAGGGCACCAGCGGCCTGTTGGTCATGGCCAAAAACGATGCTGCGCACCAGGCGCTCAGCGCCCAGTTCAGTGTGCATAGCATCCACCGGATCTACCATGCCATCGTCTACGGCAATCTGAAAGAGGATGAGGGCTTTGTGGAAACGTACCTCGGCCGCGACCCGCGGGACCGCAAAAAGATGGCGGTCGTTCCGCAGGAAACCTCGGGTGCCCGCTACGCCTACACCGGCTGGCGCGTGCTGGAACGCTTCGGCAACTTTACCTACATTGCCTGCCAGCTCAAGACCGGCCGCACCCACCAGATCCGCGTACACATGGCCAGCATCGGTCACCCGCTGGCAGGGGACGCCGTCTACGGCCCGCGCAACTGCATCAAAAGCCTGAACGGCCAATGCCTGCACGCTAAAGAATTGGGCTTTATTCACCCTGCAACGCAGCAGTGGGTGCAGTTTGACTCGCCGCTGCCTGCCTATTTTACAGAGTTTCTGACACGGTTAAGAAAGGAACATCGCGCATGAAATCAGCGCTAAGCGATACCCTTGTCATCTGTGATATGGATAACACGCTGCTCACCGCCAAAGAGGGGCTGCCGGCCTGCAACCGCACGGTCATCAATCTCTTTACCAGCCTGGGCGGCCTGTTTACCGTGGCTACCGGCCGCCCGCCGGAGTCGATCCGCGCAGCGTTGGAAGGCATACGCCTTTCGCTGCCGGCCATTTCCTGCAACGGCGCGCTGCTGTATGATTTTTCCACCGAGACGGTGCTGCACCGCTCGACCCTCAACCGGGAGCAGGCCACCACGGCTATCAAGGACATCCTGAACAAGTTCCCGCGCATGGGTGTGGAGGTCATGGCCGGCAACGGCGAGATGTACGTCATCCACGCCAACGAGACTACCCACGCCCACCAGGTGGACGAACACCTGGGCAGCATTGCCTGCCCCATTGACTGTGTGCCGGACGGCTGGGTCAAGGTAGTGTTTGCCGCTGACCCCGAGGCCATCCGCAAGCTGGGGCAGTACGCCAAAACCAAGTACTACGGCCGGGATAACTACTTCCTGGCCACCAACAACATTTACTTAGAGATCATGCCCGGCGGCGTCAGCAAGGCCACCGGCTTGCAGGACCTTTGCGCATTGATGAACAAATCCATCAAAAACACCATCGTCATCGGTGATTACTATAACGATCTTGAACTGATGCGCACCGCAGGCCATGCTGTGGCCGTTGCCAATGCACCCGCCGAGGTCAAGGCCACTGCCGACGAGGTGACCACCTGCACCTGCGCCGAGGGCGCGGTAGGTGAGTACCTGTACGCACTGATCGACCGGGCAACAAAATCCTGACGCCATCTGGGCAAAGGGGGCTGTACGATGAAAGTAAGCGAACTGATGAACCCCGCAGGCGTGCGCCTGTACGCCAACATCAAAGAGGCCGCCGACGTGCTGGGCATCCTGGTAGAATTGCAGGAGGAGACCGGCGCCATCACCAATGGCACGGCCTACTATAACGCTGTCTGCCAGCGGGAAAACTTCGGCGGCACCACGGCCATCGGGGACGGCATCGCGCTGCCCCACGCCTGCAACGCCGGGGTATCGGCCCCCAGCATTTCGGCCCTGACGCTGCGCCACGGCGTGGATTGGGGTGCCCCGGACGTCCGGGCGGTGGACCTTTTGTTCATGATCGCCGTGCCCCCGGGAAATGAAAGCCTGCACCTGCAAATTTTAGCACGGCTGGTCAACCTGCTCAGCCGCAACTCGCTGGTGGACGCTTTGCGCCACGCCAGCAGCCCGGAACGCTTTGTGGAGCTGATCGCCAAGACAGAGAATGCCTGCTTTGCTGATTGACCCACCTAAACTTCAAAACTATATAAACAGTCCGCTGCGGAACCCGAAAAAGGGGGGCAATGGGCTGTTTTGCTGTTTTTTGGTAAAAATGCTGAGAATTTGCTGCTGCAAAGTGCCAAATTTGGCAAGATAGACCTTGCTTTAAAGCGTTAAACTGTGCTATACTTTAAAGCACTAAAGCAACTGCTTTTGAGGGCACGCTGTGCGGCGCGTAAGCATGTTGCCGTTATTTGGAGGGAACAAAGATGAAAAAGGCACTTTCACTCGCTATGGCAGCTGCCATGACCATGGGTCTGGCAGCTTGCGGCAGCACTGCATCCAGCACCGCTGCTGCTGATTCCACCCCCGCAGCTTCCACCGCGGAGAGCGAAGAAACTTCCGCCGCCGAAAGCACCGACGGCAAGGTCTATACCGTCGGCATCTGCCAATTGGTCCAGCACGAGGCGCTGGACGCCGCCACCCAGGGCTTCAAGGACGCTTTGACCGAGAAGCTGGGCGAGGGCAACGTCAAGTTTGACGAGCAGAACGCCTCCGGCGATTCCGCCAACTGCACCACCATCGTCAGCGGCTTTGTCTCCACTGGCGTCGATCTGATCCTGGCCAACGCCACCGCCCCGCTGCAGGCTGCTGCCCAGGCTACCGCCGACATCCCCGTCCTCGGCACCTCTGTTACCGACTACGCCACTGCGCTGGACATCTCTGACTGGACCGGCACTGTGGGCAACAACATCTCCGGCACCTCTGACCTGGCCCCGCTGGACCAGCAGGCAGCCATGATTCAGGAGATGTTCCCGAACGCTAAGACTGTTGGCCTGCTGTACTGCAGCGCTGAGCCCAACTCCGTCTACCAGTGCGATGTCATTGAAGGCTATCTCACGGAGATGGGCCTGGAGACCACCCGCTACGCTTTCACCGATACCAACGATGTCACCTCCGTCACCCAGGCCGCTGCTGCTGCCTCTGACGTAATCTACATCCCCACCGATAACACCGCTGCTTCCAACACCGAGGCCATCGCCAATGTGGTTATCCCGGAGAAGGTTCCTGTGGTTGCCGGTGAGGAAGGCATCTGCAAGGGCTGCGGTGTTGCCGCCCTGTCCATCAGCTACTACGATCTGGGCTACAAGACTGGTGAGATGGCTGCCGAGATCCTGGCCGATGGCGCCGATGTCTCCACCATGCCTGTTGCGTTTGCCCCCAACGTTACCAAAAAGTACAACGCAGCCAACTGCGAAGCACTGGGCATCACCCCGCCGGACGGCTATGAGGCTATTGCCGACTAAAAAATCCTGAATCACACGCACGAATAAACAGCGAGGAGAGGGTTGAAACGGCTCTTTCCCCGCTGTTTTGATGCATCGTTTCCCCAGCATGATTCCAAAAAAGTTCGGAGGTTTTATTCATGGGATTCTTTGCTTCCCTGATCAACTCAATGCCCAGTGCTGTGGCCCAGGGCCTTATCTGGGGCATTATGGCCATCGGCGTCTACCTAACCTACCGCATCCTGGATGTGGCCGATTTGACGGTCGACGGCTCTCTCGGTACCGGCGGTGCGGTCTGCGTTGTTATGGTGCTTAACGGGGTGCCGGTGGGGCTGGCCCTGCTGGCGGCTACGGCAGCAGGTATGCTGGCGGGCCTTGTTACGGGCCTGTTCCACACGGCCTGCGGCATCCCGGCTATTTTGGCCGGTATTTTGACCCAGCTGGCGCTGTATTCAGTCAACCTCCGCATCATGGGCTTCGGCACGGGCGGCGGCAAAGCCAACCTGCCCATCAGCGTGGATAAGTACGGCCTGCTGGTCTCGGCCCGTTATGTCCGCAATGTGGCCCTCAATAACCCAATCCTGATCCTGACCATCTTCTGCGCGGTGCTGATCGCTGTGCTGTACTGGTTCTTTGGCACTGAGCTGGGCTGTTCTCTGCGTGCCACCGGCGCTAACCAGAACATGGCCCGTGCCCAGGGCATCAACACCAACGTCACCAAGGTGCTGGGCCTGATGATCTCCAACGGCCTGGTCGCGCTGGCCGGCGGTCTGCTGGCCCAGTATCAGGGCTTCTCCGACATCAACATGGGCCGTGGTGCTATCGTCATTGGTCTGGCGGCGGTCATCATCGGCGAGGTCATCTTCAGCCGTATCTTCCGCAACTTTGCCCTCAAGCTGCTGTCCGCCGTTATCGGCGCTATCATCTACTACATCGTCATGGTCTTTGTCCTGCGCCTGGGCCTGTCTACCGACGACCTGAAGCTGCTCACTGCTTTGGTAGTGGCGCTGTTCCTGACCATCCCGTACTGGAAGGGCAAATACTTCACCAAGACCTCGGTGAAAAAGGGGGAGAAGAACCATGCTTGAGATCAAAAACGTCTACAAGACCTTTAACGCCGGCACAGTCAACGAGAAAGTGGCCCTGCAAGACCTGAACCTGACGCTGGAAGACGGCGATTTCGTTACCGTCATTGGCGGCAACGGCGCGGGCAAATCCACCATGCTCAACGCGGTAGCCGGTGTCTGGCCTATCGATATGGGCAAGATCCTCATCGACGGGCAGGACGTCACCCGCCTGTCGGAGCATCAGCGCGCCAAGTACATCGGCCGTGTCTTTCAGGACCCGATGATGGGCACCGCCGCCACCATGGGCATTGAGGAAAACCTCGCCCTGGCGGCCCGCCGCGGCGTGACCCGCTCGCTGAAAGTGGGCATCACCAAAAAAGAGCGCGAGGAATACCACGAGCTGCTTAAAACGCTGGACCTGGGCCTGGAGGACCGCATGACCAGCAAGGTCGGCCTGCTTTCCGGCGGCCAGCGCCAGGCGGTCACCCTGTTGATGGCCACCCTGAAAAAGCCCAAGCTGCTTTTGCTGGACGAGCACACCGCCGCCCTGGACCCCAAGACGGCCGCTAAGGTGCTGGCCCTCTCGGAGAAGATCGTGCAGGAGAACCACCTGACCACCCTGATGATCACCCACAACATGAAGGATGCCATCAAGTACGGCAACCGCCTGATCATGATGTACGAGGGCCATGTCATCTACGATGTGCGCGGTGAGGAAAAGGCCAACCTGCAGGTCAGCGACCTGCTCCAGCGCTTTGAGCAGGTCAGCGACGGCGGCTTTGCCAACGACCGCATGCTGCTCTCCTGATCGGCAATAAACACCATACAAAAACCAGCGCGGCGGCTTTCCCGGCAAAAGGGGAAGGCCGCCGCGTTTTCGTTTGTCTGTGCTGGGTAAAACTCGAACTCACCACTGCCGCCGGTACTCGCCGGGGGTGGTGCCCTCCACCTTTTTAAACAGGCGGGAAAAATAGTTGGCATCGTTCAGTCCGCACTCCTGGGCCACAGCCTCGATGCTGCGGTCGGTAAAGCGCAGCAGCCGCTTGGATTGGGTAATACGCAGCTGCACAAGATAGTTGGTGACCGATTGACCGAACTGCTCCTTAAACACGCGGGTCAGGTAGAACTTGTTGATGTAGAACCGCTCAGCCAGCGCGTCCAGCGTGATCTTCTCGGTGTAGTGGGTGTCCAGATAATCCTTGATCTCCTGCAAGTTCTGCTTTTTGCTGCCCGGCGCGCGGGCGGTGTCCGGGTGCCAGCTTTCTTCCATCAGCAGGGTCAGCAGGGCAATCAGCTTTTCATAAATCTGCATGTCCCGCACGTAAGTGTCGGATTCCGCCAGCGCGTACAATTCGTCCAGCAGCGCCGCGTATCCGCCGGGGTCAGCAGCGCGGAAGCAGGGCAGGCCGCCCCGCTCCTGATACTTTTTGTAAATGGCCGCCATGTTCGGCCCATAAAAATGCACCCAGTGCAGCTGCCACAGATCGTCCCCGGTGTGGTGCTGGTAGGGGCGCTGGCAATCCAGAAACACGCAGTCCCCGGCATGCAGCTCGTGCCAGGCACCCTCGTACTCCAACTCACCGGAGCCGCTCTCCACCCAGAAAAACAGGTAGGACGCCAGCCCCTTGCGGGTGCTGGTGTGGGGCTGCCGCGCCTGCAAACTGCCCACCTCCTGCAGATGGATGAGGTTCGACCGCGCAAAAGGGGAGGGCGTGTAGATCACGCGCCGGGAATGTACCAGCTTGCCGTCAAAAAATGGTGTTTTCATGATGCCCTCCTGCCAAAGTTCCTTGCAGGCATCATACCACAGCGGCATACAAAAAGTCAATATAATGCTACTGCTTTGCAAGATTACCCCTACAGTAACAGGAAAAAATCCGCTACAATAACAAACAAGACCCAATCAAAAGCATTTATATGCCGTATAAAAAGTGCGGTAGAAAGGATATACAGTTATGAAAAAAGCACTCATCACCGGTATCACCGGCCAGGACGGCAGCTATCTGGCGGAGTTCCTGCTGGAAAAAGGCTACGATGTCCACGGCATCATCCGCCGTTCTTCTGTCGATTACCGAGAGCGCATCGCCCATCTGGAAGGCCACCCCAACTTCCACCTGCATTACGGCGACCTCAGCGATTCGATGAGCATCCTCTCGGTCGTCGGCAAGGTCCGCCCCGATGAAATTTACAACCTCGCCGCCCAGAGCCACGTCCAGGTCAGTTTCGATGTGCCGGAGTTCACCGCCGATGTCGACGCTACCGGCGTGCTGCGCGTGCTGGAGGCCGTGCGTCTGTGCGGCCTGACCGACACCTGCCGCATCTACCAGGCATCCACCTCGGAGCTGTACGGCAAGGTCGAGGAAGTGCCACAGAACGAGAACACCCCGTTCCACCCCTACAGCCCCTACGCCGTCGCCAAGCAGTACGGCTTCTGGATCGTGAAGGAGTACCGCGAGGCCTACAACATGTTCTGCTGCTCCGGTATCCTCTTCAACCACGAGTCCGAGCGCCGCGGCGAGACCTTTGTCACCCGCAAGATCACCCTGGCTGCCGCTCGCATCGCCCAGGGCAAACAGGATAAGCTCTACTTGGGCAACCTGTCCAGCCTGCGCGATTGGGGCTACGCCAAGGATTATGTCGAGTGCATGTGGCTGATCTTGCAGAACAAAAAGCCGGAGGATTTCGTCATCGCCACCGGTGAGCAGCACTCGGTGCGTGAGTTCTGCCAGCTGGCCTTCCACAATGTGGGCATCGAGCTGGAATTTGTCGGCGAGGGCATGAATGAGAAGGGCATCGACAAGGCTACCGGCAAGGTCGTCATCGAGGTCAGCCCCGACTTCTACCGCCCCACCGACGTTGTCAATCTCTGGGGCGACCCCAGCAAGGCCAAGCGCGAGCTGGGCTGGAACCCCACCAAGACCACCTTTGCCGAGCTGGTCAAGATCATGGTCGACCACGATATGAAGAAGGTCGCCGTCGAGCGCGCCGAGGAACATATCCAGACCAATCTGGCTGAATACCTTGAAAAAGGTGTCATCAAATAAGTATAATTACTATTATCACTATCCTATTCATTCTATTCATCCTATTCATTACATTCGCCGCCTTTCGCCGCCTAATGAATAAGATGAATAGGATGAATGTAATGAATATAATGAATAGGATAGTAATTTTACATTAGGAGTATAGTAACACTCCAAATTTTGCCGCGCTGAAGCGGGAGGAATATGCAATTATGATGGAGAAAAACGCAAAGATCTATGTAGCCGGGCATCGAGGCATGGTGGGCAGCGCCATCGTGCGGGAACTGCAGCGCCAGGGCTATACCAATATCATCACCCGTACCCACAAGGAACTGGACCTCTGCCGCCAGCAGGATGTGGAGGATTTCTTCGCCGCCGAAAAGCCGGAGTATGTCTTTTTGGCAGCGGCCAAGGTGGGCGGCATCGTCGCCAACCAGGAGGCCCTGGCCGACTTCATGTACTACAACATGACGCTGGAGATGAACGCTATCCACTCCGCCTGGCAGAACGGCTGCAAAAAGCTGGAATTCCTGGGCTCTTCCTGCATCTACCCCCGCATGGCGCCCCAGCCCATGCAGGAAAGCTGCCTGCTGACCAGTGAGTTGGAAAAGACCAACGAGGCCTACGCCCTGGCCAAGATCAGCGGCCTGAAATACTGCGAGTTCCTGAACCGCCAGTACGGCACTGACTATATCAGCGTCATGCCCACCAACCTCTACGGCCCCAACGATAACTACCATCCCACCCACAGCCATGTGGTACCCGCCCTCATCCGCCGCTTCCACGAAGCCAAGGTCAACGGCGTCGAGAGTGTCACCTGCTGGGGCGATGGCAGCCCGCTGCGCGAGTTCCTGTATGTGGACGACCTCGCCAACCTGTGCGTCTTCCTGATGAATAACTACTCCGGCAACGAGACCGTCAACGCCGGCACCGGCAAGGAGCTGACCATCAAGGAACTGACCGAGCTGGTGGCTAAGGTCGTCGGCTACACCGGCGAGATCAAGTGGGATACCTCCAAGCCCAACGGCACGCCCCGCAAGCTGCTGGACGTCAGCAAAGCTACCAAGCTGGGCTGGACCTACAAGACCGAGCTGGAAGACGGCCTGCGCCTTTCCTACGAGGACTTCCTGCATAACCCGATGCGCGCCGAGCGTTGAAAAGGAGATTGCATGAATATTATCCTGCTTTCCGGCGGCTCCGGCAAACGCCTGTGGCCGCTGTCCAATGACATCCGCTCCAAGCAGTTCATCAAAATTTTCAAGACCGCCGACGGCTACGAGTCGATGGTCCAGCGCGTCTACCGCCAGATCACCGAGGTGGACAAGGATGCCAGCGTTACCATCGCCACCAGCAAGACCCAGGTGTCGGCCATCCATAACCAGCTGGGTGACTCGGTGGGCGTCTGCGTTGAGCCCTGCCGCCGGGATACCTTCCCGGCTATCGCCCTGGCCACGGCCTACCTGCATGATGTAAAGGGCGTCGGCCCGGACGAGCCTGTCGTCGTATGCCCGGTGGACCCCTATGTCAATAACGACTACTTCGAGGCTCTCAAGCAGCTGTCTGACCTGGCTGAAAAGGGCGGGGCCAACCTCTCCCTGATGGGCATTGAGCCGACCTATCCCAGCGAGAAGTACGGCTACATCATCCCCGAAAGTGCTGGCTCCGTCAGCCCGGTGCGCACTTTTAAGGAAAAGCCCGACGCCAAAACGGCGGAGCAGTACATCGCCCAGGGAGCACTGTGGAACGGCGGCGTCTTTGCCTACCGCCTGGGCTACGTGCTGGACCGCGCCCATGAACTCATCGACTTCACCGACCATCAGGACCTCTTTAATAAGTACGAAACGCTGAACAAGATCAGCTTCGACTACGCCGTGGTCGAGCACGAGTCCAAAATTCAGGTCATGCGTTTTGCGGGGCAGTGGAAGGACATGGGCACCTGGAACACCCTGACCGAGGCGATGGAAGAACCGAAGATCGGCAAAGCCATCTTGAACGACGCCTGCGAGAACGTGCATGTGCTGAACGAGCTGGACGTGCCGGTGCTCTGCATGGGCCTGAAAGATGTGGTGGTCTCTGCCAGTCCCGAGGGCATCCTCGTCTCCGACAAAGAGCAGTCCAGCTACATCAAGCCCTTTGTGGACAAGATCGACCAGCAGATCATGTTTGCCGAGAAGTCCTGGGGCAGCTTCCGCGTGCTGGACGTGGAGGACGAAAGCCTGACCATCAAGATCACGCTGAACCCCGGCCACCGTATGAACTACCACAGCCATGCCCGCCGGGATGAGGTGTGGACGGTCATCTCCGGCCGCGGCTATGCCATCGTCGACGGCGTAAAGACCACCGTGCAGGCAGGGGATGTGGTGAAGATGCCCGCCGGCAGCCGCCACACCATCGTGGCCGACACCGAACTGAAAGTGATGGAAGTCCAGCTTGGCCGCGACATCAGTGTCCACGATAAAGAAAAGTTCCCGTTCCCGGAAGTGTAACCGTTAAACTCGGCCAAAACCGTAAATTTTGCCGCGGGGCACTTGACTTATGCCGAAAAATCAGTATAATAATCTTGTTGCCCTTGTGTGCTGGTATGGCTCAGTTGGTAGAGCAGCTGATTCGTAATCAGCAGGTCGCCAGTTCAAGTCTGGCTACCAGCTCCAACGAAAATCCCCGATACATCGTTATTTTTCGATGCGTCGGGGATTTCTTTTTGTCTGTATTCAAACTCATTTTGACGCGAATGGTCATAATTTGGGCATAAATTTTTTCAAAACAGCTTTTTCACCCTATATTTTGCCGCTGGCGAATCCTTTCAAAAACGTTGCCCAGCGCATCCGCTGCCGCCGCATCAGACGAACGAATCATAGCGGCATAGATGTTTGTGGTCGTAGAAACCTGCGCATGACCCAAGCGTCCCGCAACCGTTGTTGCCGGGACGTGTGCCGCAATCAGCAACGCCGCATTGGAATGGCGCAGACTATGAAAGCGGCACGGCGGCAGGTTATGCTCCCGCAAAAATTCAGGGAACCAGGAGGAAACCTTGTTCGGGTCAAGCGGGTTTCCGTCCTGCTTAGTAAACAGCAGATCGTTCTTTACCCGCTTGCCTCCTTCCACCGTGATTTCCCGTTGCCAATAAGTACCCACCTTGATGCGCTCCCGCATTTGCCATTGCTTATAGTCTTTCAATAATTCTACGCAGTCGTCGCTCAGCCTTATGCAGCGACGGCTTTTTTTCGTTTTGGGATAGTCGAAAATCATTCCCTTGTGCGGGATATACGCAAGGTTTCGGTTGATTGCCAACACGCCGGCATCTAAATCTATATCCGACCAACGCAAGCCGCAGATTTCGCCCCGCCGGGCGCCCGTAAATAAGGCAATCTGCGTAATTACAGACATCTGCACAGGCGCATCCCCCAACGCCTCCAGCAAGGTGGCAATTTGCAGTTCGTCCAAAAACTCCACGTCGATTTCATCCAGCTTGGGCGGCGTGACACGATCGCAAGGGTTTTCATCCATAAGCTGCCACCGCACCGCCGTGCTGAACATGGATGAAAGCATTAAATGATAATGTCGCTGACTGTTTGCGCTGAGCGTATCGCCGCCGGAGCAGATGAAGGCTCTGGTAAACGCCCAGCCCGCCGCACTGGCTATTTTCTCGGCAGTTCTCTTGGAAACATTGCGTCCTGCCATTGCCTCCGACAGCGTTCGCTCCGAAATCCCGGCGGCTTGCCGCAGCGCTTGCCGTGTACCTTTGGGAAAGGCTTCCACAAACGCTGCCCGCGCCCTGTACTTGGAATCCTCCCGAACACCCGGCTGTGCCAACTGGCTGTAAAACTCCTGAATGTGACCGGGACGCAGTTTCGACAGCTTGATATGCCCCAGCGCAGCAGACACACGCGGCATCAGTTTTCTGTACCCGTCCACCGTGTATGCCTTTAGTTGTCTTTCGCAGTAGTCGCTCATCCAGCGTTCGGCAAGACCGTCCACCGTTAAATCGTTTGCGGTAAACAGACCGTCTTGAACACGTCGTTCAAAGTCGTCCGCGAACTCCTGCACAGCTTTCGCCTCTTGCCGTGCGGTCATCTTTGGCGGCGGTGTAAACGTCGCCGAACGGTAGACGTACCGACCATCTGCGCCCTGCCCGGCGGATACTTTGATGCGGTAGGAGACAGAGCCGTCTTTATTTGTCCGTTTCGTTATGTTTGCCATAGTCTTAACCTCCTAACCACTTTTTCTCTTTGTTTGTTCTTTTTAAAAAATTGTAATATAGAGTTAGATTCTCAACGGTCGGTCTTTCTCTTGCGGCACATTCTAATCCAATGTTTTCCTTTTCAAACTCCGATAGAAATTTACTGCTGTGCAGCTGCGCAGAAACTGTATTGCTTGCTTTTGTCCGGATGGCACCTCTGAGTCGTGTACAGTTCTGTATAATTTGCCGCACCGCTTGTTCGCAACTTTTATTTTCGCCCTTCAAAATCTCGCCACAACACGGGCTAATCTGCTTGCAATACTGGTTCTTCAGACTCTTTGTGGCGAACCAACGCCCACAATGGCGACATTTCACAAGCTTAAACCCATAGTAGCTATAGTAATAAAGCACCGCTACCATTACTTGTGTAACGTTTGTCAAATCGTCAAATTCCATACTTGTTGTATCATTGATGCTAACAGGCAGATAGTTCGACTTCATGCGGCTTGCTATGCGAATTTTGTCGACATCTTGCAATGAAAACGCAACAGATTCCTTACCGTCAAAGTATTCACGGAAGAAAAGCAATGTATGCCCTCTTTCAACACGTCCAAGCAATTTGTAGGATGTTGCAGGATGAATATCTTTGCCGGTCATTGCGTTACGCATATAGTTGATACAGTTTGTAACTATGGCATCCTCATTAAAATTGGGGTAATGTCTTTCTAAAGAATTGTATATAAGACCAAAGCAGTTTTCGGTCTTTATTGTCCACTGGCATTGTGCATTGTCATTCCTGATGGTGGTAATTTGTTCTGTGATGCGAATATTCACCCTTTCTAAAACCTCACTTTCTTAAAAAATGTTTCCTTTCAATAATATTATACAACAACTTTTTTGCAAAAGCAACAACAATTTTTTGGTGTAAAATAAGAGCATAACAAACGGTGCACCGCATGTTATGTCTTTATTGGGAGGTGATTTTATGAATCGGGCTAACGCCGAAATTCGGGAGGCGGTCGCAACGAACGGGTTCAAGCTGTGGGAGCTTGCGGCTGCACTTGGAATCAATGATGGAAACCTAAGCCGCAAGTTGCGTACAGAACTTCCGCCAAGCGAAAAACGCCATTTGTACGAGGTTATTGCAGCCATGAAAGCTCAAAGAGAGGGGCAGAACCATGTCAAAAATTGAATTTCCCCGTATGGCAACCATCTCGCAAGCTGCCGCTGAATCTGGCGTTCCTGCCTACCGTATTCGTCAGCTTTGCAAGGCGGGCACGGTGCGCAGCGTCCGGTGCGGACGCAAGGTGCTTGTGAATTTATCGAGCCTCGCTGCATGGATGCAGGGCGACGCAGAGCCGACACAACCCGGTATCCGCCGGGTAGGGATATGAACAGAAAAAAGCCGCCCCGGTGCTGGCACACCGAGACGGCAAGGTGGGAAAATAGCGCTGAGCGCTGCATTGCAGTTCCCACCTTCGAGTATACCACATTTTCGGAGGTGTTACAAATGAAAGTTACCGATTTCTTAGGACATGGCCGCGAAAGCGCAATCCTCGCCGATGTACTGGCCGCTAAACTAGAGACTACTCCGCGCGGACTGCGCAGCCAGATCATGCGAGCCCGTGATGCTGGCGAGATTATCCTATATGCCCCTGGCGGCTACGGTGGTTACTTCCTGCCGAGCGATGACCCGGAGACTGCACAAAAGGAGATGGCCGCCTTTTACCACGTCCAGGCTGCTAGATGCAAACATGGTCTAAAGGCAATCGCCCCGGTTGCCCGCAAGTTGGGCATCCCATTAGGCCAGCTGGATTTTGAAAGTGAGGAAACGCTATAATGGCACGCCGTAGAATGTTCAGCCTTGACGTGGTCGATACCGACAATTTTACGGAGATGTCCGTCAGCGCACAGGTTTTATACTTTCATCTGGGCATGCACGGCGACGATGACGGTTTCGTTTCAAGTCCGAGAAAAATTGCAAAGTCTGTTGGATGCAATACGGATGATTTAAAGTTGCTTGTGGCGAAAGGCTTTATCATTCCGTTTGATAGTGGTGTTGTGGTTATCCGAGACTGGAATGCGAACAACACACTACGAAACGATAGATACCGCCCTACGATTTATCAAGCAGAAAAGGCTGCAATCGAGGTAAACAAATTTGGCCGGTATGAGTTGGTATCCAGTGTGTCAACCGCTTTGCAACCATCTGGCAACCAAATGGAACCACAACCCAACTTAACAGAACCCAACGGAACAGAACCTAGAAAAGAGATTGCGGACAAGCCGCCCCGCCAGCGTTTCACACCACCGTCTGAGGACGAGGCTATTAATTACTTTGACGAACAAGGTTCGTCAGCGACAGAGGCAAAATCCTTTATCGACTACTTCACAGCCAACGGCTGGAAGGTGGGCGGAAGAGCCTGTATGAAGGACTGGCAGGCTGCCGCCCGTAATTGGATACGCCGTGCCGGACAGTATAACCATCCACAAACGCAGCGGACAGCACAGGAACCCGCCTCTGATACATTGTCCCGCGTTGCCGTCCAACTGAAAGCCGGAAACCTTGATTTACTGGGAGGGAAAATATGACCATCGATGAAGTCACCACCTTAATGCGCTGGAATGTTGCCATGTACAGCAATTCGGCAAAGCCGCTGACGGATGAAAATGCTGCAACACAAATTGCCATCTGGTCGGCAGAGCTGGCAGACGTTCCTGCATATGCAGGGCAGGCAGCTATGCAGAAAGCGTTCACTGTCTGCCGTTTTCCGGTCACGCTGGCAGACTTGTGCGACCAACTGCGAGCTATCCAAACACAGTATGAAATTCCTTCCGCTGACGCTTGGCTTTGCATCCAAAGGATGATTTCGCGGGTTCGTTATTACGGGGAACCGCCGCTTGACTACAGCAAAATGTTTTCGTGCTTGCCTGCCGTTGCACGGGATTGGTTGGGGAGCTACCAAGCAGCGCTTGAACTGAACCATATGACGGATGAGGGGCGCGCATATAAGAGAGCAGAATTTGAACGGTTTTACGATAAATGGCAAAAGGCAGCCCCTATAAATCCCGCCCTTTTACCAACGTGTGCCGATGATTGCGCACGACTTGCGGAAAAAGGCTCTGTTGCATTGCTGACTGCAAAATCTTGGAACGATGGTTGGCATTAGTTGCCTGATATAAATCCTCGTCATCGTGAATAACGCGATAAATTTTTTAACAATTTCACAAAGGAGAGTTTTGCCATGTTTAACCGCCCTGACATAAACGTAAAAAAGTCGCCCCGTGATCAGGCAGAACGCATTTACTGGATTGCCCGCACCATAGACGTATTGGGGACATCAATGATTGAGAACCGGGAAAGTTCTGCTTACAGTATGCACGAGTATGGGAAGATGCTGCGAACGCTAACAGATGAGATTCAGACCGAATCCCTTGATTTGATTGATTTTAATTGAAGGAGGGCGCCCGTGAAGATTAGAATTACATATTCCGAACAGGAACGCGCCACCTTTGAGCGCATCCGTGCCGAACTGTTGCAGAGCCTGCCTAATGTTCGGCAGCACAGCAGCACAGCGCCGAACGGCGTAAAGGTGCTCTACCTGACAACTTGCAAAAATTGACGTTTTATGGTATAATATACAAAATTTGAGTACCGCCGAAAGGTATGCCGCACAGGCTCAGGGAAGCAAGAAAAAGTTTCCTTGAGTCTGTGCTTTTTTCGTATGACGGAGGGTTTCATCATGTCGGCAGCAGAACAACAGGCAACCAACATCGCCCTTGCCCAACTGGCGGCATCCGGGAATAGCTTTGCGCTGGGGCAGCTGTGGGAGCTTAATAAAGGGCTGCTTCACACCCTGTTTTGGAAGTGGTATCCTTCACACAAAGACCTTGCGGACGCGCACGGAATGACTGCTGACGATTTCGAGCAAGAGAGCTTTTTTGCGGTAGAATACGCCGCCAAGACCTACGACCCGGCACGGGGAGCTTTTACAACGTGGCTTTCACAGGCAATGCGCCGTCAGATTTCCCTTGCTATGTCGAACGGGCATCGTCGAAGTTTTGCAGACTCTGACGGAAATATCCACACAACCAGCGCTGACCCTCTGAATCACTGTTCCAGCTTAGACATTAAAGCCAATCCGGAAAATCCGGAAAGCAGCACAATCGGAGAATTACAGCCAGACCCCACAGCCGAACAGGCATTTGCAGACGCAGAAACGCGCCTGTTTAACGCCGAATTGCGTCAAGTGATAGACGATGTATTAGACCGCTGTGACCCGTCAGAGGGCGCCTCCATTCGCCATAGATACTATAGCGGATTATCCCTTGCAGCAACCGGCGAAAAGATGGGGCTGACCGCCTCACAGGTTCGCACAGTAGAGGGACGTGCGCTGAGAAAGCTGCGGTCAGATGTGCGTTTGAATCGCTGGCACGATGCAGTCATTGCCGGTGAATCGTGGCGCGGAACAGGACTGAGCGCGTGGCAAAACGGCGGAAGCGTAGAGGAACGCGCCATTGAATGGGTAGAAAAGCTGGAATCTTCCCGATAAACCCCGCCGGGATTGCCGCAAAGCGTGAAAAACCGCCCGAAAACGGCGTTTTGATTGAGAGGTGATAAATTGACACCTAAACAGGAACGGGCGCTTGCAGCGCTTATTTCGTGCCCCACAGCGCGGGCAGCAGCCAAAGCCGCCGGGCTTTCTGAATCTGCATTGCGTCGCTATAAGCAAGACCCAGTATTTCAAGCCGAATACAGTAAGCGCTGCAATGAACTACTAGAAGCAGCTTGCACCAAAGCTAAAAGCGTATTGCCGCCCGCGATTGAGCGACTAGCCGCGATTGTACAGGATGACACACAGCAGCCGCGCGAACAAATAGCCGCGTGCCGCGCCTTGTGCGAATACTCGCTGCGGCTAAACGAAGCCGTAGACATTGAACAGCGCTTGCGGGCGCTGGAAGAAAGGGGGAAAAACGAAACGTGAAGGGCGATGTATTAACGCGACTGAAACGCCTTGAAGATGCCTTGAAGCAGGGCGATGGCGTTATTATCGTTGAAGCCGTTCCCGGCGGTTACAGACTGCCAAACGGCGATACCGTAAAAACCGTTGAAGCGCTGAAAAACAAATACAGCGTGATTATTATTGATGACCTATAAAACACAAGAAAGTAGGTGACGGTATGGAAATTTTCAGCTATGAACATTTTGAATTGATTGTGCGCAAAATCTGCCGATGGAACTTGACAGCGCAATTTTAGCCAGCGTAATTGCGGCGCAGGGAAACACGGCGTTCCGCCCGCACAATGCCTTTAAGAGCAGAATTTTGGAGGATTCTAATGAACGAAACTAAAAATCAAGAAAACGAAAGATTGAAGAAAGAACTTTCCGAAACGTTAGAAAATCTGCGCCAGCAGCGCGATATGATGTTCTATCAGATTGTAACGTGGTTTTGCCTGGGCATTACGTTTACCTGTGTGTTCCTTCTGCCTCTTGCAAACTTCATTAAAGGTTTAATGTAAAAACAGCCCTATAAATGCACATACAGCTGCGACAAGTCCAGATATAGCGGCAATCCGCGCCGCGCTGAATCAGGTGTACTCCGACTGTAAGGGCGGAAACTGCGCAATCCTGCGTTTGTGGGATGATATTTCACGCGTCGCCAATCTGTGCAGCGGGCAGTGTTACGAGGACTGCAAGGATTTCCCCGCCGTCATTGTCGAAATGGGCAAAAGATGGGAAGAACTGACCGCGAACGTCATTGAAAATTTTTTACGTGCGCGTATCGTGTCAATAAACTAATTCACCCCCAGCGGGACGAACCGTCGGGGGCTTTTGCATACTTTGAGCATCGCAACGCCACAGCGCGAGAAACACGCCCGTTTTGACGTTGCGGGTCTGTTTAATATAGTTGTCGTCTGGAGTACAAAACGTGCCACAGAGCCTTGCAGGGGCTTTACAGCGCATCACCCTATTCTTTGCTATCATCCCCGGCGGGCCTTCTTTTATTGTGCAAGTGTATCGGAATTTTTCGGACATATATAAAAGGCTGCATAAAGGGTAAAAGGCGCGCCGCATAAACAGCACGCCGAAGATTAACATATTATGCCGCCAGAGCCGCCGAGTTTTTCCGTATTTTCTATTATAAAGGATTCGGGGAATTAACGAACGTGTCGAAGTCTTGCAATGCTTCATCGAGCGCGGAAAAATCAAGTGACGGCAGCGCGTCACCCGGCAAGGTATCAATAATCTGCTTTGCCTGCGCTCTCTCGCTCATAATAACGCCCCCTTTACGGTTTCTCTTTATTTAACTGTTGGCTGATTGCCGCCACAATATACGCATTCAGGCTAACTCCCTCTGCATCAGCAGCGGCTTGAACTTCATCCTTTGTCGGGCTGGTATCTTTTTTCAACACGAGGTTTACACGGTCATAGGCTTTAGCATTCCATTTGTTATTCGCCTTTGTTCTTGCTGTTCCCAATGGTTACACCTCCTCTTACATATTATAGCACGCAATCTGTACTTGCGCAAGTGTACAATTTGTACTTATGCAAGTGTATATCTTTGTGCAATTTGCATATTGAATGTACTTGCGCAATGGTATATAATAAAGATGTCGAAAGGGAAAAGGTCAAGGCGGACGTCAAGCGAAAGCCCACCAGAAACGCCAGATAAGACGCGGACAGGATTGCTAGAACCTCACAGAGCGCAGACAGCACCGAGCCACCGCGAACCTTAACCCCCAACGGCAAAAGAAAAGCGCCCGGCATAGCTACCAACTACACACCGAGCGCACCCCCACAATAGGGCAAACCCATTATAGCACGGTTTGCCCCAAAATGTAAAGGAGCAAGCAATGAAGCAGTATGACCTTAGCGCGATTATGAGCCGTGCGTGGGCGATTTTCCGCAAAGGAGGGATAGTATTTGCCGAAGCCCTGCACAGAGCTTGGCAGAGCGCCAAAGCCCGCCCACAGAACGCGGCAGCGATTGCAGCAGCCAAAGCATCCGCCGGGATTGCAGAGGATTGCAAAACGTGGGCTGACTGGAAAGCGGCGGGATATGAAGTGATTCACGGCAGCAAGGCGCTTTTCCGCGCCGTCCTAATCTGGGCAAGTCACGGCAATGGCAAGACGTACACGGCAAGTTTTTTCGGCGCAAACCAAGTGCAGCCGATTAAAGCATAACAAACGAATAAACAAAGCTGCGCTATCAGGCTTGACGGGCTTGCGAGGTATTAAAAATGGATTACACTAAAATTGTGAAGGTTCTTTCGTTAGCAGCAACAGGGAACAGCATTGATGCAGCTCTTGACGAAATGAGTAAAAAAGAGCTTGAATGTCTGCTTGAACTGTGCGAGGAAGAAAAAGCCCGTCGCCAAGCGGCAAAGAATGGAGGCGCTTGTAATGATTGATAAAGAATCGGAAACCATTGAATACTTAGTATCCATACTGCTGACCTTTACCTCTGACCAAATGGCAGTGTTTGTGGCAGGTGCGCAGGAAATCATCGCCCAGTACACCCCGAAAAATTGACCACCGTGCGCCAACACCCCCGGCGGGAAGAACCCATAACAGGCAGAGCGCCCTTAGCGGGGCGCTTTTCCCATTTATGGGACTGCTGAAATGGTCATAATTTGGGCATAATTCTATTAAAAACTACTAAAAGTGACTAAACGACACTCAACACAGATTGTCATAATATCGCAAAATATTGCACATTATTTAACGACACAACGCGAAGAAACGGCGATTCGTAATCAGCAGGTCGCCAGTTCAAGTCTGGCTACCAGCTCCAAGCGTAAAAGTCTGCGACAGGTTTCCTGTCGCAGGCTTTTTGTGTATGAGGGAGAGACACTGCAAAAATTAAACAAAAACAGCAAAAATGTTGCTTGAACTTAAACCTCGGTTCCATGTTATAGTTTTATGGCAGGTTGAAGACCTGCGGCCTTGACAAACCCGACGGCTGCATGTATGATAGAGCAGTTGATTTTGCAAGCATACTGAAAAAGTAGGAAATAAAACCCCAAGGAGGGAACATCCCCATCATGACAGAACGCCTTGCCCAGATATTGGCGGATTCCTTTTTTAAGATCCTGATCCCTGGCATTACCGTCACCATCCCGTTGACGGCGCTGTCCTTTTCTATTTCTCTTGTCATCTCCGTGGCGGTGGCGCTGGTGCAGTTTGCCCAGGTGCCGGTACTTACCAAGCTGGCCCGCCTGTACATCTGGATCATCCGCGGTACGCCCATTCTGGTGCAGCTGTTTGTAGTGTTCTACGGCCTGCCGGGTGTCGGCATCCTCATCGAGCCGTTCCCTGCGGCGGTGCTGGTGTTTTCCATCAACGAGGGTGCTTACGGTGCCGAGACTATCCGCGCGGCGCTGGAATCGGTGCCCAAGGGCCAGCTGGAAGCAGGGCAGTGCGTGGGCATGAGCTACATGCAGATCATGTGGCGCATCATCCTGCCGCAAGCCCTGCGCACGGCGTTCCCCACGCTGGCCAACTCCCTGATCGCCATGGTCAAGGATACCTCTCTGGCGGCCAATATCACCGTGACCGAAATGTTCATGACCACCCAGCGCATCGTCGCCCGCACCTACGAGCCGCTGGCCCTCTATCTGGAGGTCGGCCTTGTCTACCTGCTGTTCTGCACGGTGCTGACCCGCGTGCAGGCCTGGGGCGAGAAGCTGCTGAACCGCCGCGGCGCACAAAGGAGTTGATACGATGCTGGAAATCCATGATCTGCAAAAATCCTTCGGTGACCTGCATGTCTTAAGGGGCATCAATCTCAATATCCAGAAGGGCGATGTCGTGGCCGTCCTCGGCTCCAGCGGCAGCGGCAAAACAACGCTTCTGCGCTGCATGAACTTTTTGGAGCATGCCGATGCGGGCACCATGGTCTTTGACGGCCAGCAGGTAGAGCTGAGCCGCATCACCCACGCCCAGATTCACGCCCTGCGCCGCCGCACCGGTTTTGTGTTCCAAAACTACAACCTGTTCGCCAACAAGACCGCGCTGCAAAACGTGACCGAGGGCCTTGTCATTGCCCGCAAGATGGACAAGCACCAGGCCGACGAGATCGCCCGTGCCGCGCTGGATAAAGTCGGCATGGGGGACCGCTGCGACCACTATCCCAGCCAGCTTTCCGGCGGCCAGCAGCAGCGCGTGGCCATTGCCCGCGCCATTGCTTACGACCCGGAGATCCTCTATTTCGACGAGCCGACCTCGGCCCTCGACCCCGAGCTGACCGGCGAGGTGCTGACCGTCATGCGCCGTTTGGCCGATGAGGGGCGCAC
This sequence comes from Oscillospiraceae bacterium, assembly GCA_025758045.1. Taxonomy (NCBI): domain Bacteria; kingdom Bacillati; phylum Bacillota; class Clostridia; order Eubacteriales; family Oscillospiraceae; species Oscillospiraceae bacterium. The sequence goes on along the minus strand of CP107208.1, from coordinate 2,759,653 downwards.
GATGCTGGTCGTCACCCACGAGATGGACTTCGCCCGCCATGTGGCCAACCGCGTTGTCTTTATGGACGCCGGCGTCATCGTGGAGCAGGCCGACGCCGAAACTTTCTTCACCAACCCGCAGCAGCCCCGCACCCGGGAGTTCCTGCAGAATTACAAACAAAGGAGTTTTACCTGATGAACCGTAAAAAGATCACCGCCCTGGCCCTGACCGCCGCTATTTCCGCCGCCGTGCTGGCTGGCTGCGGCAGCTCTGCCGCTTCTTCCGCTGCCCCGGCTGCTGATTCCGCCGCCGACAGCGCCACCACCGATACCGCTGCTTCTGCCGACCTGCTGAGCCAGATCCGGGAGCGCGGCACCATCACCGTCGCCATGGAGGGCACCTGGGCCCCCTGGACCTACCACGATGAAAACGACAACCTCGTCGGCTATGACGTGGAAGTTGCTACCCTGATCGCCGAGAAGCTGGGCGTTGAGCCGGAGTTCATCGAGGGCGAGTGGGACGGCCTGCTGGCCGGTCTGGACGCTGGCCGTTACGACATCATGGTCAACGGCGTGGACATCACCGAGGAGCGCGCCGAGAAATACGACTTCTCCGAGCCGTACGCCTACAACCGCACCGCCGTCATCACCAAGGGGGATAACGACACCATCAACAGCCTGGAAGATCTGAAGGACAAAAAGACCGCCAACACCATCTCCAGCACCTACGCCCAGCTGGCTGAGCAGTACGGCGCCGACGTTACCGGCGTGGACGACCTGAACCAGACCTTCGAACTGCTGAACAGCGGCCGCATCGATGCTACCCTGAATGCTGAGGTTACCTTCTACGACTACACCAAAGAGCATCCCGACGCCAACGTCAAGATCGCAGTCCTGACCCAGGACGCCAACGAGGTTGCTATCCCGCTGCGCAAGGGCGACGAGACCGCCACCCTGCGTGAGGCTATTAACACCGCCATTGACGAGCTGCGTGCCTCCGGCCAGCTGAAAGATCTGAGCGAGAAGTACTTCGGCACCGACATTTCCTCCAACGACTAACAGGGAACCGGCCGCCTGACAGCCTACAGCAACCACACCGCTCTGCAGTGTTCTCTGCAGGGCGGTTTTCTTGCGAAAAAACGCAAAATTTGCATGGTTTCACCCCTTGATTTTGCCGCCGCGCGTGCTATAATAGCAGCCGCGGTATTTATAAGGGCCGCCGTGATAGAGAACGCATTTTGGAAAGTAGAGAGTATAGAGGGAATAAACGCACTATGACAAAAGACCTTACCGGCGGCAATCCGCTGAAAGTGATCCTGTTCTTCACCCTGCCGCTTGTGCTGGGCAATCTGTTCCAGCAGTTTTACGCGCTGGCAGATACCATCATCGTAGGCCGTTTCTGCGGCGTCAGTGCGCTGGCGTCGGTCGGCTCCACCGGCTCCATCAACTATCTGATCCTGGGCTTCGTCATTGGCATCTGCAATGGTTTTGCCATCCCCATCGCTCAGCTGTTCGGCGCACGGGATTACAGCGACCTGCGCCGCCATGTGGCTAATGCCGCCTGGCTGTGCATCGCATTCAGCGTAGTGCTTACCATCACCACGGTGACCCTGACCCGCCCGCTGCTGGTGCTGATGCAGACGCCTGAGGACATCCTGGACGGTGCGGTCATCTATATTGGCTGGATCTTCGCCAGCATCCCGTTCATCTTTTTGTACAACATGGTCGCCAGTATCATGCGCGCCCTGGGCGACAGCAAAACACCGCTGTACTTCCTGATCCTGACCAGCGCTCTGAACATCGGCCTGGATCTTTTGTTCATCGTGCCGTTCAAGATGGGAATCCTCGGCGCAGCGCTGGCCACCGATATTTCCCAGGCCATCTCCGGCGTGGTCAGCTTCGGCTTCCTGTGCCGCAAGTTTGAGGTGCTGCATATGCAGAAAGGCGAGCTCGCCTTCAGCAAGCGCGCCTGCATCCGCCTGATGGGCATCGGCGTGCCGATGGGCCTGCAGTGCAGCATCACGGCCATCGGCAGCGTTATCATGCAGTGGGCCGTCAATGTGCTGGGCAGCACGGCTGTCGCCGCCGTCACCGCCGCCAGCAAGACGATGAACCTGCTGACCGTCCCGCTGGAGAGCGTCGGCACGGCCATGGCCACCTACTCGGGCCAGAACCTGGGGGCCGCCCGGATGGACCGCGTGCGCAAAGGCGTTACCAGCGCACTGCTGATCGCCACCGTCTACAGCATTGCTTCGGCTCTTATCCTGCATTTTGCCGATGTAGCCGTCATGTCCCTCTTCCTCGACACGACCACCGAGGTGGAGATCGTCGCCATGGGGCGCGAGTACCTCTTCTGGAACAGCGTGTTTTTCGTGCCGCTGGGTGCGCTGATCGTCTGGCGTTACAGCATCCAGGGCCTGGGCTTCTCCACGCTGGCCATGATGGCCGGCGTGGCCGAGATGATCGCCCGTACCGCCGTGGCCATCGTGCTGGTGCCGATGCTGGGCTACTTTGGCGCCGAGCTGGCGAACCCCGCCGCTTGGATCGCGGCCTGCATCTTCCTGTACCCGGCCTACCGCTGGACCTGCCGCCAGTTGGACGACCGCCTGCTGGCCGCCCGCCTGCATATCCAGAGCGAAAGCCCGGAACACGAAGCTGCCCTGTAAAGCAAACGCAGATTGAATTCTACGCAAAACAGCCGCCCCTTGGGGCGGCCTTTTTGCATATCCCTGCATATTTTCCCGCACCGCTCTTGCCGAAAGCCGGTAAACAGCGTATAATAACAACTATCTTAGTTGGGAAAGGAAAGAGTAGATATGCCGCAGAAAAAGCCGTTTGTTACGCTGGCCCAGGCACGGGCCATTGCCGCTGAGATCCCCACGCCCTTCCACCTGTACGATGAGGCCGGTATCCGCGCGAACGCCCGCAAGGTCAACGCCGCGTTCAGCTGGAATAAAGGCTTCAAGGAGTACTTTGCCGTCAAGGCCACTCCGAACCCTTACATCCTGAAAATTCTGCAGGAGGAGGGCTGCGGCGTCGACTGCTCCAGCTACACCGAGCTGCTGATGAGCGAGGCCTGCGGCTTTACCGGCAGCGACATCATGTTTTCCTCCAACGAGACGCCGGCGCAGGACATGCAGAAAGCCTACGAGCTGGGCGCTTACATCAACCTGGACGATTTGACCCATGTGGACTTCCTCAAAGAAACGGCCGGTGTCCCCAAGACCGTTTGCTGCCGCTACAATCCGGGCGGTGTGTTTGAGCTGGGCAACGGCATCATGGATAACCCCGGCGACGCCAAGTACGGCATGAGCGAGGACCAGATGGCCGAAGCCTACACCCGCCTGATGAAACTGGGCGCTGAGGAGTTCGGCATTCACTCCTTCCTCGCCAGCAACACTGTCACCGACGATTACTATCCCAAGCTGGCCGGCATCCTGTTTGAACTGGCCGTCCGTCTGCACAAGCGCACCGGCGCAAAAATCAAGTTTATCAACCTGTCCGGCGGCGTGGGCATTGCCTACCGCCCCGACCAGCGCAGCAACGACATCGCCGCCATCGGCGAAGGCGTGCGCAAAAAGTTTGAGGAGATCCTCGTGCCCGCTGGGATGGGCGATGTAGCCATCTTTACCGAGATGGGTCGCTTCATGCTGGCACCCTACGGTGCTCTCATTACCACCGCCATCCACGAAAAGCACATTTATAAGGAGTATATCGGTGTGGACGCCTGTGCCGCCAACCTGATGCGTCCGGCCATGTACGGCTCCTACCACCACATCACGGTGCTGGGCAAAGAAGATGCCCCCTGCGACCACAAGTACGATGTGGTCGGCGGCCTGTGCGAGAATAACGATAAGTTTGCCATCGACCGCATGTTGCCTGAAATCGACAAGGGCGATATCCTCTTTATCCACGATGCCGGTGCCCACGGCTTCTCGATGGGCTACAACTACAACGGCAAGTTGCGCAGCGCCGAGGTGCTGCTGAAACCGGACGGCTCCTTCCAGAAAATTCGCCGTGCCGAGACCCCGGCCGACTACTTTGCCACCTTCGACTTTACGCCGTTCTTCAAAAAATAATCGCAAAACAAAAGCAGATGCACCTATTGCGGTACATCTGCTTTTTGCATATTTTGTTTTAGGCAATACCGCATAATTCTAAGTGCCGATACGGCGAGCGAGGTGCGGCAGATGCTAAGCCAAAAGCGCAGATAATACTTTGTGTATTATCGAGCATTTTGGCAACGCAGATGCCGTGCCGCAGCCGCCGGAGCGGTGCTTAAGCCGTTAGGCGGGAATTGTGCGGTGTTGCCTTTACTTTTGCAGCAAGGTTATTCCGCTTTGGCAGCAGCGATCTCGGCGGCATCCGCCTTGCTGAACTCGCCCAGGGGCAGCACCAGCTTGGCCAGCAATTCCTGCGGCAGGTCAGCCAGCAGAGCACTCTGGTCAGCCTCGGCATCCACAGCGGTAATGATGTGGGACACGCCGCCCTCGTCCACTTCAATGCGGGCATAATGCCCGGTGGCGATAAAGGCGCAGTCCAGCTTGGCGGCCTGCTCGGCCAGCAGCGGCAGCAGCGTGGCCGGGGCGGCGGGGGAGTCGGCAGTATCTTCGGCGGTAAAGGTCAGCACGGCAAAGCCCTGCTGCTGCAAAATGCGGTAGGCTGCTGCGGCATCAGCGCCACTGTTCAGCCCCAGCAGCACTTTGTCCTGCTTTTCAAAGGTGTTGAAACCATCCATTGTCTTTCTCCTTATTTTATAGGTGGAGGGGGCGTTATGCCTGGCGGCCGCCGTACTTTTTACTCTGCTCCACGGCCATGCGGTCGCAGCGCTCGTTTTCGGGGTGGCCGGCGTGGCCTTTCAGCCAGTGGTAGGTAATCTTGTGCTTTTCGCTTTCTTCCAAAAGCGGGGCCCACAGGTCAGGGTTCAGGGCGGGGGACTTGTCGGCTTTTTTCCAGCCGCGGGCGCGCCACCCCTTGGCCCAGCCTTTTTCCAGCCCGTTGATGACATACTGGCTGTCGCTGTACAAATCGATGGCGCAGGGCTCTTTCAACTGGCGCAGGGCTTCCAGCAGGGCGGTCATCTCCATGCGGTTGTTGGTGGTGTTGGCCTCGCCGCCGGAAAGCTCCTTCTCGTACACTTTCTGTGCGGTACGGAACCGCAAAATGGCCCCCCAGCCGCCGGGGCCGGGGTTGCCGCTGCACGCGCCGTCGGTATAAATTTCAATCTGTTTCATTCGTAATCTCCCATGATCCGGTAATACTATTTATTATAGCGTGTACCTGCAAAGATGGCAAGGCGTTTGACAAGTAACCACAATCCGTTTATAATAAGTAGTAATTGCAATGTTGTGTATGAAACCGGGCCCGGCCGCACCTTTTCAGGTGGGCTCTTCGCGCCCAGCCACTGTCTTATAAGGGTAGACCCACCCTTTAGCAAAAATACATAAATCGCAAACAGGCGCAGGAAATGTCGGCGTGTACAGAGCGGTATACGTCAGTCCTGCTAGACGAGAATCGGAGGTTTTCATGGAAGAATTCAAGCCTAAGCGTAAAAATAACAACTATTCTGGCACCGACAAGGCCGGTGCGCCGCGCCGCGCCCCGCGCCAGAATCATCAGAATAAGCCCCCGCAGGAGAATAGCACCCCGGCCAATAAGCCCCGCCGCCGTCCTGCCCGCCCGGCCGCTGCCGAAGCTGCCCAGGCCCCGGCACAATCCGTGCCTGCACCGCGCCCGCGCCGTCCTCGCAACACACCGCAGGGGGAGGGTCAGGCTCCGCACCAGCAGCGCCGCGGCCGCAAGCCCCAGCAGAATAACAATGCCCCCCACTATGAGATGACCCCGGCCATCCCCATGCATATCTGCCCGCTGGGCGGCTTGGGTGAAGTCGGCAAAAACATCACCCTGTATGAGTGCCAGGGCGATATGATCCTGGTCGATTGCGGCCTCGTCTTCCCGGATGCGGATATGTTCGGCGTCGATCTGGTCATCCCGGATTTCACCTACGTGCTGGAGAACAAGGACCGCATCAAGGGCCTGTTCATCACCCACGGACACGAGGACCACATCGGCAGCCTGCCGTACCTGCTCAAAAAATTCAACGTGCCGATCTACGCCGCCCGGCTGACCATCGGCCTCATCAAGAATAAGCTTGAAGAACACGGCTTGGCATCCAGCGCCGTCTTCCACGAGATCCGCCCCCGCCAGAAGGTCAAGCTCGGCTGCTTCACCGTCGAACCCATTCATGTGAACCACTCTATCCCCGACGCGCTGGCTTTCGCCATCGAGTGCCCGGCGGGCGTGGTCATCCACACCGGCGACTTCAAGGTCGACTACACGCCGCTGTCCGGTGATGCCGTCACCGACCTGTCCACCATTGCCGAGTACGGCCGCAAGGGCGTGCTGGCTCTGCTGTCCGACTCCACCAACGCCGAGCGCCCGGGCTTTACCGCGACGGAGCAGACGGTGGCCGAGGGCGTGCGCGGCCTGTTCGGCAAGGCAGGCAAGCGCCGCATCATCGTGGCGACCTTTGCCTCCAACATCTACCGCGTGCAGCAGATCATCGACCTGGCCATTGAGTCGGGCCGCAAGGTGGCCGTCAGCGGCCGCAGCATGGTCTCCAACACCGAGATGGCCCGCGAACTGGGGTACCTGCATGCCCCTGACAATGTGTTGATCCCCATCGAGGAGATCAACAAGTACCCGCCGGAAAAGGTCGTGCTCATTACCACCGGCAGCCAGGGCGAGCCGCTGTCTGCGCTGTCCCGCATGGCGCAGGCCAGCCACCGTCAGGTCAAGGTCGGCCCCAACGACTTTATCATCATCTCGGCCCGTCCCATCCCCGGCAACGAAAAGACCGTTACCAAGGTCGTCAACGGCCTGCTGGCCCTGGGCGCCGAGGTCATCTACGAGAACATGTACGACACCCATGTTTCGGGCCACGCCTGCCAGGAAGAACAGAAGCTTATGCTGACCCTGGCGCACCCGCAGTACTTCCTGCCTGTGCACGGTGAGTTCAAGCAGCTCAAGCGCCACGCCGAGACGGCCGAGCACCTGGGCTATATCCCGAAGCAGAACATTTATATCGCCGAGAACGGCCAGAACATCCGCCTGTCTGCCGACGGCATGACCGTGGAAAACACCGTTACCGCCGGTGCCGTCATGGTGGATGGCTACGGCGTGGGCGATGTGGGCAATGTGGTCCTGCGTGACCGCCACCACCTGTCCGAGGATGGCATCATCATCGTGACGGCTGCTGTGGATGGTTCCACCGGCCAGGTGCTGTCCGGTCCGGATCTTGTCAGCCGCGGTTTCGTCTATGTCCGCGAGAGCGAGGAACTGATGGACGGTGCCCGTATGCAGGTAGAGATGGCCCTGGACCGCAGCCTGAGCGACAATATGCACGATTGGGCCAGTGTCAAGGCCCGTGTGCGCGAGGCACTTTCCAGCTATATCTACCGCAAGACCAAGCGTAGCCCGATGATCCTGCCTATCCTGCTGGAAGTGTAAGACCACCCCAAACTGATGTGAAAATGTGAGGGATTTGCCATGAAGCAAAAGCAAGGCCTGGATCTGGCAGCGGTCATCCTGCTGCTGCTCATTGCCTGCGCGGCTTTGGCCGTGCCGGTGGCATTGCTGTCGCCTAAATGGCTCATTGCCCCGGCCGTGCTGATCGTTGCAGCGCTGGGCGTGCTGTGGTATCAGCGCCGCCGTCTGCGCACCTTTGTGGCCAAAAACCTTTGCAGTACGGACTTTGAGAACAGCCGCATCCAGTACAGCCTGACCGGCCTGCCCATCCCCACGATGTTGATTGCAGACGGCCGCGTGCTGTGGTATAATACTATCTTCCGGGAGGAAGTGCTGAACGGCACCGATGCCGTGACCCGGCCCATCGACCGGCTTTTCCCGGAACTGGACCTTGCGGTCTGCAGCCGCCCCCACGGTCAGGACTTGACCGTAGGAAACAAGCGGTTCACCGCCTACGCAGGCGCCGCCAAGGGCAGCCGCGGGGCCAACATCGTCTACCTTGTGGACGATACCGTTTATAAACAAACGCTGGAGGAATACACCGCCAGCCGCCCCGCCTGTCTGATCATCGTGATCGACAGCTACGATGAACTGTTCGACGACATGAAGGACAGCGAGCAGGCCAAGGAACTGGAAGCTATCAACAGTCTGCTGGAAGCGTACATCGCCAAAAGCACCGGTTTCCTGCGCAAGATCTCCAATAGCCGCTACATTGCGGTAGTGGAGGAACGCGACATCCACTGGATGCTGCAGGAACGGTTTGAAATTCTTGACCAGGTGCGCGCGCTGCATCCCGGCGGCTTTACCACGCTGTCCATCGGCGTAGGTCACGGCGGCAAGACTTTGCAGGAATGTCACCAGATGGCCCGTGAGAGCATCGATATTGCCCTCGGCCGAGGCGGCGACCAGGCGGCTGTCAAGACCGTAGACGGCTTTGAATTCTACGGAGGTATCTCCCACGGTGTCGAAAAGCGCAGTCATGTGCGCAGCCGCATCATTGCCAACGCCTTGTGCGACCTTATCAAAAAGAGTGACAGCGTCATCATTATGGGCCACCGCATGAGCGACCTGGATGCCATCGGCTCGGCCATCGGTGTGCTGCGCATCTGCAAGATCTGCGGCGTCCCGGCGGTCATCGCCGTCAACAGCGACGCCACCCTGGCAGGCCCGCTGCTGAAGACTTTCATCGATGCAGGCGAGGGACACAACTTCATCCCGCCGGACCAAACGCTGGATGTTATCACGCCCCGCACGCTGCTGATCGTGGTGGATACCTACCAGAAGCGCCTGCTGGAAAGCCAGAAAATCTACGAAAAGTGCAAGCGCGTTGTTGTCATCGATCACCACCGCATGGCGGTCGGCCATATCGACAACCCGCTGCTGCTCTACCACGAGCCTTACGCCTCCAGTGCCAGCGAACTGGTGTGTGAACTGCTGCAGTTCCTGCCCAAAGAGGATAACATCACCGCGCTGGAAGCCCAGGCCTTGCTGGCCGGCATCATGCTGGACACCCGCAGCTTTGCGCTGCATGTGGGCGTGCGCACCTTTGAGGCTGCCGCCTGGCTGCGCAGCCGCGGCGCCCAGACTGCCGATACCAAGCTGCTGTTCAACACCTCGAAAGAGGAGTACGAGGCCCGCGCCCACATTGTGGAAAGCGCCTACATTTACAAAGGCTGTGCCATCGCCCTCTCGGAGGAGCTGGATGCTGGCATGAACGTAGTGCTGCCCATGGCGGCCAACGATCTGCTGACCATCAACGGCGTGGACGCCAGCTTTGTGGCTGTCGCCAAAAACGGCGGCGTCAACATCTCTGCCCGCAGTATGGGCGCCTTGAACGTGCAGGTCATTCTGGAGCCCTTGGGCGGCGGCGGTCATTTGATGATGGCCGGTGCCCAGCTGCATGACTGTACCCTGCAGGATGCCGAAACGCGCATCCGTGAACAAATTGACATTTACCGCGCCGCCCAGGCTGCCCAGCAGGACGCGGCAAGGTAAAAATAGAGACATACGGAGGGAATCTATATGAAGATCATTCTGAAACAGGATGTCAAGACCATCGGTAAAAAAGACGAGATCCATGAGGTTTCGGACGGTTACGCCCGCAACTTTCTGTTCCCCCGCGGCCTGGCTGCCCCCGCAGACGCCGCTGCCCTGAACCAGGCCCGCACCAAGAGCGAGGCCAAGGCCCACCATGAGGCAGAAGCCCGCGCGGCTGCCGAAGAGCTGGCTGCAAAGATCAAGGGCCAGGTCGTCACCGCCAAAGTCAAGGGCGGTGCCTCCGGCAAGCTGTATGGCAAGGTCACCGGCAAAGAAGTCGCTGAACTGCTGACCCAGCTGACCGGCACCGAGATCGACAAGAAAAAAGTCGAGCTGCCGTCCGCTATCAAGGAGTTTGGCAGCTATGACGCCGCTGTGCGCCTGTATGCCGGCGTTGTCGCACCGTTCAAACTGAAAGTGGAAGAACTGTAAAGTCAACCAACTTCACAGGCAAAAGGAGGGGAGTCTGCCATGCCGAGAAATGAAGAATTGAGCCTGTCCAGTCTGGGCATCCAGATGCCCTACAACATGCAGGCCGAGCAGAGCGTGCTGGGCGCCGCCCTGATGGATGAAACGGTGCTGAACCGCCTCATCACCGATATGGAACCTGAAATGTTCTATTCGGATCAGAACCGCGCCGTCTACGAGACGATGCGCTCTCTTTACACCGAGAGCGAAGCCGTCGACCTCATCACGCTGGTCAACGCCCTGGGCAACAACGGCACCTTTGCCGGTGCAGACGATGCCAAGGTCTACGTTACCCACCTGGCCGAGACGGTCCCGGCTATCTCCAACGTCGATTCCTACTTAAAGATCGTCCGGGAAAAGTACCAGGCCCGCCGCCTGATCGAAGCCGCCCGCAGCATTTTGAGCGAGACATCCTCCGGCGAGGATGCCGACATGCTGCTGGAAAGCGCCGAACAGAAGATTTATGACATCCGCAGCGGCCGCGATAAATCCGGCGTCAAGACCATCCGGGAATCCATCCTGGAAGTTATCGACACCATGCAGAAGCTGAGCGGTGCCGACCGCGACAAGTTCGCCGGCATCCCCACGGGCTTCAACTACCTGGACACCGTGCTTACCGGCCTGGGCCGTTCGGACCTTATCATTCTGGCCGCCCGCCCCGGTATGGGCAAGACCTCCTTCGCGCTGAACATCGCCACCAACGTGGCGCGTCAGCAGAAGGTTCCAACTATCATTTTTAGCTTGGAAATGACCTGCGAACAGCTGACTGACCGTATCCTTTCCAGCACTGCCAACATCGACAGCCAGGCATTCCGTACCGGCCGTCTGAACAACTCCGACTGGAACGATTTTGCCCAGGCTACGTCGCTTTTGTATAACGCACCCATCTATATGGACGATTCCTCCGGCATTTCGGTGCCGGAGATCAAGGCGAAGATCCGCACCATCAACCAGGATCCCAAAAAGGAAAAAATCGGCCTTGTCATCATCGACTACCTGCAATTGATGCAGAGTGCCAAGCGCACTGAGAGCCGCGTGCAGGAAATCAGTGATATTACCCGAAACCTGAAGATCATGGCCAAGGAACTGAACGTCCCGGTCATCGCTCTGTCGCAGCTTTCCCGTGCAGCGGAAAAGACTACCGGCCGTTCGGACCACCGCCCCCAGCTTTCCGACCTGCGTGATTCCGGCTCTATCGAGCAGGACGCCGATGTCGTGTTGTTCCTCTACCGTGCGGCCTACTACAACTCCCAAAACGGCGAGGACAGCCAGGCCAACGAGAACGAGGCCGAGTGCATCGTGGCAAAGAACCGTCACGGTGAGACCAGCGTTGTGCGCCTGGGCTGGGACGGCGCGCATACCCGCTTCAGCAACCTGGATGTGAGCCATGAGTACTGACGCGGAAAAAACTGTACAGTGTATCGAGGAGACTCTGTTGGCCTACTGCCGCCAGCAGGGTCTGTTCAAGTCTGGCGACAGAGTCATTGCAGCCTACTCCGGTGGAGCAGACTCTATGGCTTTGTTGCTTTTTTTGCTTCGGCGGCGCAAAGACTTGGCCATCGAAGTGCTGGCCACCCACGTCAACCACGGTATCCGCGGTGCGTCGGCCCGGGCTGACGCCAACTTTGTCACGGCGTTCTGCCGCCGGAACGGGGTAGAACTGTTCCTGTATGATGCCGAGAAAGAGGGTGTGCCCATCCCGCCCCAGCCCAGTGAGGAATGGGCGCGGGAGCTGCGCTATACCTGGTTCGACCAGCTGGCCGCGCGGGAGGAAGCTCTGATTGCCACGGCCCACACCTGTTCTGACCAGGCGGAGACGCTCTTGTTCCGCATGGCGCGGGGGACAGGTCTGCACGGGCTGGCAGGTATCCCGCCCTGCCGCGGCATCTACCGCCGCCCCTGCCTGTGCCTGACCCGCGCCGATACCGAGGCATACTGTGCCGCCCTTGGGCAAAACTATGTGCAGGATGAGACCAACGCCGCCGACCTTTACGCCCGCAACCGCATCCGCCATACGGTGGTGCCGGCGCTGCAAAGCGTCAACCCGGCGGCGGAGCAGGCGATCGCCCGCCTGTGCCGCCAGATGCGGGCACTGGATGATTGGCTGACCGCCGAAGCAGCTGCGCTTTTGCAGGCGGCTGCTGTGCAGGGCGGCTATGAGGTTGAGACCCTCTGCCGCGCCCGCGGCCCGGTGCTGGATGCAGCGCTGCATGCGCTTATCAGCCCTGTGCGGGACGCCGAAGAAAAGTATGTAAACCTTCTGCGTTTCCTTGTTTTGCAGCGGGAAGGTGCCCTGCAATTGACGCCGGAAGTGACCTATAAGATCAAAAACGGCGTGCTGCTGCGCCTGACCCCGCAGGGCATAAAACCGCCGCCGGCCCCGCCGCAGCCCCTTAGCGAGGGCAGTTTTAGCCTTCCGGGTGGTTATTTTGTGGAATTTCGGCGCGTAAAGTATGAAGAATTTCTAAAAAATCAACCAATTTTCAAAAAAGACTTAAACTGTTGTGCGGATTGTGCTAAAATACAAGGGAATGTTATGCTGCGCACACGGCAGCCGGGGGACAGTTTCCGTCCGGCTGGCAGGCATGTACGTAAAACACTCAAAAAATATTACAACGAACTGGGCGTCCCGCTGGATGAGCGGGCGCTGCTGCCGCTGCTGGCCAGCGGCAGTGAGGTGCTCTGGCTCTGGGGCAGCGGCTTTGCCGAAGGCTGCGCCCCCGATGCGTATACGCATGAAGTGCTGACGGTGAGGACGGAAAAAACAGGGGAGGCATAAATTATGCAGAGTGTCATGGATCGGGATATTGACCATATCCTCGTCTCGGAAGAACAGCTCAAGACCCGCGTGGCTGAGCTGGGCACGCAGATCAGCAAGGACTATGCAGGCAAGAATCTGCTGCTGGTCTCCATTTTAAAAGGTTCGGTCGTCTTTATGGCGGACCTGATGCGGGCTGTCAGCATCCCGTGCGGCATCGACTTTATGGTCGTTTCCAGCTACGGCGGAGCCAACACGTCCTCCACGGGCCTTGTCAAGATCATCAAGGATCTGGACGCTGACCTCTCCGGTAAAGACGTGCTGATCGTCGAAGATATCCTGGACACCGGCATCACCCTGTCTCACCTGGTGCCGATGCTGAAGATGCGCAACCCCAACAGCGTTAAGCTCTGCACCATCCTCAGCAAACCCAGCCGCCGCAAGGCGGACATTGAGCCGGATTACTGCGGCTTTGAAGTTCCTGATGAGTTCGTTGTCGGCTACGGTCTCGACTATGACGAAAAATATCGCAATCTGTCGTATGTCGGTGTCCTCAAGCCGGAAGTGTATTCCAAGTAAAGCCCGGGTGGGCGTAAAATCGTCCGGCCTCGCGCCGGTTTTTAGGAGTTGATTTCTTGCAGCGCAAACCTCGTTTCAGCGGCATCCTGCTGGTTGCCGTGCTCATGGTAGTGGTACTGCTTTTCGTAAGTCTCTCGCCGCTGGTGGCGGCTTCGGCTTCCAAGCATGTCAATTACTCTGACATCTACTATTATTTCCAGAATCAGCAGGTAACCTCTTACCGGCTGGACCGCAACACCAACCTCCTGGAGATGTGGCTTAAAGAGGGCAAGAAGCCTCTGCCGGAGGATACGTCCTCCACGGCAGATCTGCCGTCTGGCGGCTTGCTGACCAACCTCAGCGGCAGCCAGGACGATGAAGACGAACTGCCCGCCAACGGCGGAACCGTCTACGTCAGCTATAAGCTGCCCTACGGCGGCGACTTCAACACCGGCAAGATCACCGAGTTTGTGGACGCCTACAATGAGGCCAACCCTGACGCCCCGATGATCTTCGACTACGTGGCCGTCAAGACCAGCGTGCCCTGGTTGGAGATCATCTTCTACTCGGTCATGCTGGGCAGCGTCGGTATGCTGTTCATGTCGATGTACCGCGGCGGTGCGGGCGGCGGCATCATGAATGTCGGCCGTGCCAAGGTCAAGGACCAGCAGGAGAGCCAGCGCAAAGCGACCTTCGCCGATGTGGCTGGTGCTGATGAAGAAAAGGAAGAACTGCAGGAAGTTGTCGAGTTCCTCAAGGCTCCCGGCAAGTTCAATACTTTGGGTGCACGTATTCCCCACGGCGTGCTGCTGGTGGGCCCTCCGGGTACTGGTAAAACGTTGCTGGCCCGTGCCTGCGCAGGCGAGGCGGGTGTGCCGTTCTACGCCATCTCCGGCTCTGACTTCGTCGAAATGTACGTCGGTGTCGGTGCCTCCCGTGTACGTGACCTGTTTGAAAAAGCCAAAAAGACCATGCCGTCCATCGTCTTTATCGATGAGATCGATGCCGTGGGCCGCCAGCGCGGCGCCGGTTTGGGCGGCGGCCATGATGAACGCGAGCAGACCCTGAACCAGCTGTTGGTCGAGATGGACGGCTTCGATGCCAACGATGGCGTCATCGTGATGGCTGCTACCAACCGTGCCGACATCCTGGATAAGGCGTTGCTGCGTCCCGGCCGTTTTGACCGTCAGGTCTATGTCGGTTTGCCCGATGTAAAGGGCCGTGAGGAGATCCTCAAGGTCCACACCAAGAACAAGCCCCTCGGCCCCGATGTCAGCCTGAAGACCATTGCACGTTCCACGGCTGGTTTCTCCGGCGCTGACCTGGAAAACCTCGTTAATGAGGCTGCGCTGCTGGCAGCCCGCAAGGGAAAGAAGGCCATCACCGAGCCGGAGATCGAGGAAGCTTCCGTCAAGGTCATGATGGGCCCCGAAAAGAAGAGCCATGTGGTCACCGACGAGGAGCGCCGCCTGACGGCCTACCACGAGACCGGCCACGCCATCACCGGCTACTTCAGCAAGCACCATGACCCGGTGCATCAGATCAGCATTATTTCCCGCGGCGGTGCAGGCGGCTATACCATGTACCTGCCCGAGAAGGACCCCAGCTATGTTACCAAGACCGCGATGTTTGAGAACATCGTTACCTCCTTGGGCGGCCGTGTGGCTGAGCAGCTGGTGCTGGAGGACATCTCCACCGGTGCATCCAGCGACCTGGAGCAGGCCACCAAGACTGCCCGCGCCATGGTTACCCGTTATGGCTTCTCTGAGCGGCTGGGCCCCGTGGTCTACGGCGGCGATCCCGGCGAGACTTTCCTGGGCCGCGACTTCGGCCAGGGAAAAGGCTACTCCGAGGCGATTGCATCCGAGATCGACAACGAGATCCGCGACATCGTGGATGAGGCCTACGAGACGGCCCGCCGTATCCTGACCGAACACATGGCCGAACTGCACAAGGTCTCGGCCGTGCTGATGGAGCGCGAGAAGATCAGCGGCGAAGAGTTCAAGACCCTGATGGAGGGTGGCACCCTGCCGCCCTATGACCTGGCCAACGGTAAGACCGCCGAACCGGCAGCACCTGCCGTCCAGGCCGAACAGCCGAAATCCGATACGGATGCCGAGCAGGTTACGGACCAGCCCGACGTGCAACAGTAAAAAGTAGGTGTGAACCATGGATCAGAATTTTTCCTTGATGGCGCAGTCCCGCGCCAACTATTATACGGCCGGCAGCCCGGTCCAGTTTGTTCGCGTAGAACTGCTGAAAGGTGACGTCACCGGCGAAGTTGCGGTTTGCCTGACCTTCAAAAACGTCGGCACTGAGCCGCTGACCGGTCTGGTCGTCCATTTCAAATGTAAGGACGCCGCAGGCCAGGTCCTGTGCGAGGACGATTTCTATTACGAGCAGCTCAATGCCCAGCCCGGCGAGGTCTTTGGCAGTGACGATGCTGTCTATGTCAGCGATACGCCGGTCTCCAGCGTGGAGGTCGAGCAGGACCGTGCGTTCCTGAACGGCCGCGGCGTCGACCTGCGCGCCTACAAGCGTGTGCGCCTGCAGCTGCCCCGCGTGCTGCCCGCCTCCATCGCCCGCACCCTGCAGAACCGCACCGGCAACGCCCAGCTGACCTGCGTGCCGCAGGATAACGAGTACGGCTGGTTCTGCGCCTGCGGTGCATTCCATCCCAATGAGGAAAACTCCTCGGTCTGCTCGGAGTGCGGCGGCGACCGTGCCCAGATCAAAGCGACCTTGACCAACATCCTGGAGGATGCCCGCCGTGCGGCCGAGCGCCAGCAGCAGGAAATCAATGCCGTGGCCCAGCAGGCTGCCCCGCAGCAGCCTGTGGCCCCCAAGGCTGATCCCGCCGCCACCGCCGCCGCTGCCCAGGCTGCCATCAACAGCCAGATCGAGGATGACGCCGGTGCTACCGCCGCCTACGACCCCAAGAGCTTTGCCGCCCACGACGAGGAACAGGACGAGGAGGACGAGCGCGTCCGCCGCTACGCCCCCAAGGGCCGTCTGTTTGCCGATGATGACGACGATGACGAGGGCACCCAGATGTACGACACCGACGAGCTAGATGACGATCTGGACGACGATGATGACGAGGATTACGCCCCTCGCAAAAAGCGCGGCCGCTATGCCGACGATGACGAGGTGAGCGAAGACGATGAGATGGCCGAGCGTATCATCCACTGGGCCCCGCCGATCACTGCCATTGTCTGTGCGCTGATCATTGCGGTCTCGCTGGTCTATCATTTCGTCCTGGCGTAAAATACGGACATAATGAAAGCACGGTGCTCCACGCAGGGCACCGTGCTTTTTGCGTACCGGGCATTTGTTTACAATTTGGCAATGGATACCGCCCCACTGCTGTGCTATACTACTCAAAAATAAGAAGGGAGCCAACGCTTATGTGTACGGCAGCATCCTACCGGACCAAAGACCTGTACTTTGGCCGCAACTTGGATTATGAATTTTCTTACGGGGATGAGGTGACCATCACCCCGCGCAACTACCCGTTCACGTTCCGTCGGGCGGGGGAGATGCGCACCCACTACGCCATGATCGGTATGGCCTATGTGGCCGAGGAGCATCCGCTCTACTACGATGCTGTCAACGAGAAAGGCCTGTGCATTGCAGGGCTGAACTTTGTGGGCAACGCTGCCTGCCAGTCGGAAACGGACGGAAAGGACAACATCTCGGTGTTTGAACTGATCCCCTGGCTGCTGGGCCAGTGCGCCGACTTGAACGAGGTACGCGCCCTGTTGGCCAAGCTGAACCTTGTGGACATCCCATTTAACGCCCAGCTGCCCACGGCAAAGCTGCACTGGCTCATCACTGATCGCACCGGCAGCATCACGGTAGAGGCCGTGGCCGATGGCCTGCATGTGTACGAGAATCCTGTAGAGGTGCTGACCAACAACCCGCCGTTCCCGCAGCAGATGGCCATGCTGGCCAACTACCGCGCCCTCAGCCCCCGGACCCCGAAAAACACTTTCGCTCCCGGCGTGGATCTGCCGGAACTCAGCCGCGGTATGGGCGGCATCGGCCTGCCGGGCGACCTTTCCTCGATGTCCCGCTTTGTCAAAGTGGCTTTTACCCGGGGCAACTCGAAATCGGCCGACGACGAGATGAGCAGTGTCAGCCAGTTCTTCCACATCCTCGGCTCGGTAGAGCAGCAGCGCGGCTGCTGTGAGCTGGATGACGGCAAGTACGAGATCACCCTCTACACAAGCTGCTGCAACGCCGATACAGGTGTCTATTACTACACGACCTACGATAACAACCAGATCACCGCTGTGTCCATGCACCACGAAGATTTGGATGGTGTGGCCCTCGTGCATTATCCCATCATCCAAAAGCAGAACATTTTCTGCCAGAACTAAAAGTAAACCGAAAACGCCCCGCGGCCTTGCCAAGCAAAAGCAGAGCTGCGGGGTGTTTGATTTTATAAGAAAAATGTGTAAGGTTTAGTCAAGCTCAATGCCGCAGGCACGCAGGGCACGTTCAAAAGACTTGGGGTTCTTGTACAGGATGCCGGTGATGCCCAGGTTGTAGGCGGCCTGGGCGTTGACCTTGTTG
This sequence comes from Oscillospiraceae bacterium, assembly GCA_025758045.1. Classification (NCBI taxonomy): domain Bacteria; kingdom Bacillati; phylum Bacillota; class Clostridia; order Eubacteriales; family Oscillospiraceae; species Oscillospiraceae bacterium. The sequence continues at coordinate 2,741,748 of CP107208.1, read as the reverse complement.
TCATCGATGAAGATCGACTCGTCATACGCCAGGTTGCAGGTCTGCATCAGGGTGGTATAGATGGCCGGTTCCGGCTTGCACAGGTGCACCTCACAGGAGGCAATACCGCCGTCAAACAGTGAGAACCATTCCCGCTGGCGCAGCTCGTCCATAATATCCGCTGGGATGTTGGTCAGGTAGTACAGGCGGTATCCGGCGGCTTTCAGCTTTTGCATGGTGTGCACAGTGGATTCCTTCGTGCGCAGGATGGTGGGCCACTCGTCGATGACGGTCTGCACCTCAAATACGCGGTTGACGCGGGCGGCGTTTTCCAGCATCGCAGCGTTGCCCTCTTCACGGGTGATGGTGCCGCGGTCCAGGTCCTGCCACTCCTGGCTGCCAAAGGTCAGCTCGTACACAATTTCCTCGGCGCGTTTGTTCATAAAGTGGTCCATCAGAAAATCTTTGGGATTGAATTGCACGACCACGCCGCCGAAATCAAAAATAATATTTTTATACATAAAACCCTCCGCAAAAGAGAAGTATTGATTCCTTACTTGGTTTCTAAGTATATCAGTATACCATAAATTCACCGATTTGTCCAAGAAACAATTCCACCCTTACCGCATACAATAAAGCGGCGAAAAATCGCACACCAAAGGGGGAGTGGACCATGACGCTGCGTGACCTGGCCCGGAAGGATGTGATACGCCTTTCCAATGGCGAAAACCTGGGCCGCATCGATGATATTGAGTTTGAGGAAAAATCTGCCCGCCTTACCGCTGTGGTGCTGCATGGTCGCAGCCGCTGCCTGGGGCTGTTGGGCAGCGACGACGACCTTGTGATCCCGTGGCAGAGCATCAAAACCATTGGCACGGATGCCGTAATGGTGGAGCCTGACCCGGATGCCGACCTGCACCGCCACCGATAAAATCGTATAATTTATGTAAAACCTGCGAAATTCAAGTGCAATTATCTGTACAGTATGCTATAATAAATAGAATTACAGTACCGTGGGGGAAAATGTATGCAAAAACAGCAGCCTAACCGAAAAGTACTGCTGTTTTTGGCCACACTGGTGGTGCTGGCAGGCATTGTATGGGGCGCGTTATTCTTGATTGCCCCGATCTGGCAGCCCGGCACACCAGTCGCGTATATGCCAGCACTGCCGCAGACGGAAGCCGCCGCCGAGAGTGCGCCGACACAGCTGGTGGACCTGAACACCGCCGATGCCGAAACCTTGCAGACCCTGCCCGGCATCGGCCCGGCCAAAGCGGCAGCCATCATTGCCTACCGGGTAGAGCACGGCCCTTTTGCGGCGCTGCAGGATGTGGCCAATGTCCCCGGTATATCAGAGCAAATGACAGAAAAATGGGCAGGCCTGGCACAGACGGGAACGCCCGCCGAAAAGGCACCATAAATAGGGAGGAATCACCTTGGAAAAGTCCGAGAGCATCTTTATCAACCGTGAGCTGAGCTGGCTGGACTTCGACAGCCGCGTGCTGGCGTTGGCCAAAGAAAAAACCGTGCCCCTGGGCGAGCGCCTAAAATTTGCCGCCATCTTCGGCAGCAATATGGACGAGTTCTTCATGGTCCGCGTCGGCTCGCTGTACGACCAGACGCTGGTGAAAAACAACAAGACCGATAACGTCACCCACATGACGGCGGCGGAGCAGATTGCTGCTATCACGCCCCGCGTGGCCGAGCTGCAGGCAAAGTGCGACAAATACTTCCAGCATCTTGTCACTGCTCTGGCGCAGGAGGGCTACCGCAAGGTGGACTTTACCAAGCTCAGCAAGCAGCAGGAGCATTTCTGGAAAGCTTATTTCCAGCGCGAGCTCCTGCCGCTGCTCAGCCCGCAGATCGTGGATTCCCGCCATCCGTTCCCGTTTTTGAACAACAAAGATATTTACTACATGGCTCAGCTGCGCAGCAAAAACGACGGCGTTTGCTACGGCATCGTGCCCGTCAGCAGCCAGTTTGAGCGCGTGCTTTTCATCAAGGACGGCGAGGAGACCTGCTTTGCCTTCGTGGAGGAGCTGGTCGCCCACTATGCCGCTACCATCTTTGCAGGCAGCAGCGTGCAGAAGCAGTGCCTCTTCCGCGTGACCCGCAATGCGGATATTACCGTGGACGAGGGCATGATGGACCACGACATAGACTTCCGCGATGTCATGAGCGACCTGCTGAAAAAGCGCCGCAAGCTGGCGGCTGTGCGCCTGCAGTTCTGGCCGGACGCTCCGCAGGAGATCGTCAAGTTCCTGCGGGAGAAGCTGGTCGTCCCGGCGGACCGCTGCTATGCCCAGACCTCGCCGCTGGATACCGGCTGCCTGTTCAAACTGGCTGGCCGCATCTCCGGCGACGGCAGCCACAACGCCATGTTCTACCCGCCGGCCAAGCCCATGCAGGCCCCGGCAGGGTACGACCTGTACACCGAGGTCCGCAAGCACGATGTGCTGCTGGCCTACCCGTACCAGAGCATCCGCCCGTTCATCCGCATGCTGCTGCGCGCTGCGGCGGACCCGGACGTCGTCTCCATTAAAATGACGCTGTACCGCATGGCCAGCGACTCTCAGATCGTCAATGCGCTGATTGCCGCTGCAGAAAACGGCAAGGAAGTCGTAGCCATGGTCGAGCTGCGCGCCCGCTTTGACGAGCAGAACAACATCGACTGGTCCAAACAACTGGAGGATGCCGGCTGCACGGTATTCTACGGCTTTGACGATTACAAGGTCCATTCCAAACTGACGCTCATCACCAGCCGCAAGGATGGCAAGTACAAATACTTGACACAGATCGGCACCGGCAACTATAACGAGAAAACCAGCGAGCTGTACACTGACCTGTCCTTCATTACCACCCGCCAGGAAATCGGCGAGGAAGCCAGCGCCGTGTTCAACAACATGGCCCTGCAGCGTCTGACCAGCGAGGCCGACACCATGCTGGTAGCGCCGCTGCGCTTCAAGAGTGTGCTGCTGGAGGAGATGGACCGACAGATTGCACTGGCCATGCAGGGCAAGCCTGCGTCGATGGTCCTCAAAAACAACTCCATCAACGACCCGCAGATCATTGATAAGATCAGCGAAGCCAGCTGCGCCGGGGTGCGTGTAGACATGATCGTCCGCGGCATCTGCTGTGTGCGCGCCGGTGTGCCCGGCCGCACCGAAAATGTGCACATCCGCAGCCTGGTGGGCCGTTATCTGGAACATTCCCGTATCTACTGCTTCGGCAGCGGCGAGAATATGCGCATCTACATCGCTTCCGGCGACTTCCTGACCCGCAACACCGAGCGCCGCGTCGAAGTCGGCGTGCGGGTGGACGACCCGGCTATCGCCAAAAAGCTGCGCGGCATTTTGGACTTGCAGCTGCGGGATACCGTCAACGCGCGGGAAATGCAGCCGGACGGTACCTACACCAAGGTCAAGCCCGCCCCGGGCCAGCCGCCGGTGGACAGCCAGATGGCCATGTTCGGCTATTTCCAGAACGGCTTTGAGCAGGCCGCCGAAAAGTCTGCCCCCGCCGTAAAGCCCGTGGCTAAACGTGCAGCCGCCGCAGCCCAACCCGCTGTGCGTGCCCGCAAGGCCGCCGCCCTGCGCCCGGCCAAAACCGGCCTTTTGCAAAATCTCTTTGGCCGTAACAAAAAGTAAGGAGAACCCAAAAGTATGAAAACCTGTGTAGTGACCGCCAATTACAGCTGCGACCCCAACAAGGTGTGGCTTTACCTGACCAAGCCCACCCTGAACCACTGGCGCAGCGATGTGAGTGAGTACGAGGAGAGTGACGACGGCCTGAAAGGCGTCGAGCATAACACCGACGGCGGCACGACCGAAATCGTTTTTACCCGCAAGGATAAGGCCCGCCATCTCAGCTGCAACTTCCGCAAAGGCAAGATCAACGGCACCTTTACCGCCATCCTGATGGGCGGCGGCGACTCTACCAGTTTGGAGTGCACGCTGGACGTGGACGGCCTTGGCCTGTTCACCAAGCCCCAGAAGCTGCTGGATGAGCGCTTGGAAATGCTGCGCAAAGCCCTGGGCGTATAATCTGTAAAACGTAAAACGGCGGCGAGAGTTTGTGCCTAACGCATGGACTCCCGCTGCTTTTGTATTGCTGCTCTATTTGGCTCCCCGTCTGCATACAATCTGGTAAAAGGAGGTGGGGACCATGTGGGAAAATGCCGCACCGCAAAGCGAAAGCCAGAAACCGCCGCCCCCGCGTCCAGCCTGTGAAAACGGGGGAGACACCCTGCTGTGGGGGCAGATGCTTTTTTGTACGGTGGTGCTGCTGGTGGCGCTGGCCGCGCGGATGATGGGCCTGCCGTTTTACCCGGAACTGCGCCGCACCTTTGCCCAGGCTATGCAGCCGGAGCAGGATTTTTTCCTGAGCACAGAGCGTTACTTCTCTAAATTTACAGAGAAAGCCGCCGCTGCTATCGCCCAGGCTCTGCCCGCAACGTCGGAAACAGCCCGCCAGCCCCGCCGCAAACCCAAGCCTCCCGCCAACGCGCGTGAGGAAAGTTACACGCCAAACTTCCCGCTGCTGTTCCCGCTGCCAGGCGGCTCCTGTACCCGTACCTCCGGTTACGGCTGGCGCACCGACCCCATGGGCGGTGGGGGAACGGACTTTCATTTGGGGCATGACCTGGCTGCTGCTACCGGCACGCCGGTGCTGGCCGCAGCAGACGGCGTAGTGCGTGTAGCGGGCAAGCATGCCAGCTATGGCAACTACCTGCGTATTTTGCACGCGGACGGTGACGAGACCCTTTACGCCCACATGCAGTATCTCTTCGTCAGCACTGGGGCGGTGGTCACGGCGGGGCAGGTGCTGGGCGTTGTGGGCGAGACCGGCAACGCCACCGGCCCGCACCTGCATTTTGAAATTTTGCACAAAGGGCTGCGCTATGACCCGGCACAGGCGTTGCAGGATGCGGCGTAAAACGCGCCTGCGGCTGCGCGCCCCGGCGGTAACATTGTTCCTGCTGGCCTGCCTGCTGTCGCTGGACGGTACCGGCGTGCTGCGCACAGGGCTGCTGTGCGCCATCCTGCACGAAAGTGCCCACGCCCTCGTGTACCGCAAACTCTGGCACCGCTGGCCGGATCTGGCGCTGTCGCCCTTCGGCATCTGTTTACAGCTTCGCAGTGTGCCGATGACACCCGAAGAAGAACTGCGGCTGGCCTCCGCCGGGCCGCTGGCAAACCTGCTGGCCTGCTGCACGGTGCTTTTGTACATGCAGACGGCGGGGCAGTACAGCTACAGCGGCTACTGGTTTGCCTGCACCAACCTGCTGGTGGGCGGGGCCAATCTGCTGCCGCTGCCGGGGCTGGACGGTGCGCACATTTTACATGGAATGTTTTACAGCCTTGACAAGCGGCACCGAATATGATAAAGTGAAACCTGTTAAATGCAATGAAGGGAACCAGTACGCAGCCTTTCCTGTTCCAGAGAAGCCCCGGTCGGTGCAAGGGGTCAACAGCAGGTATGCCGAATACATCCCGGAGCAGCAGGCCGAATCAACAGTAGGCCGTGCCGTGTACGCACGTTACAGCGTTTGGGTGTACGCAGCCCTTTGTCTGCCGCACCCGCGAAGGCTTGCCGCCGCGAGGGGCAGGCAAACAGAGGTGGTACCGCGAACTTTCGCCCTCTGCCAAATTTCACATTTGGCAGGGGCTTTTATTTTTGCCCTTGCCGCAACAAACGGGAGGTAAATTCCATGACGATTTACGACGAACTGAAAGCCCGCGGCCTGATCGCACAGGTTACGGACGAAGAAGAAATCAAAGAGGTAATCAACAACGGCAAGGCTACGTTCTACATCGGCTTTGACTGCACGGCCGACAGCCTGACCGCTGGCCACTTTATGGCCCTGACCCTGATGAAACGCCTGCAGCAGGCAGGCAACCGTCCCATCGCCCTGATCGGCGGCGGCACCACCATGATCGGTGACCCCTCCGGGCGTACCGATATGCGCAAAATGCTGACCAAAGAGGACATCGACCATAACGCCGAGTGCTTCAAGCGCCAGATGGAGCGCTTCATCGAGTTTGGCGACGGCAAGGCTATGATGCTGAATAACGCCGACTGGCTCCTGAACCTCAACTACATCGAGCTTCTGCGCGAAGTCGGTCCCTGCTTCAGCGTGAACAACATGCTGCGTGCTGAGTGCTACAAGCAGCGCATGGAGAAAGGCCTGTCCTTCCTCGAGTTCAACTACATGATCATGCAGAGCTACGACTTCTACCACCTGTTCCAGAATTACGGCTGCAACATGGAGTTCGGCGGTGACGACCAGTGGAGCAACATGCTGGGCGGCACCGAGCTGATTCGCCGTAAGCTGGGCAAGGACGCCTACGCCATGACCATCACCCTGCTGACCGACTCTCAGGGCAAGAAGATGGGCAAGACCGCCGGCAACGCTGTTTGGCTCGATCCCAACAAGACCAGCCCGTTTGAGTTCTACCAGTACTGGCGCAATGTCGGCGATGCAGATGTCCTCAAGTGCATCCGCATGCTGACCTTCCTGCCGCTGGAGCAGATCGATGAGATGGATCACTGGGAAGGTGAGCAGCTCAACAAGGCCAAGGAGATCCTGGCCTACGAGCTGACCAAGATGGTCCACGGCGAGGAAGAAGCCGAGAAGGCCCAGGCCACTGCCCGCGGCCTGTTCAGTGGTGATGCTGACCACGAGAACATGCCCGCCACCCAGCTGGATGCCTCCCTCGTTAAGGACGGCACCGTCGGTCTGCTGGCTGCCATGGTCGCCGCTGGCCTGTGCGGCTCGAACCGTGAGGCCCGCCAGCTGGTCCAGCAGGGTGGTGTTCTGGTGGATGGCGAGAAAGTCACCGACCCGAAGGCTGCCCTGACCGTCGAAGCGTTGAACAAGGGTGTTGTCATTAAAAAGGGTAAAAAGGTCTACCACAAAGTGACCCTATAATACGCAATAAAGCAGGCCGCTGCCGCCGGAGACACCGTAAGTTCCCGGGGCGGCGGCCCTTTTTACAGGAATTACACAGATTACTTGCCCCCATTGCAGATTTGGGATATAATAAGGGCAGTCGTTGAATTTGTAGCCGGAGGAACCCCATGCCTAAAGATAAGCTGAAAACGATCTACGTCTGCAACCAGTGCGGCGAGACCAGCCCCCGGTGGATGGGCCGCTGCCCCTCCTGCGGGGCGTGGAATACGATGACCGAGGATGTAGTGGCGGAACCGACCAAAAGCAGTTCCCGCGCCGCAGCCCCCGTCCGCGTGACCGGTCAGACGAGCCTGACGCCCCAAAAGCTGAAAAACATCAGCACCACCGAGGAGAAAAGCCGCATCGTCACCGGCATCAGTGAGCTGGACCGCGTACTGGGCGGCGGCATCGTCATCGGCAGCGTTACGCTCATCGGCGGCGAGCCGGGCATCGGCAAATCCACGATTTTGCTGCAGCTTTGCAGCGAGGTCAGCAAAACCAAAAACGTGCTCTATGTTACGGGCGAGGAATCGGTGCGGCAGATCAAACTCCGCGCTGTGCGTCTGAACGTGCCTGAGGACAACATCTCGCTGGTGGCAGAAAGCGACGTGGACGAGATCTGCGGTCTGATCGAATCTATGAAGCCGGACCTCGTGGTCATCGACTCTATCCAGACGATGCGCTGCACCGATATTTCCTCTTCGGCTGGCACAGTCAGCCAGGTCAAGGAAAGCTCGGCCCGCTTTTTAAATGTAGCCAAAACGCTGGAAATTCCCACCTTCATCGTGGGCCACGTCAACAAGGATGGCGCCATCGCAGGCCCCAAAGTCATGGAGCATATCGTGGATACGGTGCTGTACTTTGAGGGCGACAAGACCCTGCCGTACCGCGTACTGCGCGCGGTCAAAAACCGCTATGGCTCCACCAACGAAATCGGTATGTTCGATATGACCGGCCGCGGCCTTGCCCAGATCGAGAACCCCTCCCAGGTCATGCTGGAGGGCCGTCCTCTGGGAATCAGCGGTACCTGCGTGGCCTGCGTGATGGAAGGCACCCGCCCGGTGCTCAGTGAAGTACAGGCGTTGGCCACCAAGACCAATTTTCCCAGCCCCCGGCGGACGGCCAGCGGCTTTGACTATAACCGCATGTACCTGCTGCTGGCGGTACTGGAAAAGCGCGCGGGGTATAACTTCTCCAGCCAGGACGTGTATGTTAACATCATTGGAGGCCTGAAGCTGGACGAGACCGCCTGCGACCTGCCGGTTTGTATTGCGATGGCATCCAGCTTTTTGGACCTGCCGGTGGGTGAAAAGACCATCGCTATCGGCGAAGTGGGCCTGGGCGGGGAAGTGCGCAGCGTGACGCACCTGGAGACCCGCCTGCGGGAAGCCCAGCGCGTGGGCTTTGATACAGCCATCGTACCCAAGCACAATTTAAAAATGATCGATCCGGCCCAGTTCCCGGGCCTCAAGCTGGTGGGCGTCTCCTACCTGCGTGAAGCGATCAACACGATAAAATTAAAGTGAGGAGAAAACCATGCCTGACCAGAATCAACCCAAAGCACCGGCGTTCAACCCGAAGCTGAAAGATGCCATCGTAGCGCTGAAAGCCGAAAACAACCCCAAAAACCTCAATGCCGTTCTCAACGAGCTGGTGCGCTCTCCGCTGCTGGCACCGGCCAACTTTGACCTGCAGGGTCAGTCTGCCCCTACGCCCGGCCCGGATGGCCGCGTGCAGCTGCCCCCCAACACCAAAATCAACCTCATCATGGTCAACAGCCCCGAGGGCAAACACTACTACCTGGGCTTCAGTGATTGGGACGCTGTACATGCATGGCAGAAGAACCCGGAGCAGGGCCGGCAGGTTATCATGCTGCGCTTTGATGACTTCGCCAATATGGTCTCGAAGAACCCAGATGCCTCCGGTATAGTCATCAACCCCGGCGAGAACAGCCTGCGCCTGGAGAAGCCACTGATCGAGTCCGTCAAAAAGCAGAAGGACGAAATCGCCAAGGCCCTGGCCCAGCAGCGCGCCGCTGTCACCCAGATCAAGCCGGGCGACAAGGTTACCATCGTGGAACCCAGCGTCCTGCCGGACGAGCTGGCCGACCCTATCTGCGAAGTGCTGGCTCAGGCTCCCGGCGTCGGCTCTGCCTACCTGCAGATCATGATCATCAACGATGAGGCCAAGAGCTACCTGCTGGTGCTGGACGGCCCCAAGGATGACAAGTTGTTTTCCGCCGTTGCCAAGGCAGCACGCCCCTATCTGATGGGCCGCGAGAAGAAGATCGACCTGAACATCACCACGTCCATCTCTCCGCTGGGGCAGCAGGGCATGCGCGGCAGTGAGCCGTTCTACCGCAAGGGCATCGGTCGCATCATGGACGAGGACGACGACGAATAATCCTGTTTGTACATAGCAATGAAAACTGCACACCCGTAAAGCGTGAAAACTCTGCGGACGTGCAGTTTTTTATTCGGATTTTCTTGCATCTTGGCTGTAAAAATAGTACAATATACAATATATGTGTTTGTGCATCTGGCACAGGAATCCGAAGGTATGAGGTGTAGGATATGGTTTTGAGCATGACAGGCTACGGCCGCGCCGGCGCACTGCTGCACGGGCGTGACATCAAGGTGGAACTGCGCAGCGTCAATGCGCGTTTCTTTGAGTATTCTTCCCGATTGCCGCGCTCCTGCGCGTTTCTGGAAGACAAGCTGAAAAAGCTGGTGGCTTCCAGGGTCAGCCGCGGCAAGGTGGAATTAAGCCTTTCCATCCAGACGGTCACAGCCGCCGATACCGTGGTGTCGGTCAACTGGCAGCTGGCCGAGGGCTACCGCGCCGCCCTGAACGAGATGGTGGAGCGGATGGACCTGAAAAACGATGTCTCCGTTGGTATGCTTTCGCGTTTCCCCGATGTGCTGACCCAGACTGCTGCCCCCACCAACGAGGAAGAACTCTGGCAAGATGTGCAGTCGGTGGCTGAAAAGGCCGTGGATGCCTTTGTGGCTATGCGCGCCGTCGAGGGCGAAAAGCTGAAAGAGGATGTGGCGGGCCGCCTCGATACCATCGAGACGCTGGTCGGCCAGATCGAGGAAAACAGCGCAGGCCGCGTGCAGGCTTACAGCGATAAGCTCTACGCCCGCCTGCAGGAACTGCTGGGCGACCGCAACATCGACGAAAGCCGCCTTGTTACTGAGGCTGCCATCTTTGCCGATAAGACCGCTATCGATGAGGAGACCGTCCGCCTGCACAGCCATGTGGCCCAGTACCGCGAGATCTTGACCCTGGATGAGCCCATCGGCCGCAAGCTGGACTTTTTGACCCAGGAGTTGAACCGTGAGTCTAACACCATCGGCTCCAAGTGCCAGGATGTAGCCATCACCCGCCTGGTGGTGGAGCTGAAATCCGAGATTGAGAAGATTCGCGAACAGATCCAGAACATTGAGTAAGCGGGGGCATCCATGAAACTGATCAATATCGGCTTTGGCAATATGGTCAATGCAGACCGCGTCATTGGCATCGTCAGCCCGGATTCGGCACCTATCAAGCGCATGGTGCAGGATGCCCGCGAGAAGGGCGCTTTGATCGATGCTTCCTACGGCCGCAGGACCCAGGCGGTGCTTATCATGGACTCGGATCACATAATTTTGTCCGGCATCCCGCTGGAAAGTATTACCGGCCGCTTTGCCCAGGAAGAAGAAAGCTGAAAGGGAGTATAGAGTATGAAAGGTGAAAAGTATCTGTTTGTTGTCTCTGGCCCGTCCGGCACCGGCAAGGACACCGTCGTGGCAAGCCTGCTGAAAAAACACCCGGAGATCCAGCACACCGTCTCCGCCACCACCCGCACCCCGCGTGAGGGCGAGAAGGACGGCATCAACTACCATTTCATGACGGTAGCTGATTTCGAGGATCATCTGGCCCATGACCAGATTGTCGAGCACACCAAATACTGCGAAAATTACTACGGTACCCTGCGCAGCGAGATTGAGGGCCGCATGGCACTGGGCATCCCGGTGATTCTGGTCATCGAGGTCGAAGGCGCAGGCAACATCAAAAAAATGTACCCCGGTGCCACCACAATCTTTGTGCTGCCCCCGGATATGGAAGAACTGGAGCGCCGCCTGCGCAACCGCGGCACGGAAAATGAGGAGACCATCCAGCGCCGCTTAAAGCGTGCCGAGACCGAGATTGCCAACTCCGTCAACTACGACGAGCATGTGGTCAATGTCGAGGTCGACAGCTGCGCTGAGAGCATCTACTCCATCATCCAGTTCAAGCTTAAGCACGGCGCTGCCGAATGAGTTTGCAGATTGCCCAGGCGGCGGTAGACGATGCGACGATCCACTTTGATAAGCTGTATTCCTACTGCATCCCGCCGCGGTTAAACGATAAAGTCTGGCCCGGCAGCATGGTGTTAGTGCCCTTTGGCCGGGGAAATAAGCCCCGGATGGCGGTGGTGCTCTCGGTAGCGGCGCTGCCGGAGGACGCCGACACCCAAAAGCTGAAAACGCTGTACGATGCCGCCCCGGCGGAAGCTCGGCTGACGCCGGATCTGCTGGAACTGGTGCGATTTTTGAAAGATCGCACCTTCTGTACCTGGTTCGAGGCCGTCAAGGCGGTTATCCCATACGGTGCCCAGTACCGTGCTGCCGTGGAAAACGGACGCCCCGTGATGCAGAACCGGCTGTCCCGCTCGACCGAGCGACTTTACACGCTGGCAGGGGAGCTGCCCGCCAAGCCGAAGCCTGGTCCGCGTCAGCTGGCGGCGATGGAAGCGCTGAGCACCGGCCCCAAGACAGCCCGCCAGCTGGATGAGGCGGGCATCTCCAAGGCAACGCTGGACACCCTTTGCAAAAAGGGCGTGCTCACGGTGGCCGAGCAGGATAAGTCGCTGGATCTTTTCGCGGACATTCCGTTCGACCCGCAGCCACTGACCCTCTCCGAAGAACAGCAGAAAGCCTTTGCGACGCTGCTGCCGGACTTGGAGGACGGCAAGCCCCACGCAGCGCTGCTGCACGGCGTGACCGGCAGCGGTAAAACGGTGGTATTTTTAAAGCTCATCGAACGCACGCTGGAACTGGGCCGCCGCGCCCTGGTGTTGGTGCCGGAGATCAGCTTAACACCGCAGATGATCCGCCGCTTAAAATCCACCTTTGGCAGCCGCCTGGCGGTACAGCACTCGGCACTCAACAACACCGAGCGGCTGCTCCAGTGGCGGATGATCCAGCAGGGAAATGCCGACATCGTGGTCGGCACCCGTAGTGCGGTCTTCTCGCCGCTGCAAAATTTAGGGCTTATCATCGTGGATGAGGAGCAGGAACATACCTACCAGAGTGAATCTGCCCCCCGCTACGATGCCCACGACATCGCCAAAAAGCGCGCTGTCATGGAAAACGCCCTGCTGGTCTTTGCCTCGGCCACACCGTTGACCGAGACCTACCACGCCGCCCAAAGCGGCAAACTGAAACTTGTTACCCTCACCCAGCGCTACGGCGGCTGCCCGCTGCCCAGCGTGGATTTCATCGATATGCGCGCCGAGCTGACGGCAGGCAACCCCCGGGAGGTCAGCCGCCGCCTGGCACGCGAGCTGCAGGAAAATCTCGATAATGGGGAACAGAGCATCCTGCTCTTAAATCGCCGGGGCTACCGCACCATCGGCATGTGCACCGATTGCGGCCACGTGCTGAAATGCCCCAACTGCAGTGTGCCGCTGGTCTACCACAAACCCCAGCAGGCGCTGATGTGCCACCACTGCGGCCAAACGGTGCATCCGCTGCCGACGCTCTGCCCCGAGTGCGGCGGCAAGATCCACTACAGCGGCTTCGGCACCCAGCGCGTTGAGGAAGAACTGGCGGAACTTCTGCCCAGCGCCCGCATTTTGCGGATGGACCAGGACTCTACCGGCAAAAAAAACGCCCACGAAACGATGCTGGCCCAGTTTGCCCGGCACGAGTACGACATCCTGCTTGGCACCCAGATGGTGGCCAAGGGGCTGGACTTTGAAAAAGTTACACTCGTCGGTGTGCTGGGCATCGACTCGCTGCTGTTCGGGCAGGGCTTCCGCGCCTACGAGAGCGTGTTCAGCCTGGTCACGCAGGTCATCGGCCGCGGCGGCCGCGCTGCACTGCCCGGCCGCGCGCTGATACAAACAACCGTGCCGGACCACCCCGTTTTACAGCTGGCCGCCGCCCAGGATTACGAGGCTTACTACCGCGAGGAAATCACCTTCCGTAAGTTTGGCCTGTATCCGCCGTTCTGCGCGTTTTGCGTTATTGGCTTTGTGGGGGCGCAGGAGGGGGCCGTGCTCATCGCGGCCCAGCGTTTCGGCTCGCTGTTGGCGGAACGTGCCGCCCAGCGCCCCGGCCTGCCGCTGCGCATCTTAGGCCCGGCCCCCATGAACATTACGATGCTGAACGGAAAATTCCGTTATAAGCTGACGTTGAAATGCCGCAACGATACTGCGTTCCGCACCCTTTTGCGTGAAACGTTGGATGCTTACGCCAAAGAAAAACTGCCGCAGAAAGCTTCCGTGATCGTGGATTTCAACTCCGACGGTGATTTATAAAATAGAACGTATTGAAAACAATTTTGGAGGTATTACCCATGGCACTTCGCACCATTGTACAGGACGGAGACCCGATTCTGAAAAAAGTCTGCCGCCCCGTCACGAAATTTGATGACCGCCTCGGCACCCTGCTGGACGATATGAAAGAGACCCTGATCGCCGCCAACGGCCTGGGGCTGGCTGGCCCGCAGGTGGGCATGATGCGCCGCCTGTTCATCTGCCTGGATGACCGTGACCTGCCCGAGGAGGTCCCCGCTAACTACGAGTACAAGTTCATCGAGTTCATCAACCCAGAGATCCTTGAGCTGAGCGATGAGCAGGTGGAACTGTACGAGGGATGCCTGTCTTTCCCCGGCCATAACGGCGCTATCAAGCGCTCCAAGCATGTCAAGGTAAAGGCCCAGGACCGCCACGGTGAGTGGTTTGAGATGGAGGCTGACGATATGCTGGCCCGCTGCATCCAGCACGAGAACAACCATCTGGACGGCATCACCATCATGGACCTGGCCGAGCATTTCTACGAAGACGATTACCCCGAAGAAAACGAGGACTGATATCATGCGTATCCTGTTCATGGGCACCCCGGATATTGCCGCTGCCAGCCTGCAAGCCCTGCTGGACGCCGGGCACGAGGTCTGCGCGGTATTTACCCGCCGCGATAAGCCGGTGGGCCGCAAGCAGATCCTGACGGCCCCGCCGGTCAAACAGCTGGCGGTGGAGCGTGGAATCCCGGTCTATCAGCCCTGCACTTTGCGGGACGGTTCTTCGGATGACATCATCCAGGAGTTGGCCCCGGAGATCATCGTGGTGGTGGCCTACGGCTGCATCATCCCGCCGCAGCTGTTGCATGTAGCCAAGTACGGCTGCATCAACCTGCATGTGTCGCTGCTACCCAAATACCGCGGCTCGGCACCTATCCAGTGGGCGGTGCTCAACGGTGACTCCGGGACCGGCGTTTCTATCATGCAGCTGGACGAAGGGCTGGATACCGGTGACGTGCTGATGGTCGAGCCGGTTGACATCGACCCCGAGGAGACCAGCGGTGAGCTGTTTGACCGCGTCAGCGCTGTCGGTGCCAAAACACTGGTCACGGCGCTGGAAAAGATCCCCGCCGGCGAGCTGAAACTCCAAAAGCAGGATGACGCCCAGGCCACGCTGGCCCCGCCGCTGACCAAGGAGATGGCACAGTTCCATTTCACCGAAGACGCAGCCCACATCCACAACTGGGTGCGTGGTATGAACCCCTGGCCGGTGGCTTGGTTTGCGCATGAGGGCAAGCGCATCAAGGTACAGGAAAGCCGCCTGGCGGAGAACCCGCAGAATGCGGCCCCCGGCACCGTGCTGGCCCTTAAGCCCTTGACCATTGCCGCCGCAAACGGCGCAGTGGCTCTGCTGACCGTTACGCCTGAGGGCGGCAAGCCGATGGCTGGCACCGCCTGGGCCGCCGGTAGGCGCTTAAAAGCGGGGGACCGCCTGTGACGCCCCGCCGCCTGGCCGTGAAGGCATTGATCCACCAGGAACAGGCCGGTTACGCCAACCTGGTGCTGGATGCCGAACTAAAAAAGTGTGACCCGCCCATGAACACCCGCGACGCCGCCTTTGCGGCCCGCATCTTTTACACCACGCTGGAGCGCCTGCCGCTGCTGGACTATACAATCGACCGCTACACCAAAAAGCCGGTCGCCAAACTGGACGCCCCGGTGCGTGCCGTGCTACGCAGCGGGTTGGCCCAGGCCAAGTATATGCAGGTGCCCATGTCGGCGGCGGTGAATGAATCCGTCCGACTGACGAAAGCCCTCGGCAAAAGCAGCGCCGCCGGTATGGTCAATGCCGTACTGCGCAAGGCCGTTGTGACCGAGGTACACGAGGACGATTTTGCCAACCCACTGCAGCGCTTGGGCACCTATTACTGCCTGTCACCCGCGGTGGCAAAGCTGCTGTATAACCAGTACGGTGAAGAAGCCTTCGCAATGGCCGGCGTATTTTATGAGCGCCCGGCTACGGCCATCCGCGTCAACACCCTGCGCACCACCGACGAAGAGCTGACCGATTTGCTGCACACCGAGGGCCACAGCGTCCGGCCCGGCCCATGGCCCCATGCGCTGCTGGTGGAGTTCAACGGCTCGCCCGCCGCAAGCCGGGCCTTTGCCAGGGGGCTTTTCCACGTGCAGGGCTTGGCCAGCCAGTTTGCTGCCCTCTGTGTGGGGGCACAGCCTGGCCAGAAAGTAGCGGACCTTTGTGCCGCGCCCGGAGGCAAAAGCCTGACGCTGGCCGAGTGCATGCAGAATCAAGGGAAACTAATCAGTGGCGAGTATGTGGAATCCCGCGTGCCGCTGCTGCGCAAAGCCTTTGCCCGTTGCGGTGTCACCTGTGCCAAAGCCGTGCAGAACGACGCTGCCCAGCTCCGCAGCGATTGGGGCAAATTCGACCGCATCCTGTGCGATGTGCCGTGTTCGGGTTTGGGCGTCATAGCCAAAAAGCCGGACATTCGCTATAAAGATTTGGACGGGATAGAGAATTTGCTGCTAAGCCAGCAGAAGATCCTGCAAAATGGCGCAGATTTACTTGCCGAAAACGGCCGATTGGTGTATTCTACCTGTACAGTCAATCGTGATGAAAACGAGGAACAGGTGAAAACCTTCCTCGAAAACAACCCGCGTTTCCACGTGGCTGTCCCCGCCTTGCAACTGCCTGGCATGCAGCAGGGCGAATATGGCACACTGTTTTTGCCGCATAAAACGGCCACTGACGGATTTTTTGCCGCTATTTTGGAAACAGAAAGTACACAATGATCGTTTATAATAGTAAAGAAGGGAGGAACGCAGCATGAGCGAAGCAACGAAGATTTGCTTATCCGATTTTACGCTGGACGCGCTGACCGCGTATCTTGTCAGCCTGGGCCAGCCGAAATTCCGCGCCAAGCAGATTTTTAAATGGCTGCACCAGAAGCTTGTGACGGATTTTTCCCAGATGACCGACCAGCCCAAGACCCTGCTGGCACAACTTGCGGAAAATTGCACCATCGCAGCGCCCACCATCCGCCGCCGCCAGCAATCCAAGGACGGTACGGTCAAATATCTGCTGCAATTGGCCGACGGCAACTGCATCGAGACGGTTTTGATGCGCTACAAGTATGGCAACACGGTCTGCGTGTCCACCCAGGTGGGCTGCGCCATGGGCTGCCGCTTCTGCGCCTCTACCCAGGCAGGCCGCGTGCGGGATTTGACCGCGGGCGAGATTGCCTCAGAAATTTACACCGCACAGAAGGACTCCGGAGAGCGGGTCTCTCACATCGTTTTAATGGGCATCGGTGAACCGCTGCACAATTTTAACAATGTGATGGACTTTTTGGAGATCATCTCCTGTCCGGAGGGGGTCAACATCGGCATGCGCAACATCAGCCTGTCCACCTGCGGCCTGGTGCCCAAGATCGACGAGCTGGCCAAGCGCCATTTGCAGCTGACGCTTTCGGTCTCGCTGCATGCGCCGGATAACGTGACCCGCTCCGGCATGATGCCTGTCAACGATGCGTTCCCGCTGGAGCAGCTGATCCCGGCCTGCCGCCGCTACCAGAAGGAGACCGGTCGCCGCATCAGCTTTGAGTATTCGATGGTGCGCGGCGTCAACGACAGCGATGAGATGGCCCAAAAGCTGGCCAACCTTATTAAAGGCATGGGCGCCCATGTGAACCTGATTCCCATCAACCCCGTGGACGGCAGCCCGTACTCCGCTACGGACGACGCCAACGTGCACCGCTTCCAGCAAAAGCTGGAAAGCCTGGGCGTGAACGCCACGGTGCGCCGCCGCTTGGGCACGGACATCAGTGCCGCTTGCGGCCAGCTGCGCCGCGAGGATGCCCAGCAGGCCGAAAATTGCTGAAAACTACGGAAAGGAACCAACCTGAATGAAGATTGCCGCAATTACTGACATCGGCAGCTGCCGCCAGGAAAACCAGGATAACTACTGCGCGCAGCAGCTGCCGGGCGGTACCGCCTGGGGCATTGTCTGCGATGGTATGGGTGGCGTCAATGGCGGGCGTATCGCCGCGCACATTGCCACCGATACGATGCAGCAGTATTTTGCCCGTCAGATGCGCTCCCTGCAGCCGGGCGGCGAGAAAAGCTTTATCATGCGCGGGTTTGATATTACCAACCGCGCCGTGTATGAAAAAGCCACCTCGGACCCTGAGATGATGGGCATGGGTACGACCGGCGTTTGTGCGTATGCCGGCGGGGGGCTGGCGCATGTGGTCCATGCGGGCGACTCCCGCGCGTATCTTTTCCACGAGGGCGAGATGCGTCAGATCACGCGGGACCACTCAATGGTCCAGCAGTTGGTGGACAGCGGTAAGATCACTCGGGAGCAGGCGGCCCAGCACCCCAAAAAGAACCTAATCACCCGGGCGTTGGGCGTTTCGGCCAATATCGTGCCGGAATATAACCGCTGCGAGATCGAAGTCGGCGACATTTTGCTGCTGTGCAGTGATGGCCTGACCAACATGATCTCGGATGAAGAGATTGCACTGGTGCTGCGGGAGGTCCCGTTCTTTGAGGCCCCCAGCATCTTAGTAGATAGAGCTTTGCAGGCCGGTGGGCAGGATAACATCACCGTGCTGCTGATGGGCGTGGAAATTACGGAGGTCAATCATGGATAATCTCATTGGAAAGCGGCTGGACGGACGGTATCAGATCGAAAGTCTGGTCGGCATGGGCGGCATGGCCAACGTCTACCGCGGCACCGATACCAGGACCGGCAATGCCATCGCCGTTAAGGTATTGAAAGAGGAATTCCTGGATAACGAGGAGCTGGTCCGCCGCTTCAAAAACGAGTCCAAGGCTATTTCCATCTTGAATCACCCCAACATCGTAAAGGTTTACGATGTATCCGTGACGGACCGTCTGCAGTATATTGTCATGGAATATGTGGACGGCATCACGCTGAAGGAGTACCTTAAGCAGCGCGGCGGCGCCCTGACCTGGAAAGAAACTGTACACTTTGCCACCCAGGTGCTCAGCGCTTTGCAGCATGCCCACTCCAAGGGCATCATTCACCGCGATGTAAAGCCGCAGAACATCATGCTGCTGGCAGACGGATCGATTAAAATGATGGACTTCGGCATTGCGCGCTTCTCTCGTGCGCAGAGCCAGACCGTCAGCGATAAGGCCATTGGCTCGGTGCATTATATCAGCCCCGAGCAGGCCAAGGGCGATAAGACCGACGCCCGCACCGACATCTACTCAGTGGGCGTTATGCTGTACGAGATGCTCTCCGGCAAGCTGCCTTTTGACGGCGATGGTGCTGTGTCCATCGCCATCATGCAGATCTCCGATAAGGCAAAGCCTTTGGCGCAGGTGGCCCCCAACGTGCCCGAAGCCCTGTGCCAGATCACCGAAAAAGCCATGGAAAAGGACCCGGCCAACCGCTACCAGAGCGCCCAGGAAATGCTGGAAGCCATCGAGGCTTTCAAACGCAACCCCTCGGCCCGCTTTGCGTATGAGTACCGCAACACCCAGGACAACCCGGAAAGGAATATCAACCGCGTGGTAAACAGCACAAAACCTGCCGCAAAATCGGCGGCTGGAACCAAGGCAGCGGCTAAGTCCGGCAGCAATATCCGCACCGAAGAAGCCCGTCGTGTGGGCACCCAGAACCCCGGCCGCGGCAAAAAGAATAAGAAGAAAAAAGGCCAGAAGCCTTTCTCTCTGCTACCCATTTTCTTTGGCATGGCGGTCGCCTTTGTCATCGGTGCCGCTATCCTGATCTATTTGATCTTCACCAACTCCAGCAACCTGCTTTTCTCCAACCGTAACGACGTCACCCTCATCAGCTTCATCGGCATGACCGAGGATGAGTTCCGCGCTTCGGAGTATAATTCTCTGCTGAAATTGCAGAAAGAGGAAGAATATTCCGACGAGCCCGCCGGCACCATCGTCAAGCAGAACCCCAAGGCCGGCCGTACTGTCAAGGAGGGCCAGAAGATCACCTTGACCGTGAGCCTGGGCACCCAGTATATTACGATCCCCGAGACGAAAAACATGGTGGCTGAGGATGCCGAGCAGACCCTGAAAGACATGGGCCTGCGCGTAACCAAAAAGCCGATGGTGGACGCCACCGTCGCCCCCGGCGCGGTCATCTACACCCAGCCTGCTGCCGGTGAGACCGTCACCGGTGACTCGATGGTCATCGTCTACGTCAGCCGCCAGGACAAGAACAAGACCCAGCCTGTGCCCAGCCTGACCGGTCGTATGCTCGAAGATGCCCGCAACGAGATCAAGGGCAAGTTCTCGGTCCGCGTGGTCGAGCAGGCCAGCGAACAGCCAGCCGGTACCGTTTTGAGCCAGAGCCCGGCCGCCGGTTCCGAGGCCCGCATCACATCGGCTATCACGCTGGTGGTCTCCACCGGTGTGCCTGAAGTCGTCAAAACGCCTACCGATAACGGCGGCGGAGATGAGGGCGGCAATGCGATCGAAGAGAGCTGGTGGTCCAGCTCGGATGGCGCACACCAGATCCACCAGCTGACCGATGGCACGATGTGGAATGAGAACGGCCAGCAGTGCGACGCTCAGGGCAACCCGCTTTGATGGGGAACGCTATGAACTATATCACAAAAGGCATCGGCGGATTTTACTACGTAAAAACGCCGGATGGCATCAAAGAATGCAAGGCGCGCGGCATCTTCCGTAAAAGCGGCATCAAGCCGGTGGCAGGCGATTGGGTAGCGCTTTCCCCGGACGGCACGGTCATCGACGAGATCAGGCCTCGCAAAAACGTGTTTGTGCGCCCGCCTATTGCAAATTTGGATGTGCTGTTCATTGTGGCAAGCACCGTGCAGCCTGTGCCCAGTACCCTGGTGCTGGACCAGCTGGCAGCGGCTGCCATTTATAAAGAGGTACAGCCGATTCTGGTCGTGACCAAGGCTGACCTTGGCGCGGCGGATACGCTGGTGCAGGCCTACAAAACCAGTGGCATCCCGCTGGTGCAGCTGAACTACGAGACCGGCGAGGGCCTTGACGAAATCAAGGCGCAGATCAAAGATCATCTCTGTGCTTTCTGCGGCAACTCTGGCGTGGGTAAGTCTACACTGCTGAACGCTCTGGCGCCTGAATTGCAGCGGGAGACCGGCTCCATCAGCCAAAAGCTGGGCCGCGGCCGCCATACCACCCGCGAGGTGGAGATATTTGAAATCTGCGGCGGCCGTTTGGCCGACACGCCGGGCTTTGCCAGTCTGGAAGCCCAGAAGCTCTGCCGCATCCCCAAAGAGGACATCCAGCACACCTTCCCGGAGTTTGAGCCTTACTTTGGGCAGTGCCGCTTCACCGGCTGCTCGCACCGTGCCGAGACCGACTGCGCGGTGCGACAGGCAGTTGAGGAAGGCAAAATCAGCAAAACGCGCTATGCCAGCTACCTTGCCATGTACGAGGAAGCCAGCGCCAGGAAAGAATGGGAAAAATAATGAAACACGCGATCCTGCTTTCGGCCGTGCCGGTCGATGCAGCTATGAAGCGCTACTGCCGCCCCGGCAGCTTTGTAGTAGCCTGCGATGCCGGCTACCGCAATTCCGATTGCCTGGGTGTGCGCCCGAATCTGATCGTGGGGGATTTTGATTCAGCCCCGCAGCCTGATACCGACAGTGATACCATTGTGCTGCCACACGTCAAAGATGACACCGACACCCACTACGCCGCCAAATGGCTTCTGGAAAACGGCTATACCCAGGTCACCATGCTGGGCGCCTTGGGCGGTGCCCGGCTGGAGCATACGATTGCCAACCTTTCCACTGGCCTGTTTTTAGCTGAGCATGGCGTGGACGTAGTGCTGGCAGATACCGCCAGCGAGATCCATTATCTTGTCCCCGGTAAAGACCTTACCTTGCAGCGCGGCGAATGGCAGTATCTCTCGGTGTTCCCGTGGGATGGCAAGCTGATCGGCGTGGACATTGAGGGGGCGTATTACCCCCTGCACGGTGCAGAACTCGTGCCGGATTATCCTCTTGGTGTCAGCAACGAGTTTGTAGAACCCACCGTTACCCTGCGTTGCCAGGCAGGCCATGGCATCGTTGTGCTGACCCGCGCCGATTAAAGGCACACATCCCATACCGCTGCCATAGTATGGTTTATACAGTAAATCCCAGGGAAGGGAGGTGTAAGCCGTGCATGTAGTGGTGGTACGTTGTCCCCGCGCGCTGCGCTGGCTGCTCCGCGCAGCTTTCAAAGTGTAAAATATCCTATGCCTCTGCCCGTTGAGCAGGGGCTATTTTTTTACCCTGCCGCATATACATGCACAAGAATACCAAACGGAAAGGGGTAACCAGCATGGAACTGAAGGTGTTTAAGGACACCCTTGCAGCATACGGCGGGCGGTGGGAGACACGGCAGGAACTGCCGGTGGAAACGGAAATTTTGATTCCGGATTATCAGCCGGCTGTTTTTAAGATCGTCAAATGCCTGATGCAGCCGGTGGTACTGCAAAACCGGGTAGCTAGCGGGCGCTGGCACTGCGAGGGGTATCTGCGCTGCACCGTGTATTATCAAAGCGATGAGCCCGGCTGCCGACTGTACCGCACCGAGCAGAAATTTGCCTTTGAAAAATCGGTCGAGCTCCCGGACGCTGCCTTTGCCGAAGGCCCGGCCCAGGTCTGGGGCGAGCAGGAATACTGCAACTGCCGCGCCGTCAGTGAGCATCGCATCGACCTGCGCGGGGCGTACATCCTGTGTGCCGCAGCGCTGATGGTCAGGAATTGCGAGCTGCTGACCTCGCTGGCCGATTGCGGCATTGAGCAGCGCACACAAGAGCTATCCGGCCTGACCCGCGTGGCCGCCGAGGAAAAGGCCCTGACCAGTGAGATCAACCTGCCGCTGCCGGGCACAGGGGAGTCCATCCTGGATATCGGCGGCAGCTTTACCCTGACCAGCCTGACCATGCAGACCGGGCAGGCCAGCTGCCAGGGCATTTTGCAGGTGCAAGTTTGCTGCCAGCCGTCGGAAAGCGAAGCGCTGGATGTCCGCACCAAAGAGATGACGGTTCAACAGACCGTCGACCTTCCCGGAGCAGCCGAGAGCGACCAGTGCATCGCCTGGGGCGAACTGCTGCACTGCACCCTGCGCACAGAGGATGGTGCGGCGGATGCAAGCCTATCGGTTACATGGAAACTGCACCTGGAACTGTGGCGGCTCGCTGCCCACACCGTGGTGGCGGACGCATACTCGACCCTTTGCCAGGCACAGACCGTGCAGACCGTCTGCAAGCTGCTGCAAAGGACCACCGACCTGAACGGCCATCTGTCCGTGACCGTAGAGGATGACCTGCCCACGCCCGACGCCGAAGTGCGCGGCTGCTTTGTCACGCTGGAAGCGCCGGTGCAGATTCCTGAGGAAGCAGCCAGCAAAGAAAAAGCAGGAGAGACCCGCTGGGAACTGCAGGGCAAAGGCACGGCCCATGTGTTGTGTGCCGACAGCCGCGGCGAACTGACCTGTTACGATAAAGCTTTTACCTGGCAGCCGGAAGGCAGCTGGCAGGGAAGTCCCGGCGATGCTTACCCCTGCCTGCATGCCGATGTGACCCGTCTGACCAGCGGCAAAAGCGGTACGCGGCTGCGCGTAGAAATTGAGCTGAGCATAACCGGCTCCATGCTGCAGGCCCAGGCCCAGCAGGCTTTAAGTGAGGTGGATCTGGGAGAAGAATTTACCGATGGCACAGATGGCCCGGCGCTGTACCTGTACTATGCGCAGGAAGGGGAGCGCATCTTTGATATTGCCAAGCGCTACCACGCCCGCGCTAAAGACTTGGCCGCCGCCAACCACTTGGAGACCGGCGGCACCGCACCCCAGGACCTGACCACCGAGAGCACCTGCCTGCTGATTCCCGCCGCTTTGTAAAGGAGGAAACACCGTGACGCAAGAACAAATCTACCAGAATATTGCGCGCCGGACCGGCGGCGATATTTATATTGGCGTGGTGGGGCCGGTGCGCACAGGCAAAAGCACCTTTATCAAGCGCTTCTCCGAGCTGCTTTTGCTGCCGCATATCCAAAACGAAGCCCAGCGTGCCCGCGCCAACGATGAACTGCCCCAAAGCGCCGCAGGCCGCACCATCATGACCACCGAGCCGAAGTTCATCCCGGAGAAGGCGGTCAATATCGAGCTTTCCGGCGGCGGCAGCTTCTGGGCACGGCTTATCGACTGTGTGGGCTACATGGTGGACGGTGCCCTCGGCCATGAGGAACAGGACGCCCCCCGCCTGGTGAAAAGCCCCTGGTTTGACCACGAGGTGCCCTTTGACCTGGCGGCCGAGACCGGCACACGGCGCGTTATCCGTGAGCATGCAACCGTGGGCGTCGTTGTCACCACCGACGGCAGCGTGGCCGACCTGCCGCGGGAAAACTACTGCGAGGCCGAGCGCCGCATCATCGCCGAACTGGAGGCCATCGGTAAGCCCTACGTCATTTTGCTGAACTGTACTGACCCGGACAGTGATGCCGCCCACCAGCTGGCCGCCCAATTGCAGGATACCTACCAGCGGGCGGTCGTGCCCATCAACTGCGTAGCAATGACTGCCGAAGCGCTGGACGGCATTTTGCAGCGGCTTTTGTATGAGTTCCCGATTCGAGAAATCGCCGTGCAGATGCCCAGCTGGGTCATGATGCTGGAATCCGGCCATTGGCTGCAAAGCGCCGTATACACTGCCATGCTGAAATTTGCCGGCTCTGTGCACAAAATGGCCGATATTGCAGGCAAAAATCTGCCGTTGGAATGTGAGTACATCACCAAAACTATACTGACCGGCATGGACCTTGCCAGCGGTTCGGTGCACATTACGGCAATGATTGCGCCTGATATTTTTTACAAAATTTTGGGTGAGCAGACCGGGCTTTCCATCGTGGATGAAGCCAGCCTACTGCCCTGTGTGGTCAGCCTGGCCAAGGCAAAGCGCGCCTACGATAAGATCAAATCGGCCCTTGACCAGGTGGAAGCCACCGGCTACGGCATTGTGATGCCGGGTATCGAAGAGCTGACGCTGGAAGAGCCGGAGATCGTGCGCCAGGGCGGGCAGTACGGCGTGCGGCTCTCCGCCAGCGCACCCAGTTTGCACATTATGCGGGCCAACATCCACACTGAACTTTCCCCCACGGTGGGCAGTGAGCAGCAGGGGGAAGAACTCATCAAGAGCCTGCTGGCAGATTTCGAGACCGACCCCGGCAAACTGTGGAACACTAACATCTTTGGCAAAAGCCTGAACGAATTGGTCAGCGAGGGAGTGCAGGCCAAGCTGCTGCATATGCCGCAGGAGGCACGCAGCCGCCTGCAATCTACGTTGGAACGCATTATCAATGAGGGATGCGACGGCCTGATCTGCATCCTGTTGTAAAGGGGGCCTTACCGTGAAGCACCTGACCCGGCAGGAAAAGAAATGCCAGAAAGAGCGCCGCGCCCTGATGGCCGAGCTGGACGCAGCTACGCAAGCCCTGCGTGCTAACGAGAAAGCTTTTCAAGAAGCGCTGGACCCTTTTGTAATTGAGCAGCTAACCTACCAACATGCGGCCCTGCGATGCCGTAGCCGTGTGCTGCTGCGCTTATTGCGGGAGGAGGATGCCCCGTGCCGCTGACAGACACTTTGTGGCCCTGGGCGGTCGGTGCGGTATGCCTGCTGCTGGTTTTGCGGTGCGCCGCCCGCCAGCGGCACCCGGTACTGGCTGTGCTGGCCGGGGCCGTTTGCGGGCTGGGGGTGCTGGCTGTGATGGCGCTGCTGGAACCTGTCAGCGGCATTGCACTGCCGCTGAACCGCTATACGGCCTTTGTGGCGGCTGTACTGGGCGTGCCCGGGGTGGTTTTATTGCTGCTTTTACAGCTGATATTATAAAAAATCTTGCCAATTGCTGTGCAATATGCTATAATATCCCAGAAACGAGTGGAACATACGGCGGCGGGACAGTTCGCAAGAACTGCCTGAGGAAAGTCCGGGCTTCACAGAGGCATAGCAACTGCTAACGGCAGCCGGGGGCGACCCCAGGGATAGTGCAACAGAAAGAAACCGCCGTGCTTGCACGGTAAGGATGGAAAGGCGAGGTAAGAGCTCACCAGCGCACTGGCGACTTTGCGGCTATGTAAACCCTGCTTGAAGCAACATCCGTATGGGACATTATGCGGAGCCTCGCGCGTCCCGGTGATGGCGTGAGCCTTACGGCAACGTAAGGCCAAGATAGATCGTCGTTTGATACAGAACCCGGCTTACGGTCCAGTCGTTTTCTTAAACAATTTCTGCACAGCGGTTCATATAACTGCTGTGCAGTTTTTGTTTGTAGGAAACACCACATTACGATCACATCCGAAATCAACGGCAGAGCTTGCACCCGGCACCACCTGACAGCAGGCAGAAAAAAGCCCCGCGCTTGACACAGGGGAAGCAGAAAGCTATAATAAAGACATAACATGCTATTTCGCTAAATTAAAGTTTAGCGAAATAGAGGGAGGGGCAAACAGGGAAAATGAGCAGTTATATCGATGTGGTCCACCCGGACCGCCATGCGCCGTATTTGGATATACCCAATGATGTGGTGGAATACCTGCATTATCTGGACTTTGTAAAGATGCGGTCACCGCGCACCATCAACGCATACTATCTCGATTTGCGCGGCTTCTTCCGTTTTATGATGGCGATGCAATGGTCGCGTGTGCCGCGGGATACGCCGCTGGAAGAAATAAACTTAAAGGACATCTCAACCGAGGATATAAAAAAGATCACCAAGCGGGACATCTTTTCCTATTTGGACTACGTGCGCAGCACGGACGCCAACGGCGGCAAAGCCCGTGCCCGCAAGCTGAGCGCCCTAAAAGGGTTTTTCTCCTATCTGGTGACCCAGGTGAATAAACTGCAGGAAAATCCCACCGAGGGAATCAGCCTCGGCTCACCAAAAAAGGCCCTGCCTAAGTACCTGACTGCCGCGGAAAGCATAGACTTGTTAAAAAATATACAAAGTGACTTCTATGAGCGTGACTTCTGCATGATTACCCTGTTTTTAAACTGCGGCATGCGGCTGACAGAACTGGTGACCATCAACATGGGCGATTTCAGGCAGGATACCATCCGAATCACCGGCAAAGGCAACAAAGAGCGGCTTGTCTACCTGAACGACGCCTGCCTGGAAGCGCTGGACCATTATAAAAAGGCCCGTGCAGCGCTGCCGAACCTGCCGGCAGATGAACGGGCCTTATTCGTCTCCAAGCGCACCGGCAAGCGGCTGACGGCGCGCCGCGTGGAACAGATCGTGGCGCGTTGCCTGCAAAGCGCAGGCTTAAGCGGACGAGGTTTTTCGCCCCACAAGCTGCGCCACACGGCGGCAACGCTGATGTATCAGGGCGGTGTGGATATGTTGGCGCTGAAAGAAATTTTGGGCCACGAGAGTGTTTCCACCACGCAGATCTACACCCACATCAACCAGGAGCGCCTGCGCGCCGCGGTGAAAGCCTCTCCTCTTGCGGATCAAGGTTATATCGCGGAAAGCAAGCCCTCACAGCAGGACTCCGGCGAGGAAGACTGACAGCCAGCCGTTGGCCAGATTGACCGTTCCGGCCAGCAGCAGGCAAAACAGAAAGCGTATTGTCAGACGCCGAAAAGCCCCCGCCAACTGCCCACGGGCGGTCCCGCGCGAAAAGACGCACTGGAACAACCCGTTGCTTATCGCTGCGCTGTAGCCGGATAACCACAGCCCTGCAAACAGTACACTCAGATTGGACAGGCTGCTCAGCAGCCAGTAGCAGACAAGGCCCCGGCTCTCCCCTGCAGCCAGTACGCAGGCAGCGCATAAGCCGAGAAAGCCACCGCGCAAAAAGAATAAAATCGGGAAAAAGAAACATCCCAAGGCCGAAAAGCCGCACAGATACAGCGCAGCCAACTGCAAAAAGGCAGCGGAAAACTGCCACTGCCATACAGAGAAAACCGTGCTGTAGCTGCTTTTAGACAGGTAGTAAGCCGCCAGCTGACTGCCTGACTCCCAGGCTCCGGTTCGCCCCAGCCAAATGCCTGGCAGGTAGCCCAGCAAAAACAGACAGGCGCAGCCCAAGGGCACATAAGGCAGCCTGCCCGCCGCGTTTGCCGGGGCCTGCGGCACTCGCGCCGCTGGCTGGCGCGGCCAGAACATCCGGGCACGGACAGCGGGTCGCGTAGGTTGTGCCGTGCGCATCAGTGCCCCTCCTTAATGGCGGAGAGCGCACCGCCTAAGGTGCCGCCTAACAGCAGAGCCAGCGGCAGCATGGCGTCGCTACGTGTCCAGCTGGGCACACCATGTACAAGAAACGCCGCTGCCAGCAGGCAAAGTGCATAAAAGGCCCCGCAAATTAACCCGCATACAAACCGCTGCCGCCCGATTTTACCCGCCAGCAAAAAGCCGGAAACCGCAGCCCCGGCTGATGCTGCCAGGCAGGCCATCGGTTGCACCAGATGCAGCGGCAGCGGCGTATGCGTCAAGAGAAATGCAGCCAGCGCCAACAACAAAAGGCATAGCCCGACCCCCGCCGCAAAAACCTGCACCAGCATCCAGGCTGGCGCATTTTGTCCGCGCGGACGGCTGCGGCGTCTGGGCAGATTGGAAGAAATACTTTTAGCCATAATAAAACGCCCCCTTGCACAGTAAACACTATGCAAGGGGGCGTTTTGGTATGCCGTTGGGCAAAATTACTTCTTAGCAGGGGTGGTGTCCTTGCCGCCCATGTCCAGCTTCTCCACGCTGGCAATGGCGGTGCGGCGGAAGCGAATCTTGGTGCGGTCACTGCCGGTCTCCAGAACGATGGTGTCGTCCTTCTCGGAGATGGCACAGACGATGCCGACGATACCGCCGATGGTAGAAACCTTATCGCCGATTTCGATGGAGCTGCGCATAGCGGCGTCCTTCTTGTCCTGGCGCTTCTGCGGCAGATAGATCAGAATGAACATGAAGACGATGATCAGGATCATCGGCAGCAGCGTAAACAGGGTCTCGGTCATGCTGGTGGAACCAGTGGCACTCAAAAACTGAATCATAGCGGGTATACTCCTTAAAATAAACGATTTCTTCTATTATATCGAACTTTGCGGCACAGCGCAAGCGTTTACGAAAAAATATCAGATGCGGGTGTCAAGTTTATGCACATAGGTGTCGTGGAACTGCTGGAAAGTGCCGTTGTCCAGCGCCTCGCGGATGCGTTCCATCAGGTGGTTGTAGAAATACAGGTTGTGCATAACAGCCAAGCGCATGCCCAGCATCTCATCGGCCTTCTGCAGATGGCGTATGTAGGCGCGGGAAAAGTTGCGGCAGACCGGGCAATCGCAATGCGGATCGATGGGAGATTCGTCGCGCTCGTACTTCAGGTTTTTGATGTTAATGATGCCGTCCCAGGTGAACAGGTGGCCGTGGCGGGCATTGCGGCTGGGCATGACACAGTCGAACAGGTCAACACCGCGGTAAACGCCCTCGATGATGTTGCCGGGGGTGCCGACACCCATCAGGTAGCGGATCTTGTTCTTGGGGGCAAAGGGCTCTACGGCGGAGATGATGTCGTACATGACCTCAGCAGGTTCGCCCACGGCCAGTCCTCCGATAGCATAGCCATCCAGATCGTATTCAGCGATTTGCTTCATGTGTTCTACACGCAGGTCGGCAAAGGTACAGCCCTGGTTGATACCGAACAGCAGCTGATCGGGGTTGACAGCCTTTTCCTCATGCTTCAGGCGGGCCATCTCATCCTTGCAGCGCAGCAGCCAGCGGGCCGTGCGGGCGCAGCTGTTTTTGGCGTACTCGTAGGTGGCGGGGTTCTCCACGCACTCGTCAAAGGCCATGGCGATGGTAGAACCCAGGTTGGCCTGGATCTGCATGCTCTGCTCCGGCCCCATAAAAATGCGGTGACCGTCCAGGTGGGAGTTGAAGGTAACGCCCTCCTCGGTGATCTGGCGCAGCTTGGCCAGGCTGAACACCTGGAACCCACCGCTGTCGGTCAGGATGGGACCGTCCCACTTAGTGAATTTGTGCAGACCGCCCATCTCGGCCACCAGCTTATCACCGGGGCGCAGATGCAGATGGTAGGTGTTGCACAGCATGACCTGGGCACGGATGTCTTTCAGATCCAGCGCCGACAGACCGCCTTTGATGGCGGCGGCGGTGGCAACGTTCTGGAATGCGGGGGTCTGCACGGTGCCGTGCACCGTAGTAAATTCGCCGCGACGGGCGGCACCTTCCTGTTTGATAAGGCGGTAAGGCATGTTGGCAGCTCCTTTATTGATTGATGAAAATATCCTTACTTAATAAACATCGCATCACCAAAGCTGAAGAAGCGATACTTTTCCTCTACAGCGACCTTATAGGCGGCCATGGTCTTGTCATAACCGTAGAACGCGGAGATCAGCATGATCAGGGTGCTTTCCGGGAGGTGGAAATTGGTGATGAGACCGTCGATGGCTTTCAGCTCGATGCCGGGATAGATGAAGATGCTGGTGTTGCCGCTGCAAGGTACGATCTTGCCGTACTTGGCCCAGACGGATTCCAGCGTGCGGCAGCTGGTGGTGCCCACGGCGATAACGCGGTGGCCAGCGGCGCGGGTGTCGTTGATGAGCCGGGCGGTCTCCTCGCTGACAGAGTACCACTCGCTGTGCATCTGGTGATCCTCGATGGACTCCTCGTTGACCGGGCGGAAGGTGCCTAGGCCGACATGCAACGTAACCTCGGCAATGTTAACGCCCATCGCACGGATGGTGTCCATCAGCTGCGGGGTGAAGTGCAGGCCGGCCGTGGGGGCGGCGGCGCTGCCCAGCTCCTTGGCGTAAACGGTCTGGTATTGGCTCTGGTCCTCCAGCTGTTTGGTGATGTAGGGCGGCAGCGGCATCTTGCCGAACTCGTCCAGCTTCTCATACAGCGTTTCGGTGTCATAGGTAAAGGTAACATATTTGTTGCCGTCTGGCAAAGTCTCATCCACCACAGCCGTCAGGCTGCCGTCGCCGAACTCCACCTTAGTGCCTGCCTGCATCCGCTTGCCGGGGCGGGCCAGGCACTCCCAGGTGTCCCCTTTCACCTGGCGCAGCAGCAGTAGTTCGCATACAGCACCGGTAGGAACCTTGGTGCCCATCAGACGGGCGGGCAGCACCTTGGAGTTGTTGACGACCAGCAGATCGCCTTTTTCCAGAAACTGGGGCAGATCATGAAAGACCGAGTGGACGATGCTGTCATTCTGGCGGTCCAGCACCATCAGGCGGGCCGCGTCGCGGGGGGCGGCAGGCTCCTGCGCAATCAGTTCTTTAGGTAAGTCGTACCAAAAATCTTTTTTCAGCATGGTTTCTTCCTTTTTTCGTTGACAATCAGGGATAGGGATACTATAATAAAGCCAGCACAGAGGCGCGAAGTGCATCAGTAACCCGGTTTGAAGTCCCCTGCCAGGGGCATAAACTGGGTGAAAGGGTACTTCGCCGAAGGCGATGCGCGGCACGCATTGACCTGGGCTCGTAACCAAACAGGTGCGGGACTGTCACACCCTGAAAGGTGTGTTGCGCTGTGTGTATATGCAATATGATATTATATTGCATTTTGTGCCGGTTTTCAAGCCGGTTTTTTTATTATCTGTGCAAAATCGGAACAATTTATGCCGCTGCTGCATAGAAATCGGGAAAGGTATTGCGAAAGGAAGGGTTAGGAAAGATGAAACAGTACAATGTAGGCGTCATCGGTGCAACTGGCATGGTCGGCCAGCGTTTTATCACGTTGTTGGAAAACCACCCCTGGTTCCACCTGGCCGCCGTGGCTGCGAGTGCGCGCAGCGCCGGCAAAACGTATGAGGATGCAATCGGTGACCGCTGGCTGATGAAGATGCCGATGCCGGAATGTGCGAAGAAGCTCATCGTGCTGGATGCAGCCAATGTGGAGGAAGTTGCCTCCAAAGTTGATTTTGTGTTCTGCGCTGTCAACATGAAGAAAGAGGAGATCAAGGCCCTGGAAGAAGCTTACGCCAAAGCCGAGTGCCCGGTCGTTTCCAACAACAGCGCGCATCGTTTTACCCCGGATGTGCCCATGGTCGTGCCCGAAATCAATGCGGATCATATCGACATTATCCCTGCCCAGCGCAAGCGTCTTGGTACTAAGCGCGGCTTCGTAGCCGTCAAGTCCAACTGCAGCCTGCAAAGCTATGTGCCCGCCCTGCATCCCCTGCGCGGCTACGGCATCACTGACGTGCTGGTCTGCACCTACCAGGCTATCTCCGGTGCTGGCAAGACCTTTGAAACCTTCCCCGACATTCTGGATAACGTCATCCCCTACATCGGCGGTGAGGAAGAAAAGAGCGAGCAGGAACCCCTGAAGCTGTGGGGCCACATCGAGGGTGACAAGATCGTCTCCGCCGATGCTCCGCGCTTTACCGCCCAGTGCCTGCGCGTGCCGGTTTCTGATGGCCACATGGGTGCCGTGTTCGTGCGCTTTGCCAACAAGCCCAGCAAGGATGAGATCCTGAAAGCCTGGAAGGAATTCCATGGCCCTGCCCAGGACCTGAATCTGCCCAGTGCCCCGAAGCAGTTCCTGCATTATTTTGAGGAAAACGACCGCCCGCAGCCCAAGCTGGATCGCATGCTGGAAAACGGCATGGCTGTCAGCATCGGCCGCCTGCGCGAGGATAACCAGTACGATTACAAGTTCGTCTGCCTGTCCCACAACACCCTGCGCGGCGCTGCTGGCGGTGCTGTGCTGCTGGCGGAACTGCTGGCTGCCAAGGGCTATTTTGACTGATCCGCTGCCCTGCCCGGCGCAGGAACCTGCGCTACTTTAAAAGAAGGAGCATTCCCTATGAAGAAGCCTGTTTTTACCGGCGCTGCGGTTGCCATTATCACCCCGATGAACGCCGATGGCAGCGTAAACTTTGAAGAACTGGGCCGCATCATTGATGACCAGATTGCCCATGGCACCGATGCCATCGTCATCTGCGGTACCACCGGCGAATCCCCGACGCTGTCTGATGAGGAGCATACCGCCTGCATCCGCTATGCGGTCAAGCAGGCCGCAGGCCGCGTGCCGGTGATTGCGGGCACGGGTTCCAATGATACTAAGTATGCCATTTGGCTGTCCCAGCAGGCCCAGGCCGACGGTGCCGATGCCCTGCTGCTGGTCACCCCGTACTACAACAAGACCAGCCAGGCGGGCCTGGTGGCCCATTACACGGCCATTGCCAACGCTGTGAATCTGCCCTGCATCCTGTACAATGTGCCCAGCCGTACCGGCTGCAACCTGACACCGGCCAGCCTGGCCCAGCTTGCCAAGCTGCCCAACATCAACGCCGTCAAGGAGGCCAGCGGCAACATCAGCCAGGTAGCTGAGATCGCTGCCGCCTGCGGTACGGAGCTGAACATCTACTCCGGCAACGACGACCAGATCGTCCCGCTGCTGGCTTTAGGCGGCAAGGGCGTCATCAGTGTGCTGTCCAACGTGGCACCCCAGTATACTCACGACATCTGCGCCAAGTGGTTCGCCGGTGAAACGCAGGAAAGCCTGCAGATGCAACTGAAAGCCCTGCCCTTGTGCAAGGCCCTGTTTGCCGACGTTAACCCTATCCCCGCAAAGTGGGCGATGAACCGCCTGGGCTGGCAGGCCGGTGCTTGCCGCCTGCCTTTGGTCGAGCCTTCCGCTGCGGTGCAGGATCAGCTGGAGACCGCCATGCGGGATTTCGGCCTGCTGTAAATCATGCTGACCGGCCCGTGGCAACCTGCTGCGGGCCTTTTTTGAAAGGAAACAGAAAATGACGGATATTGTGATACAGGGAATCTACGGCCGCATGGGCCATGCGCTGATCGAAAAAATTGCAGCCCGCCAGGATTGCCGCGTGGTGGCCGGTGTGGACCGTGAGGCTGGTAAGGTCGGCGATATCCCCGTTTATGCCGGGTTTGAGGGCCTGCCCAAGGTCGATGCCATCATCGACTTTTCTTCCCCCGCCGGTGCGGTGGCGGCGGTACAGTATGGTGCCGTCCATGGCGTACCCTGCGTGATCTGCTCCACCGGCCTTTCCGCCGAGGACGAGACCGTGCTGGAGGATGCCAGCGCCAAAACGCCCATCTTCCGCAGCGCCAACATGTCGCTGGGCGTCAATGTGCTGATCGAGCTGGCCCGCCAGGCTACCCGCGTGCTGAGCGGCGAGTTTGACATTGAGATCGTCGAAAAGCACCATCACAATAAACTGGATGCCCCCAGCGGCACGGCCCTGATGATCGCCGATGCCATCAACGCCGAGGCTGGCAACAGCTATGAGTATGTCTACGACCGTTCTCAGGTGCGCCAGAAGCGCGGCGCGAAGGAGTTGGGTATCAGCTCGGTGCGTGGCGGCGGCATTGTGGGTGAGCACGATGTGCTGTTCTGCGGCCCCGAGGAAGTGCTGACCCTGAGCCACAGTGCAGGCAGCCGCGGCGTGTTTGCCGATGGCGCTGTGCAGGCGGCCCTCTACGTGGCAGGCCGAGAGCCAGGCTACTACACGATGACCGACCTTTTGCGGGGCAAGCTGCCATGCGTTTGAGAAATAATGAAATTGCAGCCTGCCTGGTGATTGCCCTGGGCGTTGGCAGCGTACTGACAGGAGCGCTGCTGCAGGAAATCAGCACCGGCAAGACCGCACAACAGCCAGAATCGGTGGCAGCCGCCGCCTAT
The DNA here is from genome assembly GCA_025758045.1 of Oscillospiraceae bacterium. Taxonomy (NCBI): domain Bacteria; kingdom Bacillati; phylum Bacillota; class Clostridia; order Eubacteriales; family Oscillospiraceae; species Oscillospiraceae bacterium. The sequence continues at coordinate 2,707,617 of CP107208.1, read as the reverse complement.
GTAGAGCCGACCCCGGCACCGGAAACTACCCCGGAGCCTATGCCAACCGTGGAGACCGTGCGGTTTTCCGCCACCGGCGACGACCTGATCCACGACGGCATCTTTTTGCAGGCGAAAAATCGCGGCACCGATGGCTACTATGATTTTTCCTATGCGTATGAAAATATGAGGGACTTCTACACCCAGTTTGACGTAAATTGGCTGAACCAGGAAACGCTGGTCAATGATGCCTTTGATCCCAGCGGCTACCCCATGTTCTCAACGCCGGGAGATATTACAGATGCACTGTATGACATTGGCTTCCGAGTGTTCAGCCTGTCCAACAACCACAGCTACGATAAAGGTGCGGCGGGCATCGATGCCTCCCGCGAGCATTGGGCCGCGATGCCAGATGACGTGGTTTCGATGGGGTTCTACAACCTGGAAACCTATGACGACTACGTGTACCAGACGGTGAATGGCATCACCTTCGGCTACCTTTCCTACACCGAACATACCAACGGCCTGCCGACGCCCAGCAGTGCGGCCTATGGCGTTGTGTATTTGAGCGACCTGGATATCATTGAACAGCAGATTGCCGCCATGCGCCCCAATTGCGATGTGCTGGTGGTCAGCTGTCATTGGGGTGTAGAGGGCAGCCATGATGTGGAAGACTCCCAGCGGCAGATGGCTCAATGGCTGGCTGACCATGATGTGGATCTTATCATCGGTACCCATCCCCATGTGACCCAGACAGCCGAATGGCTGACCGGCGCAGAAGGGCATACCAGTTTTGTGGCTTACAGCCTGGGCAATTTCCTGAATGCACAGTCCAGCCCGGACAATATGATCGGCGCGGTATTGGACATCACCTTCCAGAAGACCACCCAGTCGGACGGCAGCAGCGCCGTGGAGATGCAGGACCCGAAACTGCATTGCGTGATAAGCCAGTACGAAGACGGGTGGAAAAACATCCGCGAGTATCCCTACTCTGCCTATACCGACGAATTGGGCGCGGCGCATGGAAACTTCACGCTCACCCGTGAATACATCGAAAGCGTATTGTATGGCTCTATCGACGAGCAATTCGTTACATTAGATTGATGAAAGGATGACGGTTTATGTACGGTGTCAGCAAGATCAGCAGTGAGCAGAATATCATGCTCACGACTTTCCCCGGTGCGCAGTACAGCGCACAAAGCTTGGCGGAACACCTGGACGTGTTTGCCAAGGCCGGTATCGTGGTGGATATGATCTGCCAGAGTGCGCCCCGCGGCACGGCGGTAGATTTCAGCTTTACTACCAGCTATGATAACTTTGCCGCCGTGATGAAAGCCCTGCCCGCAGCAGCCAAGGCTAATCCCCCGCTGGTTTCCGGCGGCTACAGCAAGATCAACCTGTTTGGTGAGGAGATGGTCACCAGCTGCGGCGTGGCTGCCCGCGCACTGGCTGCCCTGGCCGGTGCCAACATCGAGATTGTGCTGATCACGACCAGCGACCTGGACATCTCGCTGCTGATCCGCCAGCAGGACGAGGATGCCGCCCTGGAAGCCCTGCACAAGGCTTTCGAGGTCTGATTTATAGCCTAACACAACAAAGCGCCCGCGTTCTGTTTTTACCCGGAACGCGGGCGTTTTGCTATACTTAACAGTTGGAGATCTGCTCCCGTATCTGGCACAGCGCCCCTTTTTCCAACCGGCTCACCTGGGCCTGGCTGATGCCGATTTCCTTAGCTACCTCGGTTTGCGTTTTGCCGCCCAGGTAGCGCAGGGCGATGATGCGACGCTCCCGCGGGGACAATGCCCGCACCGTATCACGGAACATCATATCGCTGATCCAGCTTTCCTCGCTGTTTTATCCCGCAGCTGGTCCATGACCGAAAAGCTGTCCTCGCCGTCGGAAAAGACCGGCTCGTACAAGCTGGTGGGTGCCACGGCGGATTCCAGCGCCATGGCGACATTCTCCGGCGAGGCCCCGACCTGGGCGGCGATTTCCGATATTTTCGGTTCGCGGCCATCCCGCATCTGCAGTTCTTCCCGCGCCTGCATCGAGTGGTAGGCCAGGTCACGGATGGAGCGACTGACCCGCACGGCGTTATTGTCCCGCAGATAGCGCTTGACCTCGCCGCAGATCATCGGCACGCCGTAGGTGGAAAACCGTACCTTCTGGCTGGGGTCAAAGTTGTCTATGGCCTTGATAAGCCCGATGCACCCCACCTGAAACAGATCATCCAGGTTCTCGCCCCGGCTTGCAAATTTCTGCACCACACTAAGCACCAGACGCAGGTTCCCCTGGATCATCTGCTGCCGGGCGTCCTGGTCGCCATTATGGGCCGCTTCGATCAGGCGGCTTTTTTCCGCTTCGCTCAAAACCGGAAGCTGTGAGGTATCCATCCCGCAAAGTTCCACTTTCCGTGCCGCCATGGCCGATTCCCCTTCCTGCTGTTGCTTACAAAGCAGTATGGGCTGCAAAGTACACACGCAAACAAACTGGAAAAATCTACACATGTCCTTTTCCCGGGGCATAGCATGGGATTAAAGGGAGGGCTTGGTATGGTGGATCTTTTATGGTTTGTGTTAACGCTGATTTTGTTGGCGGCGGAAACAGTGGTGCTGGTATTGCTGCTGGTGCTGCGGTGGAAAACGCCGCGCACCGATACCCGCGAGACGCGCACCGAATATTTGCAGCCCAATTATAATGAGGTGGCAGGTTTCCGGCTGGCGGCTTACCCGGACAATGAAATCATCATCCCCCAGCGCTGCTGGCTGATCGAAAGTGAGGTGGCCGAGTTGGACTTTGTCATTGTGCCGGGCCGCGCCATGAGCCTACGGGTCGCCCGAAGCGGCACCATGCGGGAGCCGACCAACCTGACCGTCAACGGCTACGAACGAACCGAGGAATATGAGATCGACGGTCTGACGGTGACGCAGAAGCAGAACACCGGGCGTTATACTTCGATCAGCTGGACGCGGGATGGATTCGACTATATTCTTTATTCGCAAAAGCCGGAGATGAACATGGTCAGCGGGCTGGCAGTGCCGTTCATCACCAACACGCGGGCCGAGGAAACGTGACGGCTTTAGCTGACGGCTTCCAGTTCTCGCCGCAGGCGGCGGATGATGCGCTTTTCCAGCCGGGAAATGTAACTTTGGGAGATGCCCAGCTGGTCGGCTACCTCTTTTTGGGTGTGCTCAGTCTCACGGTTCAAACCAAAGCGCAGCTCCATAATGCGCCGTTCCCGGGGTGTCAGCCGGGCTACCGCCCGGTGCAGGGCGGCATGCTCGGCGCTGCGCTCCAGTTCCTCGCCCACTTGGGGCTGGTCGCTGGTAAGCACATCCATCAGCAAAAGTTCGTTGCCGTCGTTGTCGGTGTTCAGCGGCTCGTCGATGCTGGCATCCTGGCGGCGGTTGGAACTTTTGCGCAGGTACATTAAAATTTCATTCTCGATGCATCGGCTGGCGTAGGTCGCCAGCTTGATGTTTTTGGTGGGTTCAAAGGTATTCACGGCCTTGATAAGCCCGATGGTGCCGATGGAGATCATGTCCTCGATGCCCGCAGACGGTGTCTCAAACTTTTTGGCAATGTACACGACCAGCCGCAAGTTGTGGGTGATGAGCAGGTCACGGGCCTCGGTGCTGCCGCGGCTTAAAGCCTCCAACGCCTGCCGCTCCTGCTGAGGGTCCAGCGGCGCGGGCAAAGTGTCGGCCCCGTTGATGTAATGCAGCTCCCGCACAGGGACTAAGTGTAAAAGCAATGCGTAAAGTGTCTGGCTGAGTTTCATGGTTCGTACCGCCCTTCGTAGTAGATTTTATAAAAAATCGCTGCCATACAAAGCCTCATATTGGGGATCACCGAAAGATTCCGGCGCAAATGCAATGGCAGTACGCCCTAGCTGCAGCACGCCGGTCTTGGTGATAAGCCCGATATTGCGCACCGCAAAGCCGGGCAGCAGGCTGCGCTGGGCGGCGGTGCTGCAAGGAATCAGCCGCAGCTGCGCCCCGGCGGGCGGGTCGGTCTTATCACCCCCGGCGAACCAGCCGGCCAAAAACTGCCGAACCTCTGGCGGCAGACGGGAGCCTGCATCGGTGAGGCTGACCACCAGCACCGGCATACAGGTGATGGGGTCGGTCAGGTGGCAGCCGGTATCCAGCATAGCCCGCAGGTGAATGCAGGTACCGCAAAGTTCAAACTCCAGTCCGACGGTCTCCTGTTTAGTGGGTCGGCGGCGGAAAAAACGCAGCCCCACTTCAACAGCCCCGCAGCACAGCCCGGAAAGCCCCAATAGCAGCAGCGGCGATACCCGCAGATAGACCGCAAGGTTACCCGTCTGCAGCAGTGTGGTGCCCGTTTGGAAAATAATCAAAACCACCAACCCCGCCAGCAAAATATTCAGCGCAGCATACCAGCAGGCCGCCGCCAGCAGTCGCAGCTTATCCCGCCAGCCGAAGGTCAAGGCGGCAATGGCAAGGGCTGTAGCCAGCTTATACATAATTTGCACAGGGTACGAAAGTTCCGGTGCAAACAGAATCAAGGCCGAAACCGCCGCGCAGACGCTGCCCGTCAGCATTCGGGCAAAGGCAGCCCGCTGGCCGGTCAGCACCCCGGCAGCTTGTAGCAGTAAGTAGGCCACCAGAAAATTGACAAGGAGCAGCACATCCAGATAGATGACGGTCTTTATGGTGCATCCCTCCTCCTGCGGCGTTTTCCAGTATATGCGCCGTGGGTGGTGAAAATGCGCAGACCATGAAACACACAAAAAAGCGACCTGCTGTACCGAAATACAGCAGGCCGCTGAAAAGCAGCTTATGCAGTTTTACTTGGAAGCACAGGCGGAGCAGGATGCACAGCTGGCACAATCGGGATGTTCCTCAGCCCAGATGCGATCAGCAGACGGGGTCCACTGGTCGGCGTAGGGCTTGCAGCGGCGGAAGACATCGCTGGTGGATTCCGGCTGCTGCATATCGGTGCTATGGGCGCCGCTGCGTTTGACCATCTCGCCCAGCAGCTCGGGGTTTTCCAGCATCGGGCAGGGACGCAGATGGTTGTGGTTGAAAGGCTGGCCCTTGTGATATTCCTTGAACAGGGGCTGCTGCAGGCACTCCAGCAGGCTCTTGTCGTGGATGTTGGCGTTGGAGTAGTGGATAAAGACGCAGGGCTCCACATCGCCGGCCGGGTTGATGTGGGCGTACTGGCGGCCGCCGGCAATGCAGCCGTCGATGTACTCGCCATCGTTCTGGAAGTCGATGCAGAAGATGGGCTTGCCGCCGGTGTAGCCGCGGATCTCGCGTACACGGTGGATCATATATTCACGCTGCTCGGCGTTCAGCATCAGGTTGACGTTGGCACCGTCACCGATGGGCATGTAGTGGAAGTACCAGTTGAAGCGCACACCGTGGCTGATCAGCATATCCATGAATTCATCACTGGTAACAGCCTTGTAGTTGGCGCTGGTGTAGCAGATGGAAGTACCGAACAGCAGGCCATTCTCCTTCATCAGATCCATGGCATGCATGACGCGGTCGTAAACACCGGCACCACGGCGATCATCGGTAGCATCACCGATGCCCTCAATGGAGATGAAGAAGGCCATGTTGCCCAGCTGCTTGACGCGGTCGCAGAAGGCCTGGTCAATCAGGGTGCCATTGGTGAACAGGTGGAAGACCGAGCTCTGGTGCTTCTCAGCCAGCTTGAACAGATCCTCCTTGCGGCAGGTGGGCTCGCCGCCGGTGCACATGTACCAGTGGATGCCCAGTTCCTCGCCCTCAGTGACGATACGGTCCATGTCCTCAAAGCTCAGGTTCAGGCGGTTGCCGTACTCGGCAGCCCAGCAGCCTTTGCAGTGCAGGTTGCAGGCGGAGGTGGGGTCAAACAGCAGGATCCACGGCATGTTGCAATCGTACTTTTCGCGCAGTTCCATGACGTAGTTATAACCAGCGAACATGCCCTCGTACACCAGGTTCAGGGCGTTCATTTTCAGGATGTGGGGGTCGATCTCATTAATGGCGCGGTAGGCATACTGCATCCACTTGCTGTTGGGGTCGGATACGAAAGCACGGACGGCGTCCCAGTTGGCGTCGGGATAACGTTTTGCCAGCAAGGGCTGTGCCAGGTTGACCAGCTTAACAGCCTGCTCGGCCATATTTTCAGGGCCCTTGCCACGGACGGCGTTGATGGTAGCGTCGATGGCAACGCTGAACGCTGCACGCTGTGCCGCATGGACCACTTTATTCATTGCCATAATCGTATGCTCCTTTTAACTCTTGATTGTGCAACCATTTTATGCCTTTTTTCGTGCTATTGTACATGGGCAAATGCCGTTTTTTGTGCAATTGAAAGCGGCGGACATGCGCAAAAAAGCGCGAAACTGAACAAATTTGAAAAAATGTCCTAACGAATTTAGCGCTAAATTTCGGGAAAATAATCCATATAAGCCCCTGGAAAATTTGCAAATTGCAGGCACATTATGCTATAATAACGTTGTACGATTCTATTTCGCTGTAAGGAGTATTTGCCATGCCGCGTTCAAATCAGACAAAGCGCCTGCTGGCCCAGAGCCTGATGGATTTGATGACGACCACCCCGCTGGAAAAGATCTCGGTCAACGATATTGTGGACCACGCCGGGGTCGGGCGCAATACCTTTTACTATCATTTTGAGGATAAGTACGATTTGGTGAACTGGTACTTCCAAAGCGGCGTGACCCAGTTTTTGGTGGAACGCTCGGCCTATGCCAGCTGGAATGCCCTGCTGGAAGCTGTGGAAGATTACCTGCTGGAAAATAAAGTGTTTTACTGCAACGCACTGGCCTATACCGGGCAGAACAGCTTGCAGCAGTACATATTTGATTACCTTTCCTCCATCTTTATGCAGCGCGCTAAAGAGCTGCGCCCCGGCATTGGTGCTGATGAAAACCTGTTGGCGGGCCGTTTTTTTGCCGGTGCCCTGATGGGCATTTTGCAGCCGTGGGTGCTGGGCGGCATGAAGACCAACACGACCCGTCCATCCCAGGCAGTGCCGCTGCTCTCTGTCGATGAGCTGGAGGTGATCCTGCGCGGTGAGTTGGGCGAAACGCATGAACCAGGCAAACTGCCCCAGTGATTTGGATGACTTAGCGGCAGCCCTTACAAGCATAACAAAAAGCCGATTCCTTGTTTGTCGCATCGAGGCGATAAGGAATCGGCTTTTGTTATACGTATCTTGCGGCTGCGGGGTTACTCTCCTGTGTGCAGCTGCAGCGGGAAGGTCTGCCCCTCCTGCAGGGCACTGCCCCACACGGTGTTATCAGAAATGCGATGGTTGAGGTAGGTAATGTCAGCGTCCCAATCCAGCAGCAGCACCGGCTTGCCGGTCTCAAGGCGGCCGGCCACGATGCCGCGGCGCAGAACATCGCTCTTCTCCGGCGAAATACCGGGGCGGCGGGCATACATGCAAAGGCGGGCCTCCTGGGCTACGCTCTCCATCCAATCGTCCTGCAAAGCTTCCTCGGCGCAGGTGTCATCCACCAGGACCGTCAGCATATACAGCATCTGCTTGGCTTTCAAAGCGCGGGCCGCATGGCAGACATCGGGGGTCAGCTCCGGGCTTTGCAGCAGCGGCAGCACCACTACATTGAGACATTCCGCCAGCTGGGCAACGCGA